>JAHEKS010000225.1 GCA_024638215.1 Acidobacteriota bacterium | reverse complement strand
AAAGCTGCGGGGCGAGAACGCCGGACATTCCTGGCGGTTTGCCCGGAATCCTTAGCGCTTGTGCCGCCTTTTCGAGTCCCACAGGATAACCGAGTTGGCAAAACACATGGAACATCGCGTCAACGTGGTTCAAGGCCAGTTCCTTGCATTCCCTGGGCAGCGCCGATTCCTCCGCCAAAATGTCGAGGTCAAATCCAAGGCCATTCCACGTTAACAGCGTGTAGCCTTCCGCCACCAGTCCTGCCAACTCTTGTACTAGTTCCCTGGCTTCCGCCATCGACATTTGCTTGGCAGGGGTGCCATCGACCTTCTTTCCGTACCAGACACTCGGTTCCGGCGCATCACACCGCAGAGCGGCGGCGCAGCAGATGCCGAGGGGGCGGTGAGGCTTCCAGTTGAAGTCAGCCCCTGGCACGTCCTTTGCTGTTTCGATGTCGAACGCCAAATATTTCCGCGCCATGTGGATTGCTCTATGCGGTGCGCGCTACCGGCTTATCAAGAAAGTCGCAACCAAAAACCATAGCGCATGTGATTCCGCTGTCGAAGCGACTGCCACCCAATTTAGCTTTCTAAGATGTATCACGGCAAAACGGGAACATCCAAGAAGTTTCGGCCGCCACGCAAGGAGTAATGGCCTACCCGCTATCTCGACGGCGGGAAGCATGAGTCTATCCACAGGCTGAGGGTGAGATCGTGCCGAGCTTCATTGCTGAGGTACGGGCGCAATTCCTTTTGGTAGCGTTCTCGCAGCAAAGCGGCGTCGAGACGGAGAGTTTTGGCCATATATTCCACGTCGTCGCGGTCCTTGGGACTGTTCCTCTCTAATTTCGACAGAATTAAATCATATGGGTCCGGCGCGAAAAGGCGCAGCTTCTTGAATTGGCCGGGAAACATTTCTTCCAGCCTGTCTTCGTAATTCTCGGAGAGATTGGTCACCGCGACATGCTGAAAGTGAAGTTTGTATTTCTTGGCCAGCCTGGAATCACGACCAGCTCGAGCCTGAAGTTCGCGCGCGAAGTGCGCCGGCAACACAGAATAGTAATCAACGTCCCCTGTGGGCCGTGGAAGGCCGTAGTGGAGACTGACCACGAAGCCGCCAATGCAATGAACTTCCACCTGATTTGAAAGAAGCTCATCGAGCTCCTTTAGGAACTCCGCCCATGGTGAAGGGATGGCCCCTTTGTAACTACTCGGCATATTGAAGATGTTCAGGCCGCAAGTCCGATAGCAGATTCCAACGACGTGCTTCCTCTGACCGGTTTTGTTTCAGCCACTCCCGCTCGCTATCATTGCGCGGAGGCCTAGGAAAAGAATCTTCTCGGACCAACCGGCTTCGATCCAGCGTGGCTTCCAGGCTGGACAAGGCCACTGTTCGGTCAGAGGCGGGTGTACTTTCCGAAAGCCTCAGAGCAAGGCTCGTCAAGAATCCCAGGCGATTTTGAAGGTCAAACCTCTTGGCTTGTTCGACTAGCCATCCAAAGTCCATCTGGCAGAACCGGAGCAAGAGCCACGGAAGCGCCTCCGCCACCCGCGCCACAAGACCCTCTTGAGCCAAGGCGATGAGCAAGACCTCTGCCGGATTCCGCCTTTCCGCGCGCGTGCGGACGTAGGCGAAGCCAGGATAGCCGAGACTCGATAGAAACTCGACCAGACGCTTCGGCCCTACATGTCCCGGATACTCGTATGGGCGCGGCACGGGCAGCTCCACCAACGGGAGTTTGTAAGCCAACGCTGCCTTGCGCGTCAGGTTGGGTGTGAGGCGGCGCTTTCCCTCTTCCAGCATGGCCAAGTAAGGTTGCGACACACCGAGACGCCGGGCCGCTTGAGTTTGGCCCCACCCCAGCTTCAGCCGCGCGGACTTGAGCTCCCGTGGTTTCATGGCAACTCTATTTTATAACAGTCTTGTAATAAGTCAAGAGCCATCTCGGGCCCCAAGGGGCGCTACCCTCCGGCATCCCCTGCCCAATACCTTCGACTGTCACTGTGCCCAGTTTAGGAAGCCTATGTTATTGATTTCGGTGTACGGTTGGCAACCGCAAGTTACTGAAGAATTCGTTCAGGACGCTCAAGATGCACCGTTCTTGTACGAGGCGAAAGCGGTGCTACCATTATTGGTACAGATAGTTTTCAAATCCAAGCCTTTCGGGAGTTCATCCTTTGCACTGAAGCCCTTGCTTCTTTTTCTATCGGAGGTCAGAAATCGTTTCCCCGATCATCGGAAATTGGTGATCATCACGACGTCTGTACTCATGGTGCCGCGGGAGAGAGCAAGTTTTTGGCCGTCGGGCGACCACGCGAAGTTGAAGATCAGGTCTGTTTTGAAATCGGTCAACTGTTTGGGCGGGCCTCCGTCCAGGGACTGGCTCCAAATGTTCGCAACGCCGCCCCGTGTGTAGGAGTAAGTGAGGCTACGCCCATCCGCCGCCCAGCGGCTTCTATTATCAACTGTGAGGGGAACCCGGATGTCCTTTGCGAAGTCGCCGCCCGACGCCGGAAGAATGCTGAACATAACGTTTTCTTGGGCGTCGGGTACACGATAGCAGGAAATCCACTTGCCATCAGGCGAGAAAACAGGCGTCCAAGCTTGTTCATTCGTCAACTGAATGGGTTCGCCACCATTAATGCCGATTTTCCAGACTGTCCATTTGCCTCCCTGGGAGGAGTTGTAGGCGACCCATTGGCCATCCGGCGAACATGAAGGATTAAAATCGGTGTTCGACTTGGTTAATTGGACTTGATTGGAACCGTCCATATCCATGCGCCATAGGTTTAAACCCCCTCCCTTGCCCGAGTCAACAACCAGATGCTTTCCGTCGCCGCAGGCCGTCTGGAAATCGACTCCGACGCTGCCCGTCAGCCGTCTCTGCTCCTTGCCCAATGGGTCCACGGTCCATATATCCTCACCGGCAGAAGGATACGAAGTGTAGGCAATACGCCCGTCGGGAGTCCACGCCAGGCCGTCTTCGCCAACACCAGTGCCCGAGGTCGGGAGTTCATTAAGCTTGGACCATCGGGGCTTCGTGCTTACCCACAACTTGGTCTGGAAGTCCAGCCGTGTCGTAACGAGCGCTCGAGAATCGGCCGTGATTGCCATCCCAATGTACCCATTCAGGTCGTTAGTAATCCTGCGCACTTCTCCGTCCGGGTACGTGACCTCATAGATCTGCATCTTTTGCAGGTTAGGCGAATTCAGTTCAACCGCCGGCATCACGAGGCCGCTGCCCTCCGGCAGCCATGCCAGCCTGCCGACTTCAGCAAAATGAGGCGAGCCGACCGGAGTTGCTTGACCGTCAGCGACCGCAATCGCAAGGATGTCCGTCTGAAGACGCGGTGAGAGACTCCTCTTGCCGACAGCAATGACTTTTCCGTCTGGCGACCAGGCAGGTATGCCGTGGAGAGCTTCCGGCTCCCTGAGGGTAAACAGCTGTCGTTCATCTTGCCCATCGGGCCGGGCCGTCATCAAAGCAGTCTTGCCCTCGGGAAGTTCTCGGTAGAAGGCCAAGCGCTGACCATCAGGCGATGATGTAACGGGACTGTCGAGGACTCCGAAAAGCTTCTCCGGCGTTCCACCCAGCGAGGCCACCCGATAGAGTTCGCCCCTGGGATGAGTATTGTCGAATCTAACGTAATAAACAAAGTTCCCGTCGTTTGAAAAAGTCGGCGCTGAGAAAACGACATCTTCTCCGGCCGCCGGAACGATCTGTACATTGCTTCCCGTTGCGACCTGGAAAAGCCAGAGGCTGACTTGCCCGGCGTCCGATTGAACGTAGACGACGTATTTGCCGTCGGCCGAAATCGTGGCGAAAACGGCTTTCCCACTGCTCGTAAGCTGAGTGAATTGCATTTTTTCACGCGGTGGCGCCGAGGGGCGGCGACTCAGGCGATAAAAGCCGTAGCCGACGCCCAGCAGAACTAGGACCACGGCGGCACCGGCAGCGAGGAGCGCGCGCCTGTGCCGCCTGACAAGACTAGCCACCATCGCCGAGTCGGAGCTTAGCTCTGCCGGCTCGGCGGCGGCCCGCGCGGCACCCGGACCGGAGATCGCTTCGCGCACGCCGGTCGTCGCTTGGCTGCCTGACGTTCCCGGCCCGATGGCCGGGGCCACGCGGCCCGATTCGGTGTCGCGCTTCAGGCGTTTCAACTCCGCTCGAAGGTCGGCCGCGCTCTGGTAACACAGGTCGGAATCCTTTTCCAGCAGCCGGCCGATGATTTCTTCCAGTTTGGGCGGAATCTGAGGGTTCAGCCGTACCGGCGGCGTGGCCGGCCGGTTCAGAATAGCGTCGAAGAGCACCCCGGTGGTTTCTCCCACGAACGGCCGGTGTCCCGTCGTCATCTCATAAAGCACCACACCGAGAGAAAATAGGTCCGACCGCGCATCAAGCTTCCTCCCACGCACCTGCTCCGGTGACATATAGGCCACCGTTCCCACCACCGCCCCGGGGCTGGTCAGGTGAGCGTCTTCTGTTGCCGCTGTGGGGAGGTTCTCGGCCGGCGTGCCCTCGGGCACTTGCAGCTTGGCCAGTCCGAAGTCCAAGATCTTGGCTTGGCCTCGCTGGGTCACGAAGATGTTCGCTGGCTTGATGTCGCGATGGATGATGCCTTTCGCGTGCGCGGCATCGAGCGCGTCGGCAATCTGAATCGCCAGGTCCAGGACTTCGTCGGTGGGTAGGGGAGGGCTTTGCCCTCCCGCGGGAGCGCGAAGCGCTCCCCTACCGAGCACTTCTTTGAGCGTCTCTCCTTCCAGGTACTGCATGGCCAGGAAGGGCTGGCCTTCGTGTTCGCCGATTTCGTAGATGGTGCAAATGTTGGGGTGGTCGAGCGCCGAAGCCGCCTGCGCCTCGCGCTCGAAGCGCTCCAGGGCTTGGCGGTCTTTGGAAAGAGCTTCGGGAAGGAATTTCAACGCGACAAAACGATGCAGTCGAGTGTCCTCGGCTTTGAACACAACCCCCATCCCGCCGGCACCCAGTTGTTCAAGAATCCGATAGTGAGAGATCGTCGTGCCCAGCAAGGTCCTACCTTTGCATCTCTACCAAATCATCTTCAGGGCAAGCTGAATCTCGCGAGGGTCGAAGGTGCCAGCCGCCTGTCCGAACAACGGATTGTCCACCCAATGCTGTTGCGGCCAAGGCGGGTGGAAGTTGGCCCGATTGAAGGCATTGAAAAACTCGGCGCGGAACTGGAGCGCCAAGCGCTCCTTGATCGAAATTTTCTTGAAGACGGAGAAGTCCGTCTGAAAAAGGCCCGGCCCGACCAAAGTGTTGCGGCCCAAGGCCCCGTTACAGCCAAGGCACGGCGCCTTGACGAAGCCGCCCTCATAGGCGTTCTTCCCATCGAAGAAGCCGTGGATCCATTGTTCCTTGGTGGCATGGATGGTATTCGCGCCCACGGGGTCGGGGCGGTCGTTACCGATTCCATTCAGGTTAAAGTCGCCACCGACGTTAACGATCTCGCCGCCTCCATCCAAGCAAGCGCTCGCTCCCCCGGCGCCGTTCGCGGAGGCGCCATCCTCGGCGCCGCCGGAGCAGCGGAGGTCTCTTGGGCCGTGTTGAAACGCCGTCCAATGCGCCCCGCTCTGCAAACTCCAGATGCTGTTGAACTGCCATCCGCCCAGGAAATGCCCGACCAGTCCGCGCTGGTCCTGCCGCCAGGGAAGCTCCCAAACCTGGTTGAAGACAAACCGGTGGCGAAAATCGAACGTCGAATTGCCCCGGTCGAGCTCAGGGTGTGCGACATCGAGGTTATAAGCATCGCCCGCCGCAAAGCCATTGATCGAAACGCCCCCGCTGTGCCAATCCGAACCCTCGTCAATCGAATGTCCCCAGGTATAGTGGGCAGCCAGCGTCAAGCCTCGCTTGCCGCGGTGCGTGGCGGAAACCTGGAGCGAGTTGTAGTTGGAATTGACAGCATTCTCCCAGACTCGCAGGTTGCCGTAATTGGGGTTCACCGACCCGAAGGCGTTGACGAAATTACCTGTGACCGGGTTGATGGTGGTGTCCCGATTGCTGCACACGGTTTCGCCCTGAACGTTTAGGCACATGCCGGGAATGGGCAGGCGGCCGCCCCGCGCATTATTGATTTCCGCCGCGCGGAACAACTTGTGCCCGGCGCTCCCCACGTAGTTCACTTCCAGCATCGTGTCACGAGCGATTTCCTGCTGAATCCCGAAGAAGAAACTGTAGACATAAGGGTCGCGCATGCCGGCGGGGTCCACAATGGAGGTAATGGCCGCCAGGTTGGGATTGTTCGGGTCCCACCCCCCCAAGTTGCCCACCGCTTGCACGCCGACCCCTTGACCCGGGTTGGTGGCCGGACCAGTGAAAGTGGGCTTCCGGCTGGGGTCGAAAACGACGGCGCCGTTCGCATCCATCACGCTCGGCCCATAGACAATGTTGTTCACGTCGCCGCCCAGGAAGTTAACCGCCTCGTCGACGGAATAGTAAGGGAGATTCCAGCGAGTATTGGAAAGCGGGTTGTACAAAGTCCCCTCATACGAGACGCCAAAGCCGCCGCGCACTGACAATTTATTGTTCGCCAGCGGCGACCAGGCAAATCCGAATCGAGGGCCAAAATTGTTATGGTCGCCCGGCCCGATGACTTTAGCCTTGGCAAAACCACCCGGCCCGCAAACCCCGGCAAGCTGTGCCAATTGCTCTTGCTCGGGGGTATCGCAGCCCGGCAAGCCCGCCGGCGTGTTGGTGTTTCGGACGCGTTCGGTGACGTTCGAGCCCGGACCCAAAGTGAATTGCGTGACCTGGCCGAATTGTTCCGTGTGCCGGGTATAGAGGTCGTAGCGCAAGCCCAGATTCAGAGTCAAATGCGGCGTCACTTTCCAATCGTCCTGGATAAACAATCCCATTTCCAGATTCCGCCACGAGCGGATATTGTCGGAAAGCTCGGCCGGGCGGTTGGTAAGGATTCCGGGATCAACTCCCGCGTCCTGGTAGTAGGGGGCATCAGCGGCAAAGAACACTGGGTCAAAGAAATAGTAGTCTGGCCGCGCAAAATTGAATTCGCTGTTCTCGATGTTACGGCGGAACTCCACGCCCGCTTTGATTCCGTGCCGGCCTTTCGCGATATTCACGAGGTCGGAATAATTGTAAATGTTCTCATGGAAACGCTGTGGATAGCCTTCGTAGGACCCAAATCCCAAGTCTCCGGTGTCGAAGTCCACTTCGGGAACGCCGGGCGCAAGTTTGACGGAGAAGTCATTGCCGTTGCGGGCGTAGCCGGCGCGCACTTCGTTGACGACCGTAGGACTAAAGGTGTGCGTCCAGGAGATGGCAAAGTTTGGATAAAGACCGGTCAAGGGATTGGCAAACCCGCGCAGGCCGTAATACGAAGGGTTGCCAGGCACACCGAACTGGTCCGTTTGCCTTTGCCAGATAAAGCGGCCGAAGAGCCGGTCGCGATCGCCGATGTTGTGGTCAATGCGCGCCGACCACTGGTCGCCCTGCGTCAGCAGCCCATCTTGCGATCCTTGCGTCGGCAGCAGAGCGACGGCGTTTACTTGCAGGGGCAGGTTGCGGTTCTCCGCCTGCGTTAGACTCTGCCCGACCGCAAGGGGCGTGGGGCAATCCGCGGCCTCCTCCGCCGTCACGCCGAACAGCTTCTGGAAGTTGGAAGTAATTCGCACAGCGTTCTGATAGTCCGCCGCGCTGACCGGCCCCAGATAATCCGGACACACGAGCGTTCCAAACCCGCCGTACGTGTCCCCGACGTACCGGTCCACGGTGTTCATCACGAATCCGTTGGATCCCGGGAAGTTCGAGTAAAGCAGTGCCGCCACGGAATTGGGCAGCGCGCTGGTGACGGCTTGGCGCCACTGGGGCGATTCCAGGGTGTACGAAAAGGCGGGGTAGTACGTCCGGG
>JAHEKS010000015.1 GCA_024638215.1 Acidobacteriota bacterium | reverse complement strand
CTTCTTGATACTCGCGCGGGGTCATCCCGGTGAGATTCCTGAAGGTTTTGCAGAATTGGCTCTGGTCGCAGAACCCGGAGGAGAGGGCAACGTCGGCAAGGGGAGGGTGCTTTTGGGAGATTTCGCGGCAGGCGTGCTCCACGCGCAGTCGCCGGATATAGTCGCCCACGGTGCATCCCTGGAACTTTCGGAACGTGCGAGCCAGATGCACGGGATGGATCCCCGCCCAAGCGGACAGGTCAAACAGGCTCAAGCGTTCGGAGAAGTGCGTTCGAAGCAATTCCTTGACCCTTTGCAGCCAAAGGGGCGGATTGCCCGGAAGCGATGACGATCGGCCGCGCCACAGGTGGGCCAGCAACTCCAGGGTCAGGCCTTCCACGCTGGCGACCGCCGGCTCATCCGCCTGCAGAAACTCCCGGTAGAGTCGGGCCGCAAGCCAAGCCGTGTCACCTTCTGAGGAATGAATCCCCCGCTCCAGCAAAGACGGCGGCAGAGCTAGGCGTTCGAGAAAACCCGGCATAAACTCCACGTTGAGGCCCAAGGCCCCAGAGGGTTCGAAATGGTCGCGGTGAATTTCCTGCGGTGGGTGATAAGTCACGGTCCATGCCTGCGAGAGGCGCGTCTGAGTTCCACACCATTGGACTGATGCGCCGCGCACGGTGATCCCCAGATAGGCGTGCTGGTGAGCATGGGTGGCAACATCGAGCCCGGGCGGGTACGCGACTTCCGTCACCCGGAGGCTCCCTAGGTTGCCGTCTCTAAGGAGACCGCCATGGAAGACGTTGGGGTCCCGGCTTCGCCTGCCATCTCTCAGCAGGCGCGACGCTTTGCTTGCTGGCTTCTCATCCATAGCGAGCCACCTGCTGTCTGACCCCTCGGCCTCCCCCAAAGTGGAGAAGGCCTCATCTTGTCAATGTAGCACAACCTTCCACGCAATCTGCAAAGGTGTTTGTCCGCTGGACAATATATCATTACGCAGGCTCTTGAGCATAAGCGATTGCGAATGGAGGGAAAGAATGGGGGTGCGTCTTGCCGGAACCTGATCATTGCACTCGTCAATGCTGGTACTTCTCGTTTTGTGTCTGAGTTGCTGACGTTGCTCGACCCGGATCACCCTCTTTACATGAATCTTCTCGACATGGTGGGTGCACATTTCGCCGCTGTAGAGTGTGTCGGCAAGGATCAGGTGGCCTACCCTTCCCGGGTGCTTGAGCGCATACGCCTGCGCGACCATGCCGCCGTAAGAGAACCCAAGTACGGCCATCTTGTTGAACCCCAGAGCCTTGCGCAAGCCCTCAAGGTCCTTTACGTCGCGATCGAAGGTGTATTCCTTCGGCGACCGGCCACGGTCGGATTTGCCTCGCCCGAAGGCGTCGAAGTAAATCACGCGGTAATGAACTGCCAGAGCGGAAAACCACGGATGAAAGACATTGTGCGGCGCGCCGGGACCGCCGGAAATCAACACCAGCGGCGGGCCTTTACCTTCGCTCTCGTGCCAGAGCTTCGCCCCGTTTACGTGGGCGTACGCACCCGGCGGGTGTTTCACAACAGGGCTACTGGGCGTCTGGGATGCGCCCCGGCAGACAGCCGGAACGGACAGCAAAAGTAGACAACTGGCAATTCCGAAGTGGGTGGAACGCACGGCCTTACCTTCTCGAATCACGGTGACATCGCCCTTTCGAAACCAACTCTTCTCAGATGTACCCGCTTGTTCCCGCGAGGCCGACGTCCGTGAGAAGAACCAAACAAGCCGCTCCTTGTCCGGCCTGCGAAGTTTTCGCGCCCCTTCACTCACCCTTTCGGTGCTTCATGCCACGTGCCCAATCTCTCCAGCTTCTTGAAAACGCACGGCCGCTCCTTTCACACCATTGACAACCTTCGCTGTCCGCCGGATCCCTTCTTAGCCGGCTCCCGCTTGATTCAGCGTGCGGATGGCCTGCGATTGGGCGGCAACTTCCACTTAGCTACCTCCTCAAAGGTGCTCGCCCTCTTCGTGGCGTTTTTCGGCCGAGGGCCGGGAGTCGAGCGCGGTCATCGGCCCGCGAAGAACAGCGCGTAAGATAACAGCGCGAGCACCATCAACGTGATGACAACGAACTTTGCGTCCCGATTCAGGAGGAAAAGTGACCCGTCAATCCCACGCGAACCACTTGCACAGCCACCAGCAGCATCAATCCCAACTGGATAATACCCCGGCCCGAAAGACGTTTGGCATCAGCCCAGATGCCGGCGAGCGTTCGGAGATCCGAGGGCTCTCCCCGGAACACGCGATAATGAACGGGGCTTGAACCGTGCCGCCACAGGAAAATCACGCCTCCCCCCAGAACCGTGGCAGCGGAGACGAGCAATCCCCCAAGCAGCACAAGGCCAATCAAGTTTTCCATGCGTCGCATTGTGCGGATCCTTCGCATTACCTACGAGCATTCGTCGGTAAATGAGCGACAACCACAATAACCGCGAACAGGTCCCTCAAAGCTCATGAACAATTCCCCCAAGCCCTTGGGTGGCGGAATTTGCCGTCTGGTTTGGCTGAGCACCTGCGGACTTCCGGAACGCGCAAGAATCCTGCTATGGGATGAGACGCCCGGTGAGGTTCGGGTCGGTGGCGAGCGCGACCGCTGGATAGCATAGGCGAGGCGAGGATGCAATCCGAAGGGTCCACGCGTATTCTACCCCGCAGAGAGCCTGTTTACAACTAGCGACATATTGTCTTCATACAGCCTGTGAGCCGGTTTGGGCAAATGTTCCGATTTGGGTTTCACCACGCCTCACGGGCTATGCTTTGGTGATATGATGGTGGCAAACTTACAGGGTGGGTGCGGGAACAACGAGCATCATCACCATCTCGAGAGGATCTTTCAGCGGTGGCAAAATGCTGGCCGAATGTCTGGGGGCGACTCTTGGCTATCGTTGTGTGGACCGAGACGTTGTCGCAGAGAGAGCCGCTGCGAGTGGGATCTCGCAAGAGGAAGTATTGGATGCGTTACTGAAACCACCCAGCTTCCTTGAACGGTTCAAGAACAAACGTTATCAGTACCTCGCTCTGTTTCAAGCCGCCTTGGCCGAAGAGGTCAAGACCGGCAAGGTGGTCTACCACGGGCATGCCGGCCACTTGCTACTGAAAGGGGCTGCCCCGGTCCTCAAAGTGCGGATCATCGCGCCCATGGAGAAGCGGATAACGATGGTTCAGCAGCGCCTCAAGCTGAACAACCACGAAGCAGTGACACATATCCACAAAGTAGACCACGACCGCAGGAGATGGACGCACTTTCTTTACGGCGTGGACTGGGAAGACCCTGCCCTCTATGATCTAGTGATCAACCTGGACGCCATGGATGTTCCGGAGGCTTGCGAAATCGTCGCCACTGCGGCACGTCAGCAGAGGTGCTTCAGCTTTGCCGGCGAGTGTCTGGCTCAGATGGAGGATCTGGCGGTCGGCAGCCGTGTTCGAGCCAACCTGGCAATCAATCCCGCTACATCCCACCTGGAGTTCGAAGTAACCTCGCGACAGGGGCGAGTCACCGTACAAGGCAGAGTTACAGCGCTCGAGGAGCTTGAAGAAATCAAGCGCGTCGCCCAGGCGGTCCCCGGCGTCGTGGAGCTGGATTTGAGCCAAGTGGTAATCCCCTCGCGCGCGTAGCCGTTTCGACTCTCCCTACTACCCGTTGTGCTTCGCGGAAAATGCATCCTGGCTCTGCGCTAACCCTGTCGTTCGCCAAAATTCTGGCCGGGCTTGAGATAACATAGCTGCCATCGTATCACCGGCCTTCTAATATAACTGCTGGCCCTGCCTCGACTACTTTGGCTCTGCTTTGGAATGTTCGCTCGCCTCTTTCGTGCGCAACCGAGTCTCCTCCTCGAAAACCTAGCCCTACGCCAACAGCTTGTCGTGCTGAAACGGCGTCAACCACGGCCGAGATTGGGCACTTTCGACAGGCTCTTCTGGGTCGTTGCCCGGCGAGTCTGGTCTGGTTGGAGGCAATGCCTCCTCATCGTCACGCCCGAAACCGCGGTCCGCTGGCACCGAGCTGGTTTTCGGCTGTATTGGAGGTCCATTTCGAGAGTCAGGAGGCGAGTGGGGAGAAGACAGACATCCAAAGAGGTACGGGATCTCATCTTTCGCATGGTTGCTGAGGACCCGACTTGGGGCGCGCCTCGCATCCACGGAGAACTTCTCATGCTCGGGTTCGATGTCACCGAGCGAACGGTTTCCCGCTGGATGAAACGAGCCCCAAGGACCTCTGATCCCGGTAAGCGCTGGCTTGCCTTTCTCCACAACCATCGGGATCGCATCGCGGCGATGGATTTCTTCACGCTTCCGACAGCCACCTTCCGCCTGCTCTATTGCTTCTTTGTGATCTACCATGACTGCCGACGCATTGTGCACTTCGACGTTACCTGGCATCTGACAAGTCCATAGGTTGTGCAGCAGTTGCGGGAGGCGTTTCCATTCCAATCGGTACCCGGATATCTGATTTTCGACCATGATGCCAAATATGGGATCCCGGTCCGCGTGGCCGTGAAATCCTCGGGAATGAACCCCACCCGAACCTCCTTTGAAAGCCCCTGGCAAAATGGCGTGGCGGAACGATGGGTCGAAAGCTGCCGGCGAGACCTGCTCGATCATATAATCGCGATGAATGAACGCCATCTGAAACGGCTGCTCGCTGATTACCCCCACTACTACCATGACGACCGCTCCCACTTACGGAGTCTTACATATTACAGTGACCACGGGGCTGTAGCGCCGGTGTCCTCACCGGCGCTTTTCGGCGCTGGGGACAGCGCCGCTACAAGGAAGGCGTCACTATGATTTGTAATCCTCGTTAGGACTTGGGAAGGGAACGCCGGGCGGCAGAACTTGCTCCAAAGGCCCAGGCCGAATCCTCTCTCACGAGCGACTCGGCGGCTTGCATCATCGTTACGATCAGACCGCGTGATCCGGACCGACTATTATTCAACGGACCTCAACAAAGATGCGCCGAATGTGCGCGCACACGGGCTCGCCTTCCGCCGTAACTTCGCGTTGACAAAAGACACTCTCGAGTTCGGTTCAGTGTTCTCTCTAGGCTGAAGGAGGGACGATTTGCGCCAAGATTCATAGCGAATGATATTTTGGCGAGCCACAGGGGGATTCTCAAGCGTTTTGTCCCCTCATCTTTCCAATTCGCTGGCCAAGCCAATCTGTGTGAGCGAGCTATATCAATGAAACCGCGCGGGAAGCGTTGGCCGAATTGAGTTAACTCGGGCCATCGACCCCCTGGTTCCCGCCCAAGTGCTATCACCAGCACTGCGAGTCGCTAACTACAAGATTTAAAGCGGGTTGGTGGACCTGAGGGGGCTCGAACCCCTGACCCCCTGGTTGCAAACCAGGTGCTCTCCCAGCTGAGCTACAGGCCCGCAGACAAACGCTGGTTTCATACTGAAGGGGATTTGCAAAATCGTCAAGGGGGCCAGCCCTTCAAGCCGCGGCGCCAGCCGTCACGTTTAGTTCTCTTGCCTGCCTTAGTTTGCCCGGTCCGCCTCCATCGGAGGCCCTTGTTTCTAGCGGGCACGGCGAGATGGGAACGCCCCCTGGACGCCAAGCGTCATCTGGCAAGAGCAAAACTCCACGCTGAGGGTTTGACCGAGCCCTTAAGAATCTGCTATTTTTGAGGATTGTATATTGAATCAGGAAACGAACCGCGGTATGCCAAGCGTTAGAGTCACGTTCCCCGACGGAGCCACGAAGGAATTTCCTCAGGGCACCACCGCGCTGGAAGTTGCCAAATCGGTCGGGCCGCGCCTCGCCGCCGACGCATTGGCGGCGAAGGTGGACGGCCGCCTAGTGGACCTTTCTCATCGCATCCAGTCCGACGCCCCCATTCAGTTCGTCACTCCGAGTTCACCGGAAGGGTTGGAGATTTATCGCCACTCCTCCGCCCACCTGCTGGCCGCGGCAGTGCTGGAGCTTTTCCCGGATGCGCACCCGGGCGTCGGCCCGCCGACCGAGACCGGCTTCTACTACGATTTCTATCGCGAAAAGCCGTTCACCGAAGACGACTTGGCGAAGCTCGAAGCCAAAATGCAGGAGCTGGTGAAAGCCGACCTGCCTTACGAGCGCGTGTACTACAACAAGGAAGAGGGCATCAAGCTGTTTGAGAAGATGGGGGAGTTCCTGAAGTGTGAGCTGATTCAAGAAAAAGCCGATCCGGTTTTTTCCGCTTATCGCACCGGGAAGTTTTTGGATTTCTGCCGCGGGCCGCACATCCCGTCGACCGGCCGCATCAAGGCAGTCAAACTCTTGAGCGTTGCCGGCGCGCACTGGAAGGGCGATGAGCACTCGCATCCGCTGCAGCGTATCTACGGGACGGCGTTCTTTTCCAAGAAGGATCTGGATGATTTCCTGAACCAGATCGAAGAGGCCAAGAAGCGCGACCACCGCCGGCTGGGCACGGAATTGGACCTGTTCAGCATTCAGGACGACGCGGGACCGGGATTGATCTTCTGGCATCCCAAGGGTGGGATTATCCGCACCGAGATTGAGGACTGGCTGCGCGCGGAACTCGTGAAACGCGGCTACGCCATGGTCTACACGCCGCATGCCATGCGCCTGCACCTGTGGGAAATCAGCGGCCACACGGACTTTTATCGCGAAAACATGTTCGGGCCCATGCCGGTCGAGAACGACCGCTACCAGCTCAAGCCCATGAACTGCCCCGGCCACATCCTGATCTATAAGAGCCGGCGGCGCAGCTACCGCGAGTTGCCCATGCGCCTGGCGGAGCTGGGGACGGTTTACCGCTACGAGCGCTCGGGCGTGATGCACGGCCTGATGCGCGTGCGCGGCTTTACCCAGGACGACGCCCACATCTTCTGCATGCCCGAGCAACTGGAGGCCGAAGTCGAGTCCTGCGTGGAGTTCGCCTTCGAGGTGCTAAAGACATTCGGCTTCGACCGCTACGAAGTTGAGCTTTCCGCGCGCGACCCCAATCATGCCGAGCACTACGCCGGTACGGTCGAGGATTGGGAGCGGGCCGAAGGAGCGCTGATCGAGACGCTCAAGCGGATGAAGGTTCCCTACAAATACATGCCGGGCGAGGCCGTTTTCTACGGGCCGAAAATTGACATCAAGCTGGTGGACGCCATTGGCCGCCCGTGGCAGCTCACCACCGTGCAATTCGATTTCAATTTGCCGCGGCGGTTCGGCTTGGAATACGTCGCCGCGGACGGCCACGCGCACACGCCCGTCATGGTGCACCGGGCGCTGCTGGGTTCGGTCGAGCGCTTCTTCGGAGTGCTCATTGAGCATTATGCCGGAGCGTTCCCGGTGTGGCTGGCGCCGGTTCAGGCGGTGGTGCTGCCCATCAGCGAGAAGCACTTGACATACGCCCGCCAAGTGTCGGATAAGCTGCGTGAGGGCGGGATTCGCGTGGAGCTTGACGACCGCAACGAAAAGCTGAACGCCCGCATTCGCGACGCCCAGTTGCAGAAAGTCCCGCTGATGCTGGTGGCGGGAGACCGCGAAATCGAGCGCCGCGGCGTCTCCGTCCGGCGGCGCGACACCGGCGACGCCGGTTTCCAGCCGCTCGACGCGTTCATCCCCTGGCTGCGGGAGCTTATCGACACGCGGGCTGTGAAATGGTAAGCTGGGACGATCCTGGGCCTTTGAAATCCCTCAATCGTTGAGGGACGACTATTTCTGGGAAGCGGCCC
Organism: Acidobacteriota bacterium; assembly: GCA_024638215.1. Lineage (GTDB taxonomy): Bacteria > Acidobacteriota > Terriglobia > UBA7540 > UBA7540 > JAHEKS01. Next base: position 23,167 of record JAHEKS010000015.1, on the reverse strand, counting down.
CGGCGGGCCAGGAGGGAGCTTTATCGCAAATCGATCAGTTCGTATTAATGAAAGGATTCGGGCCCGGGAAATCCGGGTTATCGACGAGGAAGGGACGCAACTGGGCATCATGCCGCCTTTCGAGGCGATGCGGGTGGCACGCGAGAGAGGACTGGACCTGGTGGAGGTTTCGCCCACGGCGAATCCGCCCGTTTGCCGCATCATCAATTACGGAAAATTCCTCTACCAGCAAAGCAAGCGCCAGCACGAGGCCAAGAAACATCAGAAGTCCATGGAGCTCAAGGAAGTGAAGTTCCGTCCCCGCACTTCCGGGCACGACTTCGACGTCAAACGGAACAAGATCGTGGGCTTCTTGAAAGAAGGGGACAAGGTCAAGGCCACCATCATGTTTCGCGGGCGTGAGAACGCGCACCGCGAGATTGGCTTTCACATGATGGAGCGGCTCATTGATTCGCTGGCCGAATTCGGCCAGCCCGAGGCGCGTCCCAAGCAGGAAGGCCCCAATCTGTCGGCGGTGTTTTCCGCCAAGAAGGGCGCCGGCAAAAGCGCAGGCCAGCCGCGCAGCGCCGCGCCTTCGCAAGCGGCCGGGAGAAGCTCCCATGCTTCGGCGAGCGTTCCAAGGCCGGCGGCGCAGCCTGTGGCCGAGGCGCCCCAAGCTCGGGCCACGCCGGAAACTTCGGAATCTTCGGGAGGATAGAGTTGGCGAAAGTGAAGCTGAAACTTAAAACGCACAAAGGCGCGGCCAAGCGCTTCAAGCTGACCAAGAAGGGCAAGGTCATTCGCGGGCATGCGTTTGCCCGCCACATTTTGACGTCCAAAGCCAGCAAGCGGAAACGCAAGCTGGATCAGACCACCACCGTCTCCGCGGCAGACGTGCGGCACGTCCGCGCCATGCTGCCGTATGGCAGGTAGCCGTCGGCCATCAGATATCAGCATTCAGTTGGCTGCTGGGGTAGTGTTCTACCGGTTTTTCGCTGATTGCTGACCGCTGAAAGCTGACGGCTGTTTTCCCGGGCGCAGGAAGGCCAGTGGCTGGGTGCCTTCGCTGCCCCGAAATTTCTCGAAAGGAGCAAACCCCATGCCTCGAGTCAAGCGCGGCACTGTCCGCCGCGCCAAACGGAAGAAACTCGCCAAACTTACCAAGGGCAATTTCCTCGGCAAGAGCAAGCTCTACAAGTTCATGAAAGAGGCCGCGGACCGCGCGGGACGGTTTTCCTATCGCGACCGGCGGCGGAAGAAGCGCGATTTTCGCCGCTTGTGGATTGTCCGCATCAGCGCGGCCGCCCGCGCGAACCAGCTCACTTACAGCCAGTTGATCTTTGGCTTGAAGAAACTCAGCTTGCCGCTCGACCGCAAGGTTCTGGCGGATATGGCGGCGCGCGATGCCGCAGGATTTGCCGAGCTGGCGGGCAAGGTAAAAACCGCGCTGGCCACAGCAAGTTAAAAGTCGAAAGTCGAAGGTCGAAAGGGCATGAAATGTGCTCATTTCGACTTTTGACTTTCGACCTTGGACCCTTTTATGTCCATTGACGACAAAGTTCGCAAAACGCTCGCGGAACTCGGAGTGTCGGACGCCGAAGGCGTGAATAGAATAAGTGAAGGCCATGACCATTGATGAAATCAAACGACGAGTTGCACAGCCGCTTTCAAAGCTAGGCTTAGCCAACGCCGTTGAGCTTTCCCGTCTCCTCGGAGACATTAAGCAATGCCTCGAAATGGAGAAACTCCAACTTTTTAATGAACCTCCTACGACAGCGACAGAGCGCGAGAGGCGCTGCAGGGCCCTCCGCGATCTCGTTTTGGCCCGCAAGACCGGCATCCTTTCGCAAATCGACGAGAATTGGCTCAAGCCTGCCGCCAAGGAATGGAAAGCGGATGTCGGACGGTTGTTCAACGTGTTCAAAACATGGGCGACCTCGGAATTCGACCTGGAAAAGGGCTTTCAACGCGTTCGAATTCGCCTCGACAGTCAATTTACTGACTCGACCCGCGTTCCGTCAGACCTCACCCTTCCGGGGAACCGCCGCGCGCTGGGCTCGATTCATCCCGTCACGCGCGTGATGCGCGAAATCGAAGACATTTTCCTCGGCTTGGGCTTTACGATTGAGACCGGCCCGGAAATCGAGACCCCTTATTACAATTTTGACGCGTTGAATATTCCCGAAAGCCATCCCGCGCGCGACGACTGGGACACGCTCTACATTGATTCGAAGACGCTGCTGCGCACCCACACTTCGCCGGTGCAGATCCACGCCATGAAGAAGCACGGCGCGCCGCTTTACATCATCTGCCCGGGCAAGTGCTATCGCCACGACAATCCCGACTCCTCGCACGCCACCATGTTCCACCAGGTCGAGGGTTTGGCGGTGGACACGGACATCACTTTCGCGGATTTGAAGGGCACGCTCGACTTCTTCGCGCGCAAGTTCTTCGGCGAGAAAATCCGCACCAATTTCTTCCCCAGCTTCTTTCCCTTCACCGAGCCGAGCGGCGACGTGGCCATCAGTTGCACCATCTGCGACGGCCAGGGCTGCCGCGTGTGCAAGGAGAGCGGCTGGCTGGAAGTGATGGGCTGCGGCATGGTGCACCCCGACGTGCTGGAGCACGGCGGCATTGACCCGAGAAAATATTCCGGGTGGGCCTTTGGCCTGGGCGTCGAGCGCTTTGCCATGATGAAGTACGGCATCAATGACATTCAACTTTTCACTCAAAGTGACGCGAGGTTCTTGGAGCAATTCTGAATCTGTAGTCGAAAGTCGAAGGTCGAAAGTCAAAATCTTAGCTTTCAACTTTTGACCTTTAACCTTCGACCGAAATTGACCGATGAAAGTTTCGATCAACTGGTTGAAAGAATTCGTGGAAGTCCCCGTGGGCCCGCGCGAACTGAAGCGCGACCTGACCAACCTGGGCGTGAACGTGGAGTCGTACGCCGAAATCGGCGGCGACTTCGTGCTCGAGGCGGAAGTGACGACGAACCGGCCCGACTGCCTCAGCCATCTGGGCGTGGCGCGCGAAATCGCCACCTGCTATCGCAAACCGCTGGCGATTCCATCGCCTCAGGTCAAGGACCTGGGCGATTCGGCTTCGGCTGAAATTTCCATCGAGACGGCGGATGAAACCCTTTGCCCGCGATGGTGCGGCCGAGTGATCCGGCACGTCAAGGTTGCGCCTTCGCCTGCATGGCTCGCCAAACGGCTGGAGGCAGTCGGCCAGCGCCCCATCAACAACGTGGCGGATATTACCAACTACGTGCTGATGGAACTCGGGCACCCGATGCACGCTTTCGACCTGGCGGGCATCCGCGGGCGCAAGATCATCGTGCGCCGGGCCGTGGCGGGCGAGAGGCTGCGCACGCTGGACGGCGTGGACCGCCCCCTGACGGCGGAAAACCTGGTCATCGCGGACGCGGTGCGGCCCGTGGCGCTCGCCGGCATCATGGGCGGCGAGGATTCGGAGATTTCCGGCGCGACCGCTTCGGTGCTGCTCGAGAGCGCCTGGTTCGACCCGGTTTCGATCCGGCGCACAGCGAAGACGCAGGGATTGCACACCGAGGCTTCGCACCGCTTCGAGCGCGGCGCGGACATCCACATGGCGCCGGTGGCGCTCGACCGGGCGGCGCTGATGATTTCGGAGCTCGCGGGCGGAGAAATCTTGCGCGGCATGGTGGGAGTCTATCCCGACCCCCTGCCCCGCAAGGACGTCATTTTACGCCGCAGCGAAATCGAGCGCGTGCTGGGAACGGAAGTACACTGGGAGGACGTGCGGTACATCCTCAAGTCTCTGGGCTTTGAAATTTTGCGCCTGGGAACCGAGGGCTGGCGAGTTTCGCTGCCGTCCTTCCGGCTGGACGTTTCCCGGGAAGTGGATTTGATCGAAGAGGTGGCGCGACACTACGGTTACAGCCGCCTGCCCTCGCGCCTCCGAACCGCTCCGCCGCGCGTGGAACGCGACCGGCGGCGCGAGAAAGAATTGAAAGTCGCGGAAACTCTCACCGCCCTCGGCTATCGAGAAATCATTCCTCCTTCGATGGTGGATCCGGCGGAGAACGCGCGGTTCACGGACCGGCCGCCGGTGGTGCTGGCGAATCCGCTCAGCCAGGACGCTTCCGCCCTGCGCTCTTCCGCCGCGCCCAGCATGTTGCGCGCCCTGCGCTGGAACCTCGACCGCGGCCAGGCCGACGTTCGCTTCTTCGAGCTCGGCCGGACCTATACGCTCGACGCCCAAGGCGGCCCGCTGGAGCGAAGAGTGCTGGCGCTCGGCCTCACCGGACGGCGGCGCGCCGAAAGCGTGCACGACAACGAAAAGGCGCTCGACTTCTTCGATCTCAAGGGGGACCTGGAAACGTTGTTTGCGCCCTTCGATCTCCCTGAACTCCGTTTCGAGCCCGCCGGCTGCGGATATTACGAACCGGGGCTTGCCGGCCGCTTTATTTCGGGCGGCGAAGCGTTGGCGGTCTTCGGCCGGCTGAGCGGCGAACTGGCGCGCGAGTACAAGTTGCGGCAAGACGTCTGGCTGGCGGAGGTTGACGCCGACCGGCTGCTTGAGAGCAATCTCCGCGAGCCCGCCGCCCGGCCCTACTCCAAGTTTCCCAGCGTCGAACGCGACCTCTCGCTGATTGTCCCGGACAGCGTGACCTACGCCCGGCTGGAAGAATCGCTGGCCGGCCTGGGTCTGGAGGAGATTCAGAGTTTCCGGCCCGTGGACCTGTTTCGCGGCGGTGCGGTGCCCGCGGGGCACTACAGCCTGCTGCTCCGCCTGACGCTGCAGAGCGTGGAACGCACCCTCGCGGGCGAAGAGATTGCCGAAGCAACCCGGCAGGTGCTTTCCGCGCTCGAACCTCTGGGCGTGCGCGTCCGCACCTGAACGAGAATTGAAAATTGAACCGGCGGCATTCCTAATCCTCTAATTTCGGATATGAACTCAATCATGACTGAACCCACCGATCATCTCCAGAAGCTCGAAGAAAAACTTTCCAAGGCGCTTGAGATCTTCAAGCAAACGCACGCGGAAAAACGCGCCCTCCAGCAGGAAGTGGAGCGGCTCCGCGCGGAACTGAAGGAAAAGCCCAAGCGCATCGAAGCGCTGGAGCACGACCTCGAGGTCCTGCGCCGCGAGCGCGACGACGTGCGCGCCCGCATCGAAAAGCTGCTCGAACAGATCGAAGGTTTGACAAACGCCGACGGCGAGGGATAATGGCCCTGCTTGTCCCCTCCGCAGGGCTGCAAACGGGGACGTGGGAGAATCTTGTGTCTAAAACCACTGAAGGCGTCCGGGTCACGATCTACGACCAGGAATACAACATGAAAGGGGAGCTGGACGCCGAGTACATCCAGAAGCTGGCCAAGTTCCTGGACGACAAGATGCGCTCGATCGCCGCGCGCACGCGCACGGTGGATTCCCTGCGCGTCGCCGTGCTGGCGGGACTGAACCTGGCGGACGAATACCACCAGCTCAAAGCCAAGTACAACTCCACGCATAACGATCTCGATGAGAAGCTGGGCGAGTGCCACGAGATGCTTGACCAGATGCTGAAGTTCACGGACTGAGCGGTCAGGCGCGTTCTCCCCGGTGCCTTCGTTCCCGCCTCCGGTCCGGGCGCTGCGGCGGGGCGGCTTCCCTGGCACCCCTTGTGACGGCGAATGAAAATCCTCTTTATCGGCGACATCTTCGGACAGCCCGGCCGGCGCATCGTCAAGGAGACGCTTCCCGCGCTGCGCGAGGAGTTTCAACCCGACCTTATCCTGGCCAACGGTGAAAACGCGGCGGCGGGCTTCGGCATTACTCCGGCGCTGGTCGAAGAGCTGCTCGACCTGGGGATCGCCGTGCTCACCTCGGGCAACCACATCTGGGACCGCAAAGAGACCGCTCCCTATCTCGCCGACCACTCCGACGGCCGCCTGCTGCGCCCGGCGAATTATCCCGCCCCGGCGCCGGGCCGCGGGCTCTATTTGGGCAAAGCTCAGGGCGGCGTGGAATACGCGGTGATGAATCTCCAGGGCCGGGTCTTCATGGCGCCGCTCGATTGCCCGTTTCGCACCGCCGACCGATTGCTGGAAAGCATTCCGCCTTCGGCCAAGATCCGCATCGTGGACATGCACGCGGAGGCGACTTCGGAAAAGCAGGCGATGGGCTGGTACCTCGACGGGCGCGTCACCGCCGTGCTGGGCACGCACACGCACATCCCGACCGCCGACGAAGCGGTCTTGCCCGGCGGCACAGCGTACATCACCGACCTCGGCATGACCGGGCCGCACGATTCCGTCATCGGGATCGAGAAGCAGGCGGTGATCAAGAAATTCCTCGACCAGATGCCGGCCCGTTTTGAAGTGGCGACGGGGGACGTGCGCCTGTGCGCCGTGTTCATCGAAGCGGATGAGGCGACCGGCCGCGCCGTCTCAATCCAGCGCATCGTGCGCAAGTAATCGAAACGAAAATCCATGCCAACACGGAGGCGTGATCATGCGCAGAAGTCCCTTTCTTTATTTCGCAATCCTTGCCTGCACCGGATTCCTGTCCCTTCGCTTGCCGGCCCAAGAAGCGCCCAAGTTTTCAGCCGAGGTCAAGAAATTCATCAGCGTTGAAGCGCCGGCGATTGCCATCACTCACGTCCGAGTGATAGACGGCACGGGCGCGGCGCCGCTCGATGATCAGACGTTGGTGATTCGCGGCGGGAAAATCGAGGCGATGGGCGACGCCTCGAAAGTCAGCGTGCCGGCGGGCGCGACGGTGCTCGACCGCGCCGGCTACACCGTGATTCCGGGCCTGGTCGGCATGCACGACCACCTTTTCTATCCTTCCGGCATGACCACGAATCCGGTGATCTACAACGAAATGGGCTTCAGCGCGCCGCGCCTGTACCTGGCTTGCGGTGTCACGTCGCTGCGCACCACCGGCAGCATCGAACCTTACACCGACCTCGAACTCAAGAAGCGAATTGACCGCGGTGAAATTCCCGGTCCCAAGATTCACGTCACCGGGCCGTACCTGGAAGGCGCGGGCGCGTTCACGCCGCAGATGCACGTTCTCACGGGGCCCGACGATGCGCGCAAAACCGTGGACTACTGGGCGGGCGAGGGTGTGACGTCGTTCAAAGCGTACATGAACATCACCCGCGCGGAGCTTGCCGCGGCCGTCAAAGAGGCGCACCAGCACGGCCTGAAGCTCACCGGGCATCTTTGCTCCATCGGTTTTCGCGAGGCCGCCTCGCTCGGCATTGACGACCTCGAACACGGCCTGCTGGTGGACACCGAATTCGTTCCCGGCAAAACCGCCGATGTGTGCCCGTCCTCGAAGGCCACGGACGAGTCGCTCGCCGAGCTCGATCTCTCGAGCGCGCCCGCGCAGGAAATGATTCGCGATCTCGTAGCACACCATGTCGCCGTCACCTCCACGCTGCCGGTGTTTGAGACCTTCGTTCCCAACCGCCCGCCGCTCGAGCAGCGCGTGCTCGACGCCATGGCCATGGAGGCGCGCGTGGATTACCTGGCCATTCGCGCGCGCGTCGCGGCCCGCACCGAGCCCGATTGGGCGGCGCTCTTCAAGAAGGAAATGGAATTCGAGCACGACTTCGCGAAGGCCGGCGGGCTGCTGCTGGCCGGAAACGATCCCACCGGCTACGGCGGCGACCTGGCCGGTTTCGCCGACCAGCGCGAAGTTGAATTGCTCGTTGAAGCGGGCTTCACGCCCGTCGAGGCCATTCGTATCGCCAGCTCCAACGGCGCTCAGTTCCTGGGCGAATCGGACTCGATCGGTACGCTCGCCCCAGGCAAGGCGGCGGACCTCGTCCTCATTCACGGCGACCCCGCCAAAAACATCGCCGACATCGAGAAGGTTGAAACGGTTTTCAAGGACGGCGTGGGCTACGATTCAGCCAGGCTGATCGAATCGGTGCGCGGTTCGATGGGGTTGCACTAAGCTGCACCGCCGTTTCGCTTCCTTCAGCGTGGAATCCCGGCGGAATGGAGATCCTCCATTCTTGCGCCAGCTAAACTTGAAGCCGCCTGGAGACTGACGCGCCCGCGTTTCACGCCCCCTCTGCCAGAAAAAGGCGCATTCCCAGCCTGCATCGCGAAAAACCGTAACCGTTCGGATTGCATCCACGTCCCTAGGGTTATAAGCGCACGGGGCGGAGGCAGGCATGGGTGAAGCAGGGCGCTTCACTTCAGGCAGAGTAATTGGCTCAGAAACTCGGAAAGCTCGGGCAGGAGAAGGCGGCGATATCTGCTCCGCCCGAGGAAGGCTGGCTTCGTTGATCTGGAACCTGCTCGCCGCCGTCGTTCTGAGCTTCGCGATGCTCGCGACCGCGCAGGCGCAATCAACGCCTGCCCGCGCTTACCGCAACGCGCAGCCCGGTGTGACGCGAGTCGGCTCGGCGGCCTGCGCCGAGTGCCACGCCGACATCGCGCAATCCTTTCGGCGGACCGACATGGGGCATTCGCTCGAGTCGGCCTCGGCGCCCGATCAGCTTGCCAGAGTTCCCGGTCCAGTAACGGTGTATGACAAGGCGCTGCATCGCTACTATCGGGTTTTCCGCAAGGGTTCCCGGCTCTATCAATCGGAATACGCCTTGGACGAGTCAGGAAAGGTAATCTACCGGCACACCGAAAAGCTGGCCTACGCCGTCGGCGCGGGAGAAAACGGCTACAGCTACATTATCCGCAGGGGCGATTCCCTGTTTCAGGCTCCGCTCTCCTTTTACACGAAGTCGGGGACCTGGGACCTTTCGCCGGGGCACGAGCTGGGCTTCAATCGCCCCATCCCGCTCGGCTGCGCGGCCTGCCACAGCGGAGAGGCGAACCCCGTCCCGCAACGGAATGGAGCTTACCTCCATCCTGAGTTCCGGGAACTTTCCATCGGCTGCGAGAACTGCCACGGCCCCGGCTCTCTCCATGTTGCGGAGCGGCGGGAAAACAAGCCGATTCCGAGCGGCGGCGACGATTCAATCGTCAATCCGGCCGACCTTCCCGCGTGGCTGGCGGACAATATCTGCATGTCCTGCCACGAGCAGGGTGACGCGCAAGTCCTCGAGCCCGGCAAAACCTATCTCGACTTCCGGCCCGGCACGCCGCTCAGCCAAACCGCGGCGCTCTTCAAAGTTCCGCAGAAAGACAGGTCGGAAGGAAAGGGCGTGCCGCTCGAACACTACACGTTGATGATTTCGAGCCAGTGTTACCGTTCGAGCGGCGGGCGCTTGAGCTGCCTGGCCTGCCACGACCCGCACGTTGAGCCGCCGCCCGCCGAAGCCCCGGCCTACTACCGGTCCAAATGCCTGACGTGCCACACCGACGCGAGCTGCAAGCTGACCCTGGCCGAGCGCAACCAACACACGCCCCGCGACAATTGCATCGGCTGCCACATGCCCAAGCAGCCGCTTGGCCTTATTGCCCACTCGGCTCTTACCAACCATCGTATTATTCGCACTGCGAATGAACCTTTCCCGAAACGTGTCCTCGACCGCCAGGCGGCGGGCCCGGACGGGCTGATTTTGCTGGACGCGCCCAGCCATGGCTCGCCGGCGGTTCCTTCGCCGCTGACGCTGCTGGTGGCCTACGAACAACTGATGGGCGACCACATGGAGTACCAGGCCCGCTTTGACGCCCTGCTTCCTCGCGTGGCGAAAGAGCATCCGCAGGATCCCCAGGTGCTGGCCATGCTGGCGCGGCGCAAGCTCGAGACGGGCGGAATGGACGCCGCCCCGCAAGTCATGTCGCTGCTTTCGGAGGCGATCGAGCGCGGCTCGACCTGGGCGCCGGATTACCTGCTGCTGGGCGACCTGCTGGAGCGGACCGGCCACGCCGCTGAGGCCGCGAAAATCCTCCAGCGCGGCCTGGAATTGAACCCTTACGTCAGCAATTTTTACGAGCTGCTGGCGCAAGACGACGACCTGCTCGGCCACAAGAATCGGGAGCGAGCGGTCTTGCAGTTGGGGTCGCGGCGATTTCCGGAAGACAAGTGGATGCGTGATCGCCTGAAGAAAGAGGAACCTCACGGGCGCGGCTGAGCGCGCCGGGGATTCAGCGAGGAACTGCTTGGGTCTCCTCTCCCAGAGCACGTCTCGCCGGCGAATTTGATTTCCGTGATTAGCGCAGTTCCGCGTATTCGGCCTTGGCTTGCTTGAGGGCGGGCAAGTCGGGATCGGCGTCTTTCCAGAGGGCGAACAAGTCCTGGTAGGCCTGGCGGGCCTTGTCCTTGTCGCCGGCGAGCGCGTAGCCTCGCGCCGCTCCGAGGTGCGCGAGCGCGAGGATGTCACTGCCGATGGTGACGCCGGGGTTGTTGATGATCTCCTGAAATTCCTGCACCGCGTTTTGGCCCTGCTTGGCGCGCAAGTAGGCCAAGCCGCGCACGTAAACGGGATAGGCGCTGGCGGCGCCGGGGCCGGTGCCCATTTCATACGGAGCGGCTCCCCGCAACAAATCTATCGCGGCGCCGGGATGGTCGCGGTTGATCTCGATCAATGCCCGGACGGCGGCGAGCAGCGCCTGGTTGAAAATCTCGTCCTGCGGAAACTGTTTCGCGCCCTCGTCACAGAGCTGCTGCGCCTTCGGCAAATCGCCGGCCATGGCCAGGGCCTGGGCCGCGGGCGCGATCACGTAGCGGCCGTTTTCCTTGGCCAAGGCTTCAGCGGCGTCCTTGCGCGCGTCAGTGAAATCACCCAGGTCGGCCTCGACGGACGCCTCCCCGGCACGAATCCAGGACGCCGTTTCCGCATCGCCGTTGGTCTGCGCAAGCTCGGCGGCGCGGTCGAAATACTCTTCAGCCTTTCGCAGCTTCCCGAAATACGCCTGGGTGTACCCCTGGAACATCAGCATGAAGGGCTCATCGTGTTTGCCCTTGGACCACGCGGCTTGGTGCTGCATTTCAGCCTGATCGCCGTGATAAACGGCAATCCAATAAAGCTGGAAATGAAATACGAAGGTATCGAAGTGCTGGGCCATGCCTTGGTCAAGGATCGCCTTCGCCTCATCGAAGCGGTTCAGGCCCAGGTAAGCTGAACAGAGATTCTGGTACGCGTAAATGTCCTTCGGGTCGAGGTGGAGCGCCTCCATGCCTGCCGCCAGCGCTTTGTCGTATTGCCCGATGGAAGCGTACCGCAGCGAGAGGTTGTCGCGCGGAACGAGGTCGCGCGGATACGTTTGGGCCCAAAGCTGGTAGGTCTCAATCGCCTTGCCCACCTGGCCGGTCACGATATCGTAGTAGTGAGCCGAGATATAAAACCTCTCACGCTCGGTGGCCCGCTCGCGCAGGTCATAAGCCTTCCGGATGCTCGCCAGGGCTAACCGCTCGTCACCGAGATTGTTGTAAACCGTGCCGAGCGTCGCGTGGGCGAGGGCAAAATTCGGGTCAATCTCGACCGCCTGTTTGAGAAAAGGCAGCGCGCCGTCTTCATCCAGTTGCAGGTGCCTGGCCTCGCCTAGACTGAAAGCCTTCAGGGCGTCGAGCGACGAAGTGGTGGCGGCCTCGACGGGCTTGTCGAATTTCTGGATGGAGGCCAGCGACTCACCCAGCTTGGCGCGCAGGTCGTTGGCGGCGCTGTCGAGCGACTTCAGAACCTGTTCCTTGCTTGCGGCAGTTGCCTGTTTGCTGGCCAGTACGTCGCCGGTTTGGGAATTGACAGCCTGAAGGGTCAGGACATATTGCGAGCCGAGGCTTGAGATGTTTCCGGTCAGCATGGCCTTGATGCCGGCGCGCTGGCAGATCTCGCGTCCGATTTCAGTCGTGACGCGCGTGTCCGCCGGCCGTTCCATCATGCGCAGCGTCTGCTGCACTTTTTGCTGCGGGAAAACATTCAGGTAAGGTGACTGCTCCAAGCCCACGGCCAGCGCCTGCTTGAGCGTGCCGTCAAAGACCGGCTCGCCCGTGGTGTTGACGAAATCCGTGAGCAGGATGGAATCGCGCTCGGTCAGCTTGGGCGCGCGATGCAGGTAGAGATAAGCCGCACCGGCGATGATCGCCAGCGCCACGGCGCCCAGCCCCACGCCGATGCCTTTCTTGTGACGCCTGACGAGGGTCGCGGCCAGCACCGCATCGGAGCTTTGCTGTTCCGGCAAAGGCTGCGCGGCGTAAACAGGCGCGGATGGGGAAGCGGCGGGCGTTTCCTGTAGCGGCGGTGTCCTCACCGCCGCCGGCTGGCCTGAGGCTGGCACGCCGCCGGCCGGCGATGGGGGCATCGCCGCTACAGCCGGCGAGGAGGACGCCGCCGGGACCGCCGCCGAGCGGCCGGAGTCCGTATCGCGCTTCAGCCGTTTCAAGTCGGCTTCCAGGTCGGAAGCGGTTTGATAACGCAGGCGGCGGTCTTTTTCGAGCCCCTTGGTGATGATGCGTTCGAGTTCCGGCGGAACTTCGGGATTCAGGCGCACGGGCGGAACGGGGGCGCGGTTCAGGATGGCGTCAAACAGCACGGCGGTTGCGGTGCCCGAGAAGGCCTGCCGCCCGGTGGCCATTTCGTAGAGCACCAGCGAGAAACTAAACAGGTCCGAGCGCGCGTCGAGGTCTTCGCCGCGCGCCTGCTCGGGAGACATGTAGGCGACCGTGCCCATGGCGACGCCCGGGCTGGTGAGGAATTCTTCGGAGGTCGCGGCGGTGGCCTGGCCCGTCGCCGCTTCCGCCGCCGCGCCGGGAGTGGCGGCCGTCAGCTTGGCCAGGCCGAAGTCCAAAATCTTGGCCTGCCCGCGCCGCGTGACGAAAATGTTGGCGGGCTTGATATCGCGGTGGATGATGCCTTTTTCGTGCGCGGCGTCGAGCGCATCGGCGATCTGGATGGCGAGCTCCAAGAGTTCGTCCGCCGGCAGGGGCAAACGGCGTTCGCTCTCCTCGTGTGGGCGCGCGCCGCGCGCCCCTACGCTGATGCGGTGCTTGAGCGTCGCACCCTCGAGCAGTTCCATAACAATGAACGGCTGGCCCTCGAACTCGTCAATCTCGTGGATGGTGCAGATGTTGGGGTGGTTGAGGGCGGAGGCGGCGCGCGCTTCGCGCTGGAAACGCTCCATGGCCTGCCGGTCGCGCGAAACTTCTTCCGGCAGGAATTTAATCGCGACGTGGCGGCCCAGCCGGGTGTCTTCGGCCCTGTAAACCACACCCATCCCCCCGCCGCCGAGTTTTTCGAGCACCCGGTAGTGCGAAACCGTCTTACCGGTTAAATCGCTCAATGAATTATCCGCCCTGAACTAAATCTTCCGCTCACCCTTGATCTTACGGCGCGCGGCACGCCAAATCAAGCCGCAGAGCGTGTGGGCATTGCCGTCGTCGCCTCGCCCTTCTGCTTTCCAATTTCAGTTTGATCAAATCTTGATTGCCGATTTCGGATTTTAGATTTTAGATCCGGACTCCAGATGGGTAGCCCTTCCTCCGATCAGCGGCCCACTTTCACCATCCAGGCAGTGCCCTTGACCTCGGCGCGCAAGACGTAGAGGCTTTCGGGGGTAATGGCAAAGTAAGGACCGCCGTAAAAATTGGTTTCCATAATGCGGTGAAAATGCCGCGTCGCCAGCGGCGCCCCATCAGGTTTTCCGGCGGCGGTGAGGCGCTGCGCCCACACGCAAGGGAAGTCATCGCGGCTGGAAGAGTAATAGACTAGTTTCCCGTCCGGCGACCAGCCCGGACGGCTGAGAAATCTTCGATCCTCGGTTATTTCGAGCCACGAATCGCTCAGCGCCGGCTGCCGTCCTGCCGGCGCGATGTAGAGCGCGGCCATGCCCTCGGGGCGCGCCACCGTTAAGGCCACCCAACGCCCATCGGGCGAGACAGCGGCGTCCGAAAGCATCACGTTGCCGAGCTCGACCACCGATTCGCGCGCGCCGCTGGCCACGTTTTGGCGCACAAGCTTGTCACCGTACTGGGCCAGGACTTCTTTGCCGCCGGGAAAGAAGTCCAGGACATCACATCCCTGGCACAACTGCCGGTTGGATGCTGAGCCGGTTTGGGAGAGCAAGGTCACCGCCTTGCCCTCGACGCGGTCCCGCCAGGTCAGCGCCGATCCGTCCGCGCTGAGGCGGGGAAGGTGGGAGAGATCCGAGGCGGCTGCGGTGGTGGCCTGCTCGCGCCCGCTTTGGGTGTCGCGCACCCGGACTTCCACGGGATGCTGTGCGTTCGTGAATGCCACGTAGGCCAGCCGCGAGCCGTTGGATGCTCCGGCGAGAAAAAACTTGGCGACCGAACTGGAAGTAAGCTGCCGGCCTTCGCCGGAGCTGACTCCCTGGTTGGCTTTCAGTGGGAACGACCAGAGATTCTGTGCCGTCGTCCAGGAGGCGAACACCAGGCGGCCATCCGCAGATATGGAGCTTCCAAGCTGCATTCCCAGGGGCGAAGTGATCTCCTCCGCCTCGCCGGCCACTTTCCACGGTGGCCCGGCGATCGGCGCGCGGAAGATGCTCATTCCGCCCTGCGTCGTGCCTTCCGAATAATAGATGTAATTGCCGTGCCAGGCGACGATGTAGCGAATAACGGATTGTGGGTCCATCGGCGGAGCCGCGACGCGAAGGGGGTCACCGCCCGCAACCGGGGCCACCCACCAGTCGCGGCTCCTCGGTTCGCCCTGGCGCAATCCGTCGAAAAGAATGTATTGGCCATCCGGCGACCAGGCAGGCGGAGAATGAATGGGTCCGACCGGGGCCACGAGGAAGCCCGGCTGAAAGGGCTTGGGAGTGCCGCCCGTTGCGGCAATAAGGTAGAGCTTGCCGCGATACGTCAATGCGGGCGTGACGATGTAAGCGATCGTCCCCCCGTCGGGCGAGAAGCGCGAGAACCAGCCGCCGTCCGCAATCCTTCGCTGCGGTCCGCCCAGCGCGTCCATCTCATAGATCCCGCCGCCGTCGCGTTCGGAGCGAAACACGATTTTTGATCCATCCGGAGAAAAGTCCGGCAGCCAGTCGGCGGCTTCCTGGTTGGTCAGCCGGATCACTTGCTGGCTATTGATTTGGCGCACGTACAGGTTCAAGGGGCCGTCGCGGTCGGAGGAGTAAACCAGCAGCTTGCCGTCGGGAGAAATCGCCGGAAAGCCGACGGCGCCTGCTTCGAAGGTGAGGCGCTCCATGGGGAAGGCCGCGGGCGCGGTGGGCCTGCGCAAGAGCCACCAGGCCAGGGCCGCTGCTGCGACGACGGCCAGCGCCGCAGCGCCATAAATCCATCCGCGTTTTGCCGGTTTTACGGCCGCGGCCAGGGACGCCGAAAGCGTGCCGGAGTCGGATTCTTCTTTCAAATCCTGCAGCGCCACTTTCAAGTCCGACATGTTCTGCCAGCGCCGCTGCGGGTCCTTGCGCAGGCAGCGGGCAACCATGCGCTCCACTTCCGCGGGAAGGGGCGCGGCGCCCTCGCTGAGCGCCGCGGGCTCGCGATTGAGGATGGCGGCCAGGACGGACATGGCCGTCTCGCCGGCAAACGGGCGCCGCCCGGTGAGCATCTCGAAAAGCATGGAGCCGAAGGAAAAGATGTCCGAGCGCGCGTCCACCGGCTTGCCTTGCGCCTGCTCCGGAGACATGTAGGCTACGGTTCCGACGATCCTGCCCTCGCCGGTGATGCGCGCCTCCGTGGGCCCCGCCGTCAGGGTGGCGGCGTCGCCCGGCGCCGCCGGCTCCCTCAGTTTGGCCAGCCCGAAGTCGAGGATCTTCACCAGGCCGTCGTCGGTGACCATGACGTTGGCCGGCTTCAGGTCGCGGTGAACGATGCCGGCGCCGTGGGCGCGCGCCAGCGCGTCGGCGATTTGCACCGCGTAACCGAGCGCCGCATCGAGCGGAAGGCCCTTGCGCCCGATCAGCCGGTCCAGTGTTTTCCCCGCCACGTATTCCATGGCGATGAAATACACACCGTCGGCATTATCAATATCGTAGATGGTGACGATGTTGGGATGGCTCAGCGCCGAGGCCGCGCGGGCTTCCTGGGCAAAGCGGCGGCGGCGCTCCGCGTCGGCCACCTTGTCGGGGGGAAGCACCTTGATCGCCACGTCCCGCTCCAGGTGGGTGTCGCGGGCCTTGTAAACCACACCCATGCCGCCTTCCCCGACCTTTTCGAGGATTTGGAAATGCGAGATGGTTTGGCCGGCCAGGCTCATGGCGCGTGCGGCCCTTCGGGTCTGAGGTTCTGGCCAAGTCTACTGCGGATGAAGGGCTAACGCAACGAGAGTAACGTGCGCGGCGGGGAAATGTTCTTTAGGTCCGAGACTCTTTGGCATGGTCGCGGACGCGCGGCAAAACCAAGCTCCAGACCCTCGTCGCGGCCATGCGCAAACTCCTGGAGGCCGTCTTCGGCATGTTCAAGCATAACCAACTCTTCGACGGTGCCAAAACCCACGCCCTCGCCTCGGTCGCCGCTCCCTCGCCCGTTGCTCAGGAGGTCGCATGAAGAGTCCAACTCAATTTTTCGCTTCACAACCAAGAGACAATCTATCCGCTGCCGGCTAATCATTGCATCGTGAAGCCGTCAGGGATATGTTACCCGTGAATCGGTAAATCATTATGAAGAATCCGAGTGAATGAGGGAAAGCATGAAGAGAAATCGAGTTACGCATTGGTGTGCAGCACTGGCGGCAACGTTTGCTCTCTGCGCCGCCGTGGCCCCCTCTCACGCCGAATTGCCCCCAGGCACCTATGAGAAGTTGAAGAAGAATGCATCGGAAGTCCTGACCATAAGAATCCTCAAAATTGAAACACCCGAAGGCAGGGTGGGTCACTTCCAGGTGTTCTTCACCGCGAAGGTCTTGGGCGTGACGCGCTCGAAGTCTGGTGTGAAAATAGGGCAAACGCTGCGCATCGCTTCATACCACGTGACCGAGGAGGCCCGAAAACAGGGGTTCGTCGGGCCCAGGATTCCACCCCTGCTACCTGGTGGATGGGAGGGCAAGGCCTACCTGAACAAGAAGCAGGATAAGAAGCTCTTCGACCTTGCGGCCTACGGTGAAAGCTTTGAAGCGACAAAGAAGAAGTCGTCAAAGAATTAACAAGTAGCGAGCCTATCAGCGAGGTAGCGCATCCGTTTTTCAGGTTCGCGGTTCGTTCCGGGGGAAAGCCTACTTGCCCAGGCGAAAGCCGCAGACCTCAAAGACAGAGGACGCTACCTCGCTGATGGACCACCGAATCGAGGCGAACACGACCAGCAGGGCCGACAAAACCCGTGGGTGTTTTTTTCGCTTGACGAAGCCGACGACCTTATAGATGGGCGACTGGCCGGGCGGAAAGGAAAACTCGGCCGGGGTGGCGGTATGTCCCAGGCCGACTTGCGGACGGGCTCAGGCCTCCGGGCGATGGAGTGACAATTTATCCGGTTCGCGGGAGGCGACCATTTGCCTTGCCGGGAAGTGACAATTTGACCGGCGAGGGCGGGACAGTTCAACTGGCCAAGGAGGGACAATTTGGCCTACTTTCGCTCTTTCTTCGCCCCAAGGGGTTCGGACGCCATTTCGGACGTGTGATACCGGTGATACCGCTGACACAACTGACACACTTTTTTCGAGGCGCCGAGTTTGCGCGTAAGTCCATGTTCTGGATAGGGACGTTCAGCAGGCGAGGTCGCGCCGCGTGATCTTGATGCCGGCGAGCGGGCCGAGCGCGGTGAGCGCCAAACGATCGCCGACGAAAATCTCGCGCGCCACACCGAGCACTTCGCCGGCGGTGACGGCGTCAATGCCCGCGGCGATTTCCTCCATGGTGATGTGGCGCCCGAAAACCATTTCCTGCCGCGCCAGATTCGCCATGCGGCTGGAAGTGGATTCGAAGCTCAGCAGCAGGCTGCCCTTCAGGTAATCCTTGGCGCGCTGCAGTTCTTCTTCGGTAAGCGGCGTCGTCTTGAGCGCGGCGAACTCTGTCATCACCAGGCCGAGCAGGCGGCGCGCGTTTTCCGTGGACGTGCCCGCGTAAACGCTCAGGCAGCCCGCGTCGGCGAACATCGAGAGTCCGGAAAAGATCGCGTAAGCGAGGCCGAGTTTCTCGCGCACGGTCTGGAACAGGCGCGAGCTCATGCCGCCGCCGAGCACGGTGTTGAGGATCAGCAGCGCATAGCGCTTCGCGTGCGTCTGCGAGTAGCCCGGCGCGCCGATGCAGAGATGCACCTGTTCGAGGTCCGGTTTGTTACGCAGCTTGAGGTGCGGATAAGGCACGGGAGC
The DNA here is from genome assembly GCA_024638215.1 of Acidobacteriota bacterium. GTDB lineage: Bacteria > Acidobacteriota > Terriglobia > UBA7540 > UBA7540 > JAHEKS01. The sequence continues at coordinate 5,079 of JAHEKS010000015.1, read as the reverse complement.
CGCGCCGCGCGGAAGCTGTGTCCCTCGCAGGCGATCATCAAACGCGCGCGCCGCCAACTCCGCGATGCGCTCGTGGCGCAGGTTGCCGGCGGCGGTGACCAGCATCAGGTTGGGCGCATAGTGCCGGCGGAAATAGGAAACCAAGCGGCGGCGATCAAAGCTCGCGACGGTTCGCCGCGTGCCCAGGATCGGCAGGCCGAGCGCGTGCCCGCGCCAGTAAGCCTGGGTGAAGATTTCGTGCACCAGGTCATCGGGCGTGTCCTCGACCATTTTGATTTCTTCCTGGATCACCTTCTGTTCTTTCTTGACGTCCTCGGATCGGAAGAGAGGATTCTTCACGATATCGGCCAGCACGTCGAAAGCGCGCTCCACGTGCTCGTCGAGGACTTTAATGGAAAAGCTGGTGTGCTCCTTGGAAGTGTACGCGTCGAGGTGTCCGCCAATCGAATCCGCCGAGCGCGCGATGTCCTCCGCCGAGCGGTTCTTGGTTCCCTTGAAGACCATGTGTTCGAGGAAGTGGGTGATGCCGTTCTCCGAGCTGCGCTCGTGGCGCGAGCCGGTCCCGACCCAGATCCCCAGGGCAATCGAGCGCACGGCGGGCATCGCCTCGGTGATCACAGTGAGGCCGTTGGGAAGGACTTGCTTGGTGACTTCCGTCATGACGATACGCTCAGAAGCAGGCGACCGCGCCCCGGACCATCTGCGGTTAAAGAGCTTGTGTCCTAAACTATGTTTTTACCATGCCGCTTCAGAAAAGACCAGTCAGGTGAAGCGCTCGGTGCCGGGCCAAGTCTTCGCACGGCCAGCCGCCGGGGCTCAGTGCTCTGCACGGCCGTCCTGATGACCTGACTGCCCTGCCCCAACTCCTTTGCCGCAGCGGCGCCGCGCCATTGTCGCCGCAACCTACAGCTTGTCAAGGGGTTACCCTATGTGCAAGGGCGGTGAAAAGACAGCTAATGCGTTGACTTGCTTCGGCGCGCTATGCTAGTTTAACTTAATCCGCCCTGCTACAGAGATCTCCAAGGAGTGTGGATGGCCTTTAATAAAGCCAAGGCGATGCAAGAGGCTGAGAAATACGTCAGCCAAGGCAAGATCCCGCAGGCCATCAAGCAATACGAGCGCATTCTGGAAAAAGAGCCTTCCGACCTCATCTTGCTCAACACGGTCGGAGACCTGTACGTCCGCGAAAAGAATCTTCCCGAAGCACTCAAGCATTTCCACAAGCTGGCGGACTCCTACAGCCAGGAAGGCTTCACGCTCAAGGCGATCGCGATCTACAAGAAAATCTCCAAGCTCGATTCAAACGCCATCGACGTGCTGGTGAAGACCGGCGACCTTTACGTGCTGCAAGGCCTGGCGCGGGAAGCGCGCGACCAGTTCGTCCAGGCGGTGGAGGCTTTTCGCAAGAAGAACCAGAACGACAAGGCCCTCGAAGCTTTTCGCAAAATCATCACCCTGGACCCTGAGAACCTGGGCTACCGGAATAAGCTCGCGGATTTCTGCGCCCACGTGGGCAAAAAGGCTGAGGCCGCCATGTCCTACACGGAACTGGCCGAGTTGGCGCTCCGGCACGGTGACTCGGCGGCGGCCGAGGCCGCCGTCAGTAAGGCGATCAGCCTGGACGAGAAGAACGCCGCGGCGCGGCTGCTGCGCGCACGCTTGGCCCTCGGCAAGAACCGGCCTGCCGAGGCGGAAAAGATCATCAATTCCATTCCCGACGTCCAATCTAACCCGGTGGGCCGGCAGGTCCTGCTCGAAGCCTACCTGGCAGAGAAGAAGCTGCCCGAAGCGGAAAAGCTGGTGACCGAGGTTTTCCACGCCAACCCGACCGACTTTTCGCCCGTCGCTTCCTACGCGAATCTTTGCCTCGCCAATGGCGACCTTGACGCCGCTCTTGCCCCGCTTGCCGCCGTGGCTGAGGCAATTATCCAGATGAAGGATGCCGGGCCGCTGATGGAAATCCTTCGCAAGATGTGGCAGGAGAACCCGCAGCACATCCCGACGCTTGAGTTGGTTTACAAGGTTTGCGACAAGACGGCCGACGAAACCACCATTCCAGAAGTCCTGGAGGCGCTGGGCAGCGCGTACGTCCAGAAACCCGACCTGGAAAAGGCCGAATGGGCCTACCAGAGCCTGGTCAATCGGGAGCCCGAGAACGCCAATTACAAGGCGTTCTTGAAAAAGGTATTCGAGAAGCAGGGCAAGGCGGTTGAGACCAAGCCCGAGGAGCTTGAGGCCGCCGAAGTGGCGCTCACCCCGCAGGGCGGCGAGGCTGAGGCTCCATTTGCGCCTCCCCCCGCGGCGCCCAGTGCGGAAGAAGCCGCGATGGTTCGCGAGGCGCTGGAGAACAGCGATCTGTTTTCGCGTTACGGCTTGGCGGAAAGAGCCACCGCGGAACTCGAGAAGGTCTTGGCGGTCTATCCCGATCAAGTGGACATTCACCGCCGTATCCTGGAGGTCTGCCAGAAGAATTTGCGGGAGCGAGCCAAGCAGGCGGCCGAAGCGCTGGCGAGAATCCATGCCGCGCGGGGCGAAACAGAACTGGCTGAGAAATATCAGTTGACGGCCACCAAGGGCGCTCCGCCTCCGGTTGTCGAGCCCACCGTGCCCCTGGAAGCGCCGCCCGCCGAAGCTCCCACGCCGGAAGCGCGCGTCGAGGAGTTCGATATTTCCTTAGGAATTCCCGGCTTCACCGCCGAGGAGCCTGCCGCTGCCGGACGGCAGGAAATTCCGCTCGACCTAACGCCGCCCGCCGCGCCGCCGCAACCCGAAGCTGCTCCCCCGCCCGTCCACGAATTCGATCTTTCCGCCGGATTCGAATCGGTGACCGCTCCGCCGGAGCCCGAGGCTCCGCCGCCGGCCGAGCTGGTCCCTGAGGCTCTCTCTCCGGCTGAGCCCGCCCGCGCCGCAGAGGAGGCTCCCCCGTTCAACTACGAGGACAGCCGAGTAGAGGTCGAGTTCTACCTCAGGCAGGGATTTGCGGAAGAAGCCGAAAAAGCGGTCGCAGCTCTCGAAGAAAGGTTCCCGGAAAGTCCGCAGGTCGCCGAGTTGCGCCGCCTGGTGGAAGAAGAAGTGGGGCGCATGCCGGTCCCCGGCGAGACGGTTCCTGCTCCCGAGGAGGCGGTCGAAGAAGCTGGAGCGGAGGCGGAGGCTGCACCGGAGCCAGCACCCGAGCCGATGCCGGAACCTGTCCCCGAGCCTGAGGCCGCCCCCGCACCGGCCGCCGAGGAATGGGAATTGCCCTCTGCCCCGCTGGGCGAGGTTGAAACTGTTCCTGCGGAGTTTCCGCCCGCGGCTGGGCCGCCGGCTCCGCCCGAGCCGGTCCTGGGCGCGACGACGCCGGTCCCGGCGCCGCAAGCTGAGCCCGCTGCTGCTCCAACCGGGGCGGCAGACCTGCTCGGCAGCCTGGTGGGAGACCTAGCCGCCTCGCTCGAAGGGCTGGAAGAACAGGCGCCGGCGGCGGGCGCTGCACCCGGCCAGCCCGCACAGGCGACGCCGGCGAGTGGCGTTGCGCCCTCGCCCCTCAGCGGCCTGCTGGAAGAGTTGGGCGAGGAGCCGGCGGCGCAGGCCGGAGGCGACGATCCGCAGACTCATTACGATCTGGGCGTGGCTTTCCGCGAGATGAGCCTGCTGGATGAGGCGATTGGAGAGTTCCAGAAGGTCGTGAAAGGCGCGCAGAAGGGCAAGTACCCCCCGAACTATCTCCAGGCCTGCACTTTGCTCGCGACCTGTTTCATGGACAAGCAAATGCCTGCGATCGCCGCCAAGTGGTACGCGCGCGCCCTGGAAACTCCCGCGCTCGACGACGAAGCCTTGATGGCGCTGGAATACGATATGGGTGTGGCTTACGAAATGGCTGGCGATAAGAAAACCGCCCTGGAGAAATTCTCCGAGGTGTACAGCCAGAATATTGATTACCGCGACGTCGCCGAAAAAATCCGGCAATTGCACCAGAAGAATTGAGCGTTGTCCGGCTCGACCCGTCAGCTGACGGCCTCACCACCCCGGGCCTGCCGGAAGGCCGACCTGCCGGAACGGCTTTGCCGTCCGGGCCCGCACTTCGAACCATGAGCCGCTTGCTGACGATTCTTTACATCATTGTCTGCTTCGAAATCGGGGTCTTTCTTTTCGTCTTGCCCTGGCTTTCCATTTGGGGCAGGAATTACTTTGTCGCTCACTACCCGCTGGTTTCCACCATTGCTCTGAACTATTTTGTCCGCGGCGCGATCTCGGGCATCGGCCTAGCGGATATCTGGCTGGCCATCTTCGAGATGTGGAGGCTGCGGAAACTCCTGGGGCTTGTCGAACCGCATTCATCCCGGGAAACCAGCATCCGCCCATAAATCCGAACTGCACCCCGGGCGGCGCCATGATCACTCCTTTTGACTTTTACTTTATTACCGATCGAAAGGCGCTGGGACTGGGGGAACTTCTTCCGCGAATCGCCGCCGCCGCCCGCGCCGGCGTGAATGTGGTCCAGATCCGCGAGAAGGATCTCCCGGCAAGAGGCCTCGTTGAATTGACCCGGGGCGCGCTTGAGGCGGCCCGCGGCACGGCAACACGAATCATCGTGAACGACCGTCTGGACGTGGCGCTCGGGCTCGGCGCCGCGGGAGTCCATCTGGGCCGGGAATCGCTGCCGGTCCGCGAGGCGCGCCGCATCGCGCCCGCGGGCTTTTGGGTTGGCGCGTCGTGCCACTCGCTGGAAGAAGCGCTTGAGGCTGAGACGGAGGGCGCCGATTACCTCCTCCTGGGCCCGATTTACTCTACGCCCTCCAAAGTCCGTTTCGGCCCGCCGCTCGGCCTGGAAAAGTTGCGCGAGGTGGCGGGCCGCGTTCGGATTCCTGTGCTGGCTTTGGGCGGATTGACCGTCGAGCGCGCCCGCGAATGCCGCGCCGCCGGCGCCGCCGGCATCGCCGCCATCCGCCTCTTTCAGGAAGCCACATCGCTCGAGGAACTCGTGCGCGGCTTGCGCGCCGCCTTTTCCTGAGAGGCGGGATTGTCAAGCCGATCCTCAGAATCGCTCGCGCAACGCAGAGCACACGAATCTTGCAAGGGTGGTACGCGGTTTCTTATCGA
>JAHEKS010000224.1 GCA_024638215.1 Acidobacteriota bacterium | reverse complement strand
TCGTCTGACCACTTGCCCTGCAGTGCCCGTGGGAAATCGTACTGCTGCTTGATAATGGGCGTGGTATACAAATGATTCATGGCCCGCCGTGCGGCCCTTGTAAATCACTCCCTTGGTATCGCAGAGCGTGATGTTTTCCCGCCGCACGCCCAGGCGAATGTAGTGCTCCGCGCAGGCAATTCCGGAAGCTCCCGCGCCGTTGATGACCATGCGGATCTTTGCCAGGTCTTTGCCGGCCAGTTCCACCGCATTCACCAGCGCAGCGCCGGAAATGATCGCGGTGCCGTGCTGGTCGTCGTGGAAGACGGGAATGGACATCGTCTCGCGCAACTTTTCCTCGATGTAGAAGCACTCGGGCGCTTTGATGTCTTCCAGGTTGATGCCGCCGAACGTCGGCTCGAGCAGTTGGCAGGCTTTGATAATCTCGTCCGGGTTTTCCGTTTTCAGTTCCAGATCGAAAACATCAATGTCGGCGAAGCGCTTAAAGAGCACGCCCTTGCCTTCCATCACCGGCTTGCCGGCCAGCGCCCCGATGTTGCCCAAGCCCAGCACGGCTGTGCCGTTCGAGACGACCGCGACCAGATTGCCTTTCGCCGTGTAATCAAACGCCAACTCGGGATGCTTTTCGATTTCCAGGCACGGCTCGGCCACTCCGGGCGTGTAAGCCATGCTCAGGTCCCACTGCGTCCGGCAGGGCTTGGTGGCGACGACTTCGATCTTGCCCTTGCGGCCCGTCGAGTGATAGTCCAGCGCGTCCTGCTTGCGGATTTCCATTGGTTATCTCCCTTCCATCAGCCGTCTTCAAGGCAGCCTGGCTATGTGGCGGCTGCCTACGCGACTCCAGATGCCCTGCATCGCCGCACTCGGTTTGGGTTCATGATTCTCAGCGCGGAGCGCAGGCAAACTGGACAAAAAGTCCTATTCATCGGCATCCATTGTTTTGCCGCTCGTGCTCGTTCAGGATTATACGGAGCGCGGCGAATCGTCGTGCTGTCACGGCAGCGCATGCAACAAGGCTCAGGCCCGTATCCGAGCAACTGCTTTACCAAACATATCAGGACGGGGCTGTCGTGGCAACTGTCAGAACTCGCTGCCCAGTCGTTTGGCGCCGGGTCCTTGAATCCTCGGGGTGCGGCGCTTGCTGCACAGCCCTCCGGGTGCTACATTTGAAATAGGGCAGGTGTTCAAGGAGAGAGTGGAATGCGTTGGTCCTGGAAAATCGGGCGCCTGGCGGGCATCAACGTCTTCATGCACGCCACCTTCCTGCTGCTGATCGCCTTCATCGTCATCGTGTACTGGGTTCAGGGCCACAACGTGTACACCACGTTGTGGGGCGTGCTGTTTGTGCTGGCCATCTTCGTTTGCATCGTGCTGCACGAACTGGGCCACGCGCTGACCGCACGGCGCTACGGCATTCGCACGCGCGATATCGTTCTGCTGCCCATCGGCGGGGTGGCACGGCTGGAGCGCATGCCCGACAATCCTCTGGAAGAATTGCGCGTGGCGCTGGCGGGCCCGGCCGTCAACGTGGTGATTGCCGCGGCGCTTTTCGGGATGCTGGCCGCAGCGGGTTCCGTGCCCACGCTCGGCGACTTCTTCAACATCGCGCTTTCGGGAGGACATTTCCTCACGCGCTTGATGGCCGTGAATGTCTGGCTGGTCGGGTTCAATTTGCTTCCGGCGTTTCCCATGGACGGCGGCCGCGTGCTGCGCGCGCTGCTCGCCACGCGCATGGAATACACCGAGGCCACGCAAGCCGCGGCGCACGTCGGCCAGGCGATGGCTCTGCTTTTTGGTCTTTTCGGGCTCATCTATGATCCCTTTCTGCTTTTCATCGCCCTGTTCGTCTGGATGGGCGCGGAGGCCGAAGCCGCCATGGTTCAGATGCGGACTTCGCTCGGCGGCATTCCCGTTCAGCGCGTGATGCTGACCAATTTCCGAACGCTGTCCCCGGACGACACGCTCGATGTCGCCGTCGAGCACATCCTGGCCGGCTGGCAGCAGGATTTCCCGGTGGTTTTTGGCGACCACGTGCTGGGCGTGCTGACCCGCGAAGACTTGATGAAGGCACTTGCCCAGAAAGGGACAGACGTACACGTCCGCGATGCCATGCAGCGCGATTTCAAGGTAGTGGATTCGCACGACATGCTGGAGAAAGCCGTCGTCAGCCTGCGCGAGTGCGGCTGCCGCTCGCTGCCCGTGCTGCACAATGGGTCGCTCGTGGGAATGCTGACCATGGAAAACGTGGGCGAGTTCATCATGATCCAGAAAGCGCTGGGCCACGCGCAGCGCTTGCCCCCCGCCGTCCGTCCCGAAAGGTCCTCCGGACTATCCAATTTGCCCTGATGGGGGCATTCATCGGCTGCTTGAAGGCTCCGGGCTGGCCGGCGTTTGCGTGCGGAAAAAGAACCACTCGCTGGGGCAATTGACCATCCCACGGGCGATCTGAGGGTGCTTATTTCCTTTCACTTAGGGATGAACTTCGCTCCGGGCTACCGGAAAAGCAGGGTGACGATCCGGCAAATCAGTCCGACCACGAAAATGGCGGCTGTGATGGCGCCCAAGACCGGTCCGTCCGTAAGGAAAGAGACGGTTAGGGCCTCATCCAGATATTTGGAGACATTTTGTCTGCCCATTCCAGCCTCCTTGCGGGTGGAATCCGGGTTGGCCCCTGACTATGACATCAAGTCCGCTCGGTCGGTCCTTGCTGACCTAGCAGAGAGCAAATAAGCGGCCAGTGTACTAGGTCGTCATGCTTTGAAGGGCTCACCACAGGCCACGAAATCCCGCCCAGTACGCATCCAACTGGAAAGGGGAGGATATCCACGATGCCGCGGGTCCGCGTTTCCGCCTGCCTAACATTGGGCGGCGGACCAGGAGCCTCGGGCACCTCCACAGCCGGAACCCCCACGCCGCGCACTCACCTCCTGCCACCGTGAACATCGCGTGAGAACCACATCATCCCATGCTGCCAGGAACTGGCGACCCGCCCCTCGCATTCAATCCAAATTATCCAAGGGAGGTCGCCATGATCAGCGTACGCAACTGGACCCATCAGATCTCAGAAGGCAGCGCGGACCTTACTCTGAAGGCACTCGAACAGTCACTGTGGAGCGACACCTTGCGCGACTGGGTGATCCGGGAGATCACCGAATACATTCTGGCGCGCAAGGGGACCTTCGTGGACTCGCGGCGTCCCCATCAGGTGCAGCTCGACAAGCGAGACATGATGCGTGCCTTGGTTAACTCGTTCCGGCTGGCTCTGGACCGCAAGCAGATTTCTCGCCCCGTCCTTCACACGCTGTTGCGCGCGGCGTTCGCCAATTACCTGGACGAGATGCAGGATCAGCAATCGAAAAACGCCGTTCAAGAGTTCGCCCGCAAGCACCAGAACCAGAAGCCGCCGAACCTGCTTGTGGTCAGTCCCACCCGCACCTGCAATTTGCGCTGCACGGGGTGTTATGCCAGCGCCGGACCGAGCGGGGAGCGGCTGGACTGGCCGCTGTTTGGTCGCATCGTTTCAGAAGCCAAGAAGCTCTGGGGAGTGCGCTTCTTCGTCATTTCCGGCGGCGAGCCTTTCGCCTACCGGTCCGAGGGCAAGAGCCTGATTGACCTGGCCAAAGCTCATCGGGACTGCTTCTTCATGACCTATACGAACGGCACCTTGATTGACGAGCGCCTGGCCGGCTGCCTGGCCGAAACCGGCAATCTCACGCCCGCCATTTCCGTGGAGGGCTTTGAGCAGCGCACGGACGCGCGCCGCGGCGCGGGAGTCTTCAAGCGCATCCTGGCGGCCATGGGCCACCTGCGCAGCGCCGGGGTGCCTTTCGGCATTTCGCTTACCGCCACGCGCGAGAACGCCGAGGAAATTCTCTCCGACCGCTTCATTAACTTCTTCTTCGACGAGCAGCAGGCCGTCTACGGATGGCTTTTCCAGTACATGCCCATCGGCCGCGCCTACACCATGGACCTGCTGGTCACTCCCGAACAGAGACTGTGGATGTGGCGGCGGACGTGGCAGATTATTCGCGAGCGGCAGATCCTGCTGGCGGATTTCTGGAACTGCGGCACGGTCTCCGAAGGCTGCATCGCCGCCGGCGCCCCGGGCGGATACCTCTACATTGACTGGAACGGCAAGGTGATGCCCTGCGTCTTTGTGCCTTACGCGGCGGGAGACATCCGCGAAGTCTACCGGCAGGGCGGCACACTGGATGATGTCTACGAGCTGCCCTACTTCCGCGCCATCCGCCGCTGGCAGTTTGAGTACGGCCTGGGCAAGCAGCGCCCGGAAGAGCACAGCAACTGGCTTCTGCCCTGCTCCCTCCGCGACCACTACGCCATGGGCCGGGGCTTGATTGACGCGTACCATCCGCAGCCGGAAGACGAGGCTGCGGCCGAGGCCCTCCATGATGAAGCTTACCGCCGCCGCTTTATCCAGTACGACCGGGAACTGGAGGATCAGTTCGGCCACATTTGGGAGGAAGAATATCTGAACGAATCGCCCGTCGCGGCTGGCGCGGACGCTCGCCATTAGGCGGGCGCTGACTGGTTCCATGCTAGCCGCTGGCGTCGAGGTGCCGTCATTTCCACGGCGGCTTCTCGGGCAGCAGCGCTTCGAACGCGGCGATGAGTGCGGCCTCGTAATCGCCCGCGAAAGCCTTGGCGAAGAAGCGATCAATGCCCTCGCGGTAGAAACGCTCCCACGACGCTTCCTCGTGCCCGGGATTGACGGGGAAGAACAGCGCGCCGTTGGCGCGCGCAGCGGCCATATCGCCGGGCGCATCGCCGACCATCAGCACGCAATCCTTCTCATACTTGCCGCCCGCGGTGAGCCTGAGGTGTTCCTTCTTCGAACCCATCTCCTGTCCCGCGATGAGCGCCGCGTAGCGCGCGATATCGTGCTCCTGCCACTCGCGCGTCAAGGCTTCACCGGGCGTGGCGGAAACGCAGATGATGTCGGCGCGCGGAAAGATCTTCTCCGCGCACTCGCGAAAGAAGGGAAACGGCGGCACGCCCTCGACGATTTCGGCGATCGAGCGATTGACCGCCTTGCTCCACTCGAGCGTGAGCTTCAGCACGGGATCCTGCGTTTTCGCGACTTCCGCTTCGAGCGCGGGATTGCCCAGCGGCTGCCCGGATTTGATCCAAGCTTCAAGCGACGGCACGTCAGGAATCTTCACGCCGCGCCGCATCGGCTCCGGCCAATCGCGCAGCAGTTCGAAAGTTTTGGTGAGGGCAGGGAAGCGATTTGTGCCGCGCCACTTCGAATAGAGGTTTACAAATTCCGCCGCGGCGCGCGCGTATTTCGAAATCGCCTGCAGTTTCCAGTAGCGGATGATCGCGGGAATGAAGCACTCCTTGTGCTTGATCTCCATCGAATCGAAAACGCAGCCGTCGGAATCAATGCCCACGAAGAATTCGTGCCGAGGTTCGAAGGCGAGCAACTTTTCTTGCGCTGAGGATGACATCGAAAATTCTGCCTCCTGCTGAATCGTGCGGAAGGATTGAAGTGACCTGCGAACACTTTTGCAACCGCGCATCATACCGCAAGCGCAGCGAACACGGAACCGCTTTGCGAACGAGCGCCGCGCGCTGGAACTTTCTCCTTGCGCCGAAGTCTTCCGTTGAAATCGGGCGGGCCAAGAATTTTCTGTGTCAGCCGTATCACCCGTATCATCTTTTTCATTGCGGAATAGCCCAAGCGCGGCAACAATTGACTATTTGTCACGCCGCGCAATAGACATTATGTCGCCATTGCGGTTCCGACTTTGCATGGACGTCCCGTTCATACCAGACATTGTGTCCGCATCGCGGCGCCCGTTTTCCTCCCTGCTGTACCAGCCGCCCCAGCCTATCCGACATTGTGTCCACAACACCGCGCCGGCCTCGCTCGCCGCCGTCGCGGGTCCGAAAACCGCCGGTGGGGACACCGGCGCTACAGCGCAGGCCCTCGCGGGCCTCTGTAGCGGCGCCCCTTCGCGCCGCTCAGGGCAGGCTTGCAGCGCCGAAAACCGCCGGTGGCACACCGGCGCTACAGCAGCGCGTCGAAAAGTCATCGCTGGCACACGCGGCGCCACAGTCCGTCGGCTGACGGATGACGGCTGTGACACTCTCCAAACCGTCACAGGCCGCGTTGCGCGCCCGAGCGGTTCCTGCTAGCTTGGGCCCCAACGAGGTGAACTCCAATGGCCAACGAAATCTCCTCCAACCTCCCCAGTTCCGCTCCGGCCCCGCGCCACTTGATTGACCGCGTTGCCGCAAAAATCGAGCCGCGTCTCCGCGCGCTTTTCCGCCGTCTGCCGTCGGGGGTCTCGCTCTTCACGGGCGGAGTTTTTATTCTCGCGACGGTTTTCCTGCCTCTGGCGATTGACGGCTGCGGGGGCTACGCGGGCACGGGCAGGGATCTTGCGGCTGGCAAGCCCGACACCTACTGGCCCAGTTGGCTGGGCATGAGCCCCTTCGGCCGCTGGTTTTACATTTTCCTGCTCGCCTGCGCCGCGCTGGCGGTGGTGGTGGCGCTCGCCCGCCTATTCAAGCACGATTTTCGCCGCTCCCATATCGCGCTCCTTGTTGCCTTGGCGTGCGCTACTTCCTATTTTGTCATGGCCGACATCATGATATGGCCCATTTTCTTTCTGGGAGACTATCTACCGGACGAGCTCCAGTGGGGTCTGACGCTCGTTACCTTCGGCTTGGTAGCCTATCTTTTCCTTCGCACCGTGCGGGTCCCCTCTGTTCGAGCCTCGCGCTTCCTGCGGCTGGTTTTCCGGCTCGGCGGCGGGCTCTTCGTATTGTCGTTCCCCGCCTGGGTCTTGGTAGCGGTCCTCGACACGAATGCCGCGAACTCGACCCACCTCGCGCTGCAGACCGTCGGCTATGTCCTGCTCCTTTCGCCGCCGGTTTTGTGCGTTTTCGGGCCTCTGGCGCTGTGGTTTCGGCACGGCGTCTGGCCGATGGCGGAATCTTCACTCTATTGGCCGTCGTTGCGCCGCCGGCTGGCGCTGGCTTGTTCGCCCGTCGTGGCCGGGCAGTTTTATGCCGCCTACAGATCGTTCGTCGAACCTCGGGTCTGGGGGCTTGCCCTGTGCCTCGCCGGCATCCACCTGGTCACGCTCGGTTATCTGCGGTTGAGGAAGCAGGCGGAAGCGGCCCGCGTTCCGGGTGCGGTCGCGGACGGCGTGCGGATTCGCGTTCCGCAGGCAGAGGAGGTTCGCGCATGAAACTCCGACCCAAAAGCGCACCACGATCCAGCGGCGGCTGGTCTGGAAAGGAGGGAGTCATGAACCGAACATGGCTGGCTGTTTCAGTTTTGTCGGTGTTCCTCACAATGGGGATTCCGGCTGACGGGCAGGAAGCCTCCGAACCCTTCGACAGGAATTCAGAGCGCGGCACCGTTGAGTTGCAAACGGGCGCGGGCTGGGGGCGTGCAAGCGGCCTGGTGCCGCGCAGCGGCAAGCAATTTGACCTCGGCTTCGGCGTCCTCCACTACCTGGGCAGGAAGCGTTTCTTGCGCCGGGTCAGCTTGGGCTGGTCGCTCGACTGGCTCCCGGTGGACACCACAACCTATTTCGACCCGAGCCTCGGCTCCGAGGCGCGACTGCGCAAAGAGCTGTTTATGCTCAACGAATCGGTCGGCTTTGATCCCGTGCAGACGCCTCATGTGAATTTGACGTTGCGTTTTGGCGGGTCCCTCATCGCAAACTCCACCACCTTCTCCTTGAAAGAAGCATACGGAGGGGACCTCTTTTCAGATTTTCAGGACGTTTGCAACCTCCAGGCCTTCACCAACCGGTGCCCGACCCACCATACCTTCCTCGGGACCGAAGGCGCCAGCCTGCGGATTTACCCGCACCGCAAGGGCCGGTTTTATTTCGGTCTGGCGTACCCACACTTCGCCCTGGGAAGGAATCAATTGATGGCGACGGTCGGCGCGGCATTCTGACGCCGCTCGGTTCTGTAGCGCGGAGTTGCTCTCGAACT
>JAHEKS010000223.1:3029-7988 GCA_024638215.1 Acidobacteriota bacterium | reverse complement strand
TGGAGGCGGGGGGAGTCGAACCCCCGTCCGAAAAGCCCAGCGATTGGAAGACTACATGCTTATCTCATTCGCTACAGATTTCGCCAGCGGCCCTCAGGAACGAGCAATAACGAACCGCCGACTAGCCTGTTGGCTCCGCCGAAGCGGAACTCTCGCCCAACGGCTTCAGACGGCGGCCGCCGGGCCAGCCCGCTGAATGACGCCTCTCTCCGCCCTGCGGGCCGAACGGAGGAAGCGCGCTACCTAATTAGGCAGCGTAAGCAAACTGCGTGTTGGCAGTTGTGTGTTCCACGCCGATTACGGGTGGTGTGGACCCCCGGCATGCCTTCCAAGCACCAGCGCTTCCGTCGAAACCGGAACGCCCCCGTGCTCACTCTTAGGTTACGCTGCAGGGCGGCGCGAGTCAAGCCGCGCGCGCCTCCCGCCTGGCCCGCTCGTTGGCTTGATAAGAGGAGGGAAGTGTGATAGCCCAGTAATGTAGGCGATTGCCTGCGGACGCGGGAGGGCGGTGCGCGGGGCGCCTCGGGAGCGCGGCTTCTGGTGCGGGGGAGGAGCGGTCAAAGTCGAAAGACGATGTTGGGAGGAAGCCAAAGCCGGTTCAGCAAGTGCTTTAGAATGAGTAAAAGCTCGTCCCAAAATGCGTGTTTTCCAGGATGCTTTGTGCAGTGTGCCGGATTGCGTCCGCGCCCGCGCCAGGAGCGGCTTTCGCGCGGGCGGAAGACCGGAAATTAAAGGAATCAAAACAATCCATTATTCTTCACGGGCAAAATTGTAAATTCGTTGATTCTAAAAGGCTTGGCTGCGGCAATGCACGGGAACGAACCCAAAGGAAGCCAGTTTTTCGGGATTCGGGAATCGGTCCCGGAACTCGCGACAGGCGACTCGGGATTCGGGGCTCAGGATTCGGGAATGGCGATCTTCGTTTGCCGATTCCTAATTCTCGAATTGCGGTCTTCTGACTCCTGACTCTTACGTTCTGCTTTCCGACATCCCGGCACGCACGTTCAATATTGGAGTTGACAGTGGCCGGTTAGCCTGTACCATAATGACGTGCATATATCTTACGTGAGGGTTCTCGCTTGGCCGAAACCATTCAAGGCAGCATCAGCGAACTGGTTCGCGAGGTACGCGAGCGCCTGAGCCAGCAGGTGAATTCCCAGGCTGAACAGCTTGGAAGACTGGAGCAGGCGGTGCAGGAAATGCGCGAGCAGCACCGCAAGCTGGAGGAGACGATTCAGGCGCAACTGGAGGTCCTGGCGCAATTCGAGCCTGCTCCTCCGCCACCGCCCGCGCCTGTCGTGACCGAGGCGCCGATGGATAAGCTGCTGGGCTCGGTGCGCAATCTGATCACGGCGACGTTGCCCGAGCAGGTCCTGCAGGTTCTCACCGAAGAGGCCGAGCAGATGGGCGTGAGAGCGGCGACGTTTGACGTGCGTGGCAAGGCTGCCTGGGGCGCTTCGGCGCACGGCTTCGGCGCGAGCCTTTCCGAAAAGGCTTTCCACGGGTTGGTCGTTCCCCTGAGCCAGGACACTCCCTTCCGGCAAGTCTATGAGACGGGCGGGCACGTGGACTTGAACGCCGAGGGATTGAGAAGGAATCGCAACATCCTGGACAAATTCAAGCCTGCCCGCAACGAGCCCATTCTCCTGCTTCCGATCCGGTCGGCGGGATCGGTTTCGGCCATCTTTTACGCGGACCCGGGAGGCAAAGGCGCGCCGCTGCCGGTGGACGGCCTGAAAATCCTGGCGGAGTTTGCGGGAGCGCAACTCGACCGCCTGATGGCGCTGGGCGCAGGCATGCAGGTGGAAGCGCCGCCTGCTCCCACTGAGGAAGCCGAAGCGGGGCGCGTCGAAACCGCGCCGATCGAAGAGCCGGCTGCCGTGCCGGTTGAAACGATAGAAGCCGAGCCGGTGGAAGCGGAGCCCGTCGAGGGAGTTGCGGCAGCTCCTCCCGAGCCGAGCCAACCCGAAGCGGCGCCCGCACAGCCTGAGCCGCCGCCTCCACCGGCGCCGGCCGCGGCGGGCATTGACCTTTCACAGCTCAGCCAGGAAGAGCAGAAAGTTCACAAAGACGCCAAGCGCTTTGCCAAGCTGCTGGTCTCCGAGATTGAGCTTTACAACAAGGCGAAGGTGGCGGACGGGCGCAAGAACGCCGACCTCTACAAGCGGCTGAAGTCCGACATCGATCGCAGCCGGCAGACATTTGAAAAGCGATTCGGCAAGACGGCGGCCAAGCAGTTCGATTATTTCCACGACGAAATTGTTCGCACCCTCGCCGCCAACGACGCGGCGCTGCTCGGCGCCGATTACCCAGGGCCTTCGACGTGATATCCCGAAATCCAGGGCGGGCTGCAGCATTGCTTTCGTTGCTGCTCGCGGTGTGTGCGGGGCCGGCTCGGCCAGTTGTCGAGGCTCCGAGCGCGCAGTTGCGCGCCCTGGCCGCCCGCGCGGATTCAAAAAGCACCTGGATCAAGCTCCTCCGCTTTGCCGAATCCCAGAAGAAGCGCGAACAACGCGGCCTGGCGTTCTTTGTCCTGGGCTACGCCGAGTTCGACGCGGACAAGAACGATCTTGCGGTCCGGAACTTCCGGAAAGCGGCCGAGACCCGGTTTTCGCTGGCTGACTTCGCGGAATTCTATCTCGCTTCCGCCGCCCATGAAGCCAACCACCCTGAAATCGTCCTGCAATCGCTCGCCGATTTTCCCAGCCGCTTTCCCCAGAGCACACTGAAGGAGGACGCCGCCGAGCTTTACGCGCGCACCCTGATGGCTTCCGGCCAGGCGCAGCGCGCCGTCGAGGTGCTGACGGCGACACCGCGGGTGCGCCAGGACCCGTCGCTGGCCCTCCTCCTCGCCGACGCCTACCGTGCGGCGGGAAGGCCGGAAGACGCCGCCCGAACCTATCAGGAGATCTACTACGCTTTTCCTACCTCGGGAGAGGCGCGGACCGCCTCCCAGGCGCTCGATCCGTTGCGTGTGCAATTGGGCGACAAGTTCCCGAGCGTTTCAGAAAAAATCCAAACAGCGCGCTGCGAAAAGCTCTTTGACCGGGCGAGATACTCGGACGCGCTGAAAGACTACGACGCGTTACTTCAGGCTCACCCCTCGAGCGCCCTCGCCGAACGATGGAAAGTGGGGCGGGCGCGCTGCCTTTTCCGCCTGCGCCGGATTTCCGAGGCGCTCGACCAGTTGCAGCAGCCTTTCACCCATAACCCCGGCATGGACGCGGAGAGGATGGCGGTGCTGGCGGACATGTACGCCAGCCAAGACGACCCGACCTCCATGGACCTGATGATTAACCAACTGGCGAAGCTTTACGTAAGCTCTCCCCAGTACGCCTCCGCGTTGGACACGGCTGGGGACTATTATGTGCGTCAAGGAGACTGGCAGAGGGCCGCGCAGTATTACCAGCCGCTGGCAACTCTGTTTCCCGATTCCGCGTGGGGATTGGAGGCAAACTGGCGCGTCGCCTGGAGCTACTATCTTCAGAAGAATTTTGCGATGGCGCGCGCCGCGTTCGAGGACCATCTCAATCGCTATCCTGATTCCTGGCATGACGCCGGCGGCCTGTATTGGCTGGCGAGAATGGCGGAGGAGCACGGGGCGGGAGGCGCCGCCCGGAAACTCTATCAGGCTTTGATCAAAGAGTTCGGGCACAGTTATTACTCCACACGGGCGGCGCAGCGGCTGAGCGATCTGGCTGATCGGCGGACCGGTTTCGATTCGGATAATGCCGGCGAATGGCCGCTGGTTTCGCAAGTGGCTGACCGAATCCAGGAGGCTGATCCTCCCGTCTCACCCTGCGTGCCTCAGCCGCCGAGCGCGGAAATTGAACGCTTCCGGACCCTTCGAGCCCTCAGCTTGGATGATGTCGCTGAGGCCTACCTCCGCGCGGTTGTCTCCCATGAACCCGCCAGGACCGACCTGCGTCTGGCGCTGAGCCGCTTCGAAATGGAACAGGGGAACTTGGGGCCGTCGCTGATAGACGCGGTCCGCGCCGTGAGCAACTATCCTGACTTCGGCTTCGACGCGCTGCCCAAAGGAGTGTGGGACTTGCTCTATCCGCGCGCTTACTGGAACCTGGTGCGCCGCGAAGCGAGGGCGAAGGGCGTCAATCCCTACCTGGTCATGGGCTTGATCCGCCAGGAATCCACCTTCAACCCGCGTGCGGTTTCGGCCGCCAACGCGCGCGGGTTGATGCAAATCCTGCCGAGTACGGCGACGCGCTCCCGCAAACGGCGGCCTGCGGTGGCTCGCCGGCTGTTGTCGCCCTCCTATAACGTGCGAATCGGCACCGGCCTTTTGCGGAAGCTGAGCGCCGCAAACGACGGAGAAATGGAACTGGCGCTGGCCGCCTACCACGCGGGGCAGTCTCGCGTGAATGCCTGGCGGAGCCAATACGTCTACCGGGACCCGGCGGAGTTTCTGGAATCCATCCCCATTCCCGCCACCCGCGGCTACGTCGAGAGAGTGATCCGCGACGCCGCGGTTTACCGCAAACTGCTGACGGGTGCGGCCCGCTTCGCCGATTGCCGGACGTCCAGCCAGCGACGAACTTCCCCAGACCCCACGCGCGATTAAGCCGTGGCATGCGGGCGATGGCGATAGATGGAAAAGGCCGCGGCGGACTTCCAAAGCTCGAAGCACGGAAGCGTGCGAAGCAGGAGGCTTTCTACTGGATCAATGTAAACAAGAAAGATATTTCCTGATGACATATGGCAGAGGTTCTGCATGGTGCGACGGAAGACGGGGCCGAGGAAAGGATTGAAGAGATAGACGACCAGGTCGCCAGCAGGGAACTGGAAGGCGTCGGCGCTCTGGCAGGCCGCCCGCGCGTTCCCGACAGCCGCGCGAGCCAGGTTCTGGCGCGCGCAATCCACCAGCGGCGGCGCGAGGTCAATTCCCACCACTTCCCGGAAGCCGAATTCGGCGGCCAGGATCAGAGCGCGGCCCTTGCCGCA
>JAHEKS010000223.1:0-2995 GCA_024638215.1 Acidobacteriota bacterium | reverse complement strand
CTCGCCGGGAAGAACCTCCGCCTGGAGTGCTCCGAGCGCGCGTCGAAAGAGCCCCGGGTCAATGGGTTGATATCGGACTCCGTATGGGACGCTGGGATGCAGGACGCCGAGGCGTTTCAGGCATGTGCGGCCGCCGGTTTCGGTGCCATGCTCGCGGTCGAACGGGTTGAGGATGCGGTCTACGACAGCCATGCGCAGCCAGAAGAAAACATCGCGGACGGCGTCGGGAAACGACGCTGTCGTTGCGGCCCTTCGCCCGGCCGCCGAGGGCTGGGCCATGCACGGGGAGACACGGGCGCTTCTCATGCCGCCATCCTCAAGTCGCTCTTGGCACTCTACGTTGGAGAAAATCGCGCGTCAACCGGAGCCCGCGAAAATGTTGCGGGCCCGGAGTTGGAGAAGGCTTGGCGTTTGGGATATGATTCGTGCGCGGCGGCGATGGCTGAAGGGCAGGCGGAGTTCTGGCGCGAGAAAGCGCCAAGGACTGGAGGATTCGAATGGAATTTCCCGTGCGTCCGGAGGACGTGAAGGTTGTCCAGGGAGCCAGCGGCAAGGGCTTGCAGGTTACTTGTTCCTGCGGCTGCGTGAACTGGAACCACATCGAAATTCAGACCTCAACGTGGTCGTGCCGCAACTGTGGAAGAATCATCTCCCACTATTACCCCGGGCTCGTCGAAAAGGTCCTGCAAATGCAGCCGCCCGCAGCCGCGCCGCAAGCCGCGCCTTCCAAAGCCTGACCTCAGGCGAGTTCCTTTACCGCGCTGCGCCGCCCGCCGCAGCGTCGAGCGGAATCTGATACCGCGGCACGAAGCCGCTCACGGCGTAATTCATCAGCGCATCGAGATAATAGGTGGCGAAAGGGTCCGTGCCATAGGTGGCGCCGAGGGCGAAGGTGGAAATCAGCAGCTTGCCTTTTCCGCATTGCGCCTCGACCAGCGTTGCGACGTTGGAATGAATCCAGCCGTAGAAGATTCCGGAAATCACGTCGTCGTAATGCTCGGGCGGGACGCCTTCGACCACCGTATTGGGAACGGACGGCTGCATCTCAAATCCGGGCAGCGTCTCGAATCCGATTTGCCGGAAGGGCGCGTGTTCCTTCCGGATCCAGAGAAAGCTTGAAATCCAGTTGCCGCTCAGGTCGTCCTTCGAGCGCGGCACCACTTCGAGGCCGGGCGCGAGGGTCATGGCGTCGGTCGGCATCAGCAGCACGATGCCGCCGTTGCGAAGCGTCTGCTTGACGTCGTCGTCCCAAACCGAACTGATCAGCACCGGAAAACTCTCGCGGCCCGAAGGCGCCTGGTATCCGCGCTCGTGCATTTCGTTGACCAGGCGGCGCAATCGGCCCGCGGGATCGTGGAACGAAACGGGCGGCGGAAGTTCGGCCGTTTTGGGAGGGTAGAAATAAAGCTCGAGCGAGTCCTTTGAAATCGTCTTTCCGCCCGATTCAACGCTCACGCTGAGCTCGTGACGCGACGGCGCGGCCCCGGCAGGAACGGCGAATTGGATTTTGCCCGCCTGCGCCGCCGAGGCGTTTTCCACGGCGGGCAACGGAAACTCGCCGTGCAAATCCGTTCCCTCAAGCTTCCAGGAAACCGTGGCTCCGGCAAGCGAATTGCCGCTGTAGTGCGAGAAATAGACTTGGGCTTCGGCCTTTTCGCCGCTCCAGTAATTCCTCTCTTCCGCGCGGACGACGACCTGGTCATCCTGCTCGAGCGAAGGCAACTCGCGGGCGTAATTCTTCGGCTGCCGCCACATGTCGAGCAGGCCGTTCGACTCCCAATTGACATCGGTGAATTCGGTAATGACGTAGCCCTGGATTTCGGGGTGCATGCGCAGGCTGCCAATTTCGTATTTGAGGGAGCGGAATTGCGCCTGCTCGGTGGCATCGGCCAACGCGTCGAAATCGGGGAAGAGTTTGGCGTACTGATAATCGGCGAATCGTTTTTCGACGCCCGCGGGAAGCGTGATGCGCTTGCCGCCGAAATCGCGCGCGAACCACCAAGGTTGCGGCTGGTGCAGGTGGGGCAGGCCCCAGTTGCCGAATTCGGAGAGAACCAGCGGCTCGTCCCCTTTCGGCTCGGCGTCGCCATAGGGACTGAAGAGCCAGCTCGGGCGCGTGGCAAAGTCGCCCACCAGGCGGTCGAAGTCGCTCGCGTGGTCGGGAACCGCGTCGTACTGATGATAGTCGGCGAGGTCGGAGACGACGTGGAAATTGTCGCAGCAGGCGCTGTTGTCGTCTACCAGCCAGCCGGGCACGATTTTCTTGGCGTGCGCGTAAGCGTCCTTCAGCCACGCGCGCTCGGCCGCTGATTTCAGGTCAATGCCCCAGCTCTCGTTGATGAGGCTGACCATGACGATCGAGGGATGGTTCCAGTCGCGCTCCACCATGCCGGCGAGCGTCGCGAGCCCGCGCTTCTGGGAGTCCGTCGTGAGCTTGTCCCAGTTGGGAATCTCGTACCAGACCAGCAGGCCCTCTTCGTCCGCAGCCTCGAGATACCGCGGGTCGGGGACTTTAATGTGGCAGCGAAGCATGTTCAAGCCCAGCGCCTTGGCCTTGCGCATCTCGTCCCGCAGGTAATCGAGCGAAGGCGGCGTGTAAACCGTGTCGGGATAAAAGGCCTGGTCGAGCGCCGCGCGCAGATATACCGCCTTGCCGTTCAGGTAGAACTTGCGCTCGCGCGACTCGAAGGTGCGGAATCCAAAATGGACCGTCTGTTCGTCGCCGTCGCTGAGCTTGACCTGCAGGGAATAGAGGTTGGGGTTCGCCAGGTCCCACAAAGCGGCGTTGGTGATTTTGCCGGTGAAATCATAGACCCCTTCGTTGGGGTCGAGCGAATGGCGGCCCTGCCAGACGATTTTCTGAGACGGGTCCAGCATCTCGGCGCTCACGTCCAGTGGCGGCCCGGGCTGACCTAGTGACGGCGGATTCTCGACGGCAACGTGAATCCTGAAGTCTCCGCTCGCGCCGGCCGTCACGTGAATGGATCCGAGATAA
>JAHEKS010000222.1 GCA_024638215.1 Acidobacteriota bacterium | reverse complement strand
AATCCGCCATCCGCCTCCCGTACTGATCCCATGGCGCCCCGATTAAAGAACGCCATCCCGTTGTGCCCGTCCGAAAGCGCCGTCCAGTAAATGCCCTGTACATAACGGTCGGCGGTTTCAGCCACGCCAAACGGCACGTCACGTACGCTGGCGACGGCCCCGTTGAAGTTCGGCAGCGCCTTGAAGCGAAGCTTGAGCTCGTGAACGAAAGCGGAATGCCAATCGCGCACGACGTCGCTCACCAGGCCAATGCGTTGGTTGTCGATCTGGAAGGCAGCGTGGCAGTCTATGCGCGGAGAATCGGCCGAGACGGTGAGATCGAAAACGTAGGGAATCCCGCCGATTTCGCCCTTCTCCCGCGCGGTCACCGAGGGCGCGCCCTTCGGACGCGGCAGGAAGCTCCAACTGCCCTGTGATTCGCAATCGCGGTTCTCGATACGCCCTGTGAAAAAAGCGCCGCGACTTCCCGGTCGGAGCACAGCCTCTCCGGTGTTACGGTTGCGCCACTCCGCAATGCCTCCCCGCGGGTCGAGCCGCAGGCTCCAGTCCGGTGTCCGAATCGTCAGGCGTTCCTCATCCGTCTCCGGCCCGCTCGCTGAATCTGAGGACGCCGCCACAACCGAATACGAGGCGCAGGCCAGGCCCGGCACATCGGCAAGGATCGCGAGCCTTGCTGTCGAGCTATCCGATTTGCGGCTGGATGGGGAGGTTTCAACAGCTGCCGGCGGAGCAACGATGTAGCAAGGCACGGGGTGTCCATCTCGTTCGGCGCCGAGCGACACACCCGCGCCTGGCGGGAGCGGCACTTCGACTTCCACCCAGTCTCTCTGGCGCCAAGAATGCGGATTGAACACTGTCACTTGCGCTAGTTTGCCGCCCGACATCTGACCCGCCACTTGGCGCAGCGAGGACTGCATCACCTCGCCGGACACGGCCAGCGACTGGCCCAGGAACCGCCGCGCGTCCGCCACAAGGCCCGTGATCTGAATGTCGTGGTGCTGCGCTACCAGCAGGTTCTTCCATGCCTGCCTCAACTGATCCTCGCGCACTTCGCCGCCGAGCATCAGGGCCACAGCAGCCAACCGTTCCGCCGTCAGCACAGCGACCTCGGCCTCGCGGCAGCGGTTCCAGATTTCGTTGCCGCAGTAGCCCCACGGCATCCGCACCACAAAGTCGTTGGGCGCGGTGCGAAACTCCGTCTGCGGGGCGGGAAACGCTCCCAGAAGTTCTTCCGGCAGTATCCAGTGATAATCCGGCCGCCCCTCGCATTCTTTGACGAGTTCCTCCTTTCGCAGGCCGGCGTCGTCCACCCGCGAAGCCAGCAGTGGATGGATGCGCGCAAACTTCCTGCGGAAATCCTCCAGCGACTCCCGGCACTGGGGACCCGGATAGCGCGTCAGGATCCAATTGTCATCGGTAGTTTTGCCGAACTCCGCGCCTTCGCCCTTGTAGGTCGGGACGGTGGGGATGCGCGATCCGTCCAGACCAATCCACCAACCGATGGGCACATCGAAGGTCGGGTTGTACCCGTACATCTGGAAGTGGGTGCGCATCAGGGCACCCGCGAAACTGAAGCCGCGCAGCAATTGGGGAATCTGGGCGTGCATGGCGTGTTCGCTCATGGCGTAAACGGGCGGCGCTGTGCCCAGCAGGCGGCGGTTCACTTCCTGCGCATACTCCAACTGCCGGACGTTCGACTCTTCGTTGATGAAGCAGGAAAGAGGCTGGCCGTAAGTGGCCGTGCCCACTCCCAGCCGCCCTCGGAACCGCTTCAAATATCCGCGCAATTCATTCAACAGGCCAGGTTCGTGCTCGGCCAGGAAATCGTAGGTGTAGGCCTCGTTATCCAGGCCGATCTTGAAACTCGGGTAGCGCTCCAGCCAGGCCACGGCAGATCGGAGGCTCATGCCGAATTTCTCCGTCCCCCAGAGGACGGCGCCTCCGTGATCGTAGGTAAGCATGTAAAGCTGCGGCAGCTCACCCTTCATCATCGCCGGACGCTCGTCGATGCCTGACGGTCGCTCGGGCGGGTTTTGAGATTGAGGAACAATGGATAACCCTGCCGCGGAGGCCGCAGCTTGAAGGAAGGAGCGACGCGACATGCGCCGCCAGGCGCGGGAAACGAACTGGAATTGCGGCTGCAAGCGGGCCTCCCACTACTCGAGAAAACTCGCGTCCTCAATCCTACTCAATCTAGCACAGCATCTCTATCCATGAGTTGGCGCGGAATTCTTCTGCCCTTCTTTGATCTGAATACCTCTCATATCCTTCATGCGATCAGTTGAATAGCGGCGCCCAACCGGTAAAAAAGTCAGCGAGAACGGACAACTTGTCATGTTGCCGGTTTAGACAATGGGGTAGGGCGGTTGGGGCGCAGAAATGATTCGGAACTTCGCCGTAATTTTCGGTGTCTGAAGGAGTGTCGAGTCTTCTTTTGAACTGTTCCAAGCATCATACTATGCGCACGATTAAGGGTGGAAATTAATCTGCAAGAGCGGGTGCGGCGCCCGTTCTCATAGGTGAACGGCACCGGGTGGGTTTATCGCCAGGACATCTTTGAGGAGGCGCCATGGACACCGGCAACCAAGGCAATCGGCTGGCAAGCTTCTTCCTATTCATTTTCGCGGCAATTCCGACCATCGTTGCATTTTGCGTCTTGCAGGCATTCCAGACTCCTCCGAATGAGCCCGCCAGTGCCGCGACTTATTCGCATGGCTCGCTTCGCCTCACCATTCCTTACCATTCCGTCCGCGCCGGAGCAGGAACGCTGACGATGGAAGTCCTGGATCCGGAGGAGAAAGTTCTGGGCCGCTCGGAGCGGCACGTTCAGATAGACGAAGGGCAAGGCAACTGGCAGGGCGAGATCAGCGTGGACAAAGACCTGCCGTTAGAAGATCTCGTATGGCATCGGCTTCGTTATTGCTTCGAATATGACGATCGAGCAACAGCCGGGCCGGAGGGCACCGAATCCATCTCTCAGATCCTCTGCAGGCCGGTGGTTCACGTGCTCGGCCAGCAAACTTACCTGAGCGGAGGCCGGGCAGCGGTGCGGGTGATCGTCACCGACTCAAAAAACGAAGTCATTGCCGGCCGCAGTTCGGTTCAAATCCTGTTTCTGAACGGCAGCGACAAACCGCAACTGCTCTTTGCCGGCCGGATAAACCGCAGGGGAACGGTTGAGGCACAATTCCGTTTTCCGGCGGGCCTGGTTGGCAATTACCAGTTGCGATACGCCGTGGACACCCCCATCGGTTCGGCCGAGTTAACGCAGGCGGTGCGGCTGGAAGACAAGGTCTCCATTCTCCTGACGACCGACAAGCCGATCTACCAGCCGAGCCAGACCATTCATGTGCGCGCGCTGGCGCTCGACCGCTCCGAACATGAAGCCGCCGCCGGCCGTAAGGTGACTTTCGAGGTCGAGGATTCGCGCGGCAATAAGGTATTCAAAAAGGCCACTCAGACCGACGCGTTCGGCGTTGCCTCCGCCGAATTTGGGCTGGCCGATGAAGTCAACCTGGGCACGTACCACCTGCGCGCCCTGATGGGCGATGCCGGCGCGCCGACGAACTCCGCGGAGATCGCCATCCACGTCGAACGATACGTCCTTCCAAAATTCAAAGTGGCCATCGAGTTGGGCGCGAACGGCAAGCAGAAGCGCGGCTACCGGCCCGGCGATCACGTCACCGGCACGGTGCGCGCCCATTACTTCTTTGGAAAGCCGGTGAGTGACGCCGAAATCGGAATCAAAGCTTCCACGATGGACGTTCAGGTGGTTGAAGTGGCGTCCGCCAAGGGGAAGACGGATTCCGCCGGATCTTATCGCTTTGATCTCACCTTGCCGAAATACTTCGCGGGACGGCCTCTCAGCCACGGCGCGGCTCGCGTGCTGATTGAGGCCACGGTGAAGGATTCCGCCGGCCATGCCGAAACTCGCGGCGAGCCGATTACGGTCAGCGAATCGCCGCTGCTCATCACGGCGATTCCGGAGGGCGGAACGCTGGTTCCGAATCTGCTGAACCAGGTGTTTATCCTCACCGCCTATCCTGATGGCACGCCGGCGAAGGCTCGCGTGAACGTCCAGGCCGCGGGGAATGCCGATCAGCACATTACCACCGACGATGGCGGAGTTGCCGTGGCTCGCATCAAGCCGCAAGCCGGCAGCGAGAATCTGAAGATTGAGGCCATCGATGAGGAAGGGAACGAAGCGTCCAGCGAAATAAATCTTGCGTCCCGCGCGGGCGAGGACCAGATTCTGTTGCGCCCTGAGCACGGCGTTTTCCGGGCCGGCGAGATCATTCGCTTGAGAGTCTTCTCTACCAAGGCGCGCGGCGCAGCCTATGTAGACGTCATCAAGGAAGGGCAGACGGTCGAAACGCGCGACGTTGACTTGGAAAATGGGCAGGCGGATTTGTCGCTCGCGGCCACGCCGGAGATGGCGGGAACGGTGGACATCAACGCTTATCTTTTTGGACGGAACGCGCAGCCGGTCGGCGATCATCGCCTGATTTTCGTGCAGCCGGCAGATGAGCTGAAGATTGAGACGGCGGCCGATGCCCCCGTTTACAAGCCGGGCGGCGAGGCGCGAATCCGCTTCCGCATCACCAATTCGCGCGGCGCGGGCGTGCATGCCGCGCTGGGTTTGCAGGTGGTGGATGAAGCCGTATTCGCGCTGGCGGAAAAGAAGCCGGGCTTTGCCAAGGTCTTCTTTTATCTCGAGCAGGAAGTGATGAAGCCGCGCTTCGAGATTCACTCGATTGGCATGCCGGAAATCGTGGAGCCTTCTGAAAAATCGCAGTCCGAGGAGCGCGACCGGGCGGCTCGAGCTTTGTTTTCGGCCACGGAAATCGTGACCTCGAACAAGTTTGACGCCGAGGTCGGCAAAGACCTGCCGATGGCGAAGTATTGGGAATATCAGAGGCGCTACCAGGAGCGATTCCTAGCGCAAGTGCACCGATTGGCAAAGAGTTTGACCCGCGCCTATAAGCAGGACTCCGAGGGAGGCGACCTGATCAAGGTCTTCGAGAGGATAAAGAGCTCCGGCAGCCCCGACCTGCGTGACGCGTGGGGCAACGAGCTTCGCGTCGAGCCGGCCCCCTGGTATCAGGACAAGCGGCATTACGTCGTGCGCAGCGCTGGCGCGGACCAGCAATTCGATACCGGGGACGATATGTCGTCGTACGTCGAGCTGCGCACCGGGAAACTTGCGCCGCAGCCTCCGTATTCGAAAATCAGCACGCTTAAAATCGGGCACGATATCGGGCCGCTGAACGGCTTGGCAGCGATTGTAGGGACTGTAACTGACCAAACCGGCGCAGTAGTGCCGGGGGCAAGCGTCGAGGCGGTGCAAACTTCCTCGGGAAAGGCTCGCCACGCCAAAACAGGTGCGGATGGACGATTCAGCTTTTCCGGCCTGCCTGCGGGCGAGTACAGCGTTGAAATATCAGAGCCCGGCTTCAAGCGTGCTGCACGGGGATTTGCCCTTCAGCCGCGCGACCGCGCGGTGCTCACGGCGGTGCTGCAACTTGGGCAAGTCACCCAAACGGTCGAAGTCATGGCCGCGGCTCCCGGCCTTATCGTGACGGAGGAGAATGTTGGACGCGTCGCTTTACGCGGGCGAGCGGGCGCTGTGGTTGGGGGCGTCTTGGGCGCACCGCCTTCGGCTCCTCCCAAAGCGGGGGTCGGCTTCGGCAGCGGGAAAGGCACCGGGATCGGCCCCGGCACGGGCGTCGGCGGCCAGGCCCCAACGGCGCGCGTGCGCTCCTATTTCCCCGAGGCGCTCTACATCAATTCCGAAATCATCACCGACAAGGACGGCCGCGCCAGCATTGTAATTCCCATCGCCGACTCCATCACCACCTGGCGCATGGCCATGATCGCTTCCACGGCGCACGGCGCGCTGGGCACGTCGGCTTCGAGCCTGAAGGTCTTTCAGGATTTCTTTGTTGATCTCGATTTGCCGGTCACGCTGACGCAGGGCGACCGGGTTTCAATTCCCGTGGCGATTTACAACTATTCGGGCGAGCGCGGCGAAGTCAGCCTGAAGCTCCAGCCGGACGACTGGTACGGGCTAGTGGGCGACGTTCCGGAAAAGTCTCTCGAAGTCGATTCCGGGCGCGTGGGCGGATCGCAATTCACGCTCGAAGCGAAGCGCATCGGGAAATTCAAGTTGACCCTTGCCGCAAGCATGAAGGGGAAAGCGAGCCGCGCCGACATCGTGGTGCGGGAAATCGAGGTGATTCCCAACGGCCACGAGCAGAACGTGGTATTCAACGGCCGCCTGGAAAACACCGTGCAGCGCCAGATCGTTTTTCCGCCCAATGCCGTACCCGACGCCAGCAAGATTTTCGTCCGGCTCTATCCCGGCCCGATGAGCCAGGTGGTTGAAGGCATGGACAGCCTGCTGCGCATGCCGTTCGGCTGCTTCGAGCAGACTTCCTCCAGCACCTATCCCAACGTTCTGGCGCTCGATTACATGAAACGTACGCGAAAGCTGACGCCGGAAATTCGCGCCAAGGCGGAGGGCTACATTTCGAACGGCTATCAGCGCTTGCTGACCTTCGAGGTTCCCGGCGGCGGATTCTCCTGGTTCGGCAACGCCCCGGCCAACAAAATTCTGACCGCTTACGGCTTGATGGAGTTCTACGACATGTCAAAGGTTTACGACGTGGACCCGAAGCTCATCTCGCGCACCGAGCAGTGGCTGGCCGGGCAGCAACAGGCGGACGGAAGCTGGAAGCCTGACACGCAGTTCATCAACGAGGGCGCGACCAACCGTTATAACCGGGACGTGCTGCGCATCACCGCCTACATCGCCTGGTCGTTGGAGAATACGGGATTCCAGGGTCCGGCGGTCGAACGCGCGAAACGCCACGTCGAAGATCACCTGAGCGGGAAAATCGATCCTTACACGCTGGCGGTGGTGGCCAATTTCGCGGTTGATTATGGGAAGGACCGCGACTTTACCCGCCGGGCCATGCAGGCTCTGCTCGACGCGCGCACCGAAAAGGACGATCAAGTCTGGTGGAGCGCCGATGAAACCGGCGTCTATGCGACGGGCGCAAGCGCCAGCATTGAGACCACGGGCTTGGCGGCGCAAGCGCTGCTGAAGTGGGGCCTGGCGTCGGCCACCGCGCGCAAAGCCATGAACTACATCACCGCCAAAAAGGACGCCTCCGGAACCTGGGGCACCACGCAGGCCACCATCATGGCGCTGCGGGCTCTGCTGCTTGCGACCGAAAAAGGCGGGGCGGATACCGAAGGCACGCTCGAAGTCCTGCTGAATGGCAAGCCCGCGGAAGAGCTTGCGCTCACGCCCGAGAACAACGATCTGCTGCACCAGTTTGTATTCAAGGGCGGCGAAGCGCAAAGTGGCGGCGCGGTCGAACTCACGTTCCAGGGAAAGGGCGGCCTGGCTTACCAGATCGTAGGCAATTACTTCCTCCCCTGGGCGCAGAAGCCGCAAGCCGAACCGCTCTCGATTGACGTTTCCTACGACCGCACGCATCTTGCACAGGATGATATTGCCACGGCGAGCGCGACGATCCGAAATAATATGAACAAGACCGCCAATATGGTGATGGTGGACCTGGGGATTCCGCCGGGGTTTGAACTGCTCAGCGAAGACCTGCAGGACTACCAGGACAAGAGCGCCAGCCTCAGGAGCGGCCACTTGTCGAAATTCAGCCTGACCGCGACGCAGGCCATTCTCTACTTCGATTCGTTCGCGCCGGGCAGTGCCGTCACGGTGAAGTTCCGTCTGCGAGCCAAATATCCCATCCGCGCGCGGACCTTCAGGTCGCGGGTCTATGAGTATTACAATCCCGATATCAGCTCGGTCGCGCGCCCCATCCTTCTGGAGGTGCGTAGCCGCTAAGCCTGAATGTTATGATCTTGGCTTGGGACGGCGTTAGTGGACAGGTTCGGGCACGGCCGGGGTGACGTCGGGGCGAGGCGCCTGCTGCATGCGGTAGAGGTGGTTCAAAGGCATGCGGCCCGGCCC
>JAHEKS010000221.1 GCA_024638215.1 Acidobacteriota bacterium | reverse complement strand
ACGGCGGAGCTAGTCGAGATTCGATGGCCCTCCGGCATCACTCAGGAACTCAAGGACGTCGCTGCCGACCGCATCCTCAAAGTCAAAGAGCCCGCCAAGTAGCCAATCACGTCAGCTCATCTCCGACAAAAAACCGGCCAGCAACCTCGAGGGCTGCTGGCCGGCAGGAGTTACAGTCTACGGATTCAAGCCGCAGTCAAAGTTAGAACTTCACCTTGACGGCGACTTGCAGGACGCGCGGATCCCAGAAGGAATTCACGCGGCCGAAGTCGTTGCTGATCGTGGTTCCATCGGAAGCGAAGCTCGCGCCGGTGGAAATACCGTGGGGTTGCGTGTGATTGAACGTGTTGAAGCTCTCAATCCGGAGTTCGATGCCGCTGCCCCGGGTCTCGCTGATCGTGAAGTTCTTGAACACCGAGAGGTTCCAGTTGTGGCGGCCCGGACCACGGATTACGCCCCTCTCGAGGGTTCCCCACTCTCCCAGAGTAGGCAGGGAGAATCCTGTCGGAGCAAACCAGTGGTTCACGTTCTTTGTGTAATTGATCGTGCCGCTGGAGTCCGGCCGGTTGCTCGAGTTGGGAATTCCGTTTCCGCCCTGGGGTCCGTTCAGAGTGATGTTGAGCGGCAGACCCGTCTGCATCATGCCAATGCCGGAAATCTGCCAGCCACCCATACCGATCCTTACCGCGCGGTTGGTAGCGTTCCGGAAAGCGGGAATGTCATAGACAAAGCTGATAATCCCGATATGGGTCCGGTCGGCCATAGACGGGCCGTAATCGTAACCGCGATCGTAGGGATTGAACACGTTCGCCATATCACCACCGAAAGTGGTGGACGGATCCATCGAACGTGACCAGGTGTAAGCCGCGTTCAGGGTCAGGTCCCTCTTGATACGCGACTTCAGCTCGATCTGCAGCCCGTTGTAGTGCGCATTGTTGCCGTCTTCGGACTGCCGGATGCTGTGGTACCCGAGGTACGGCACCACGGTGTTGTAAACGATGGTTCCATTGATCAACCCGGGAAGGTCGGAAAGAGCTGGCAGGTTGATCTCGCGATAGTCGTTCTGGTGACGGCTCTGGTTGCCGACATAGGTGACGGACAGAACGCTATCGGTACCCAGTTGGCGCTGCACCCCCAAGCTGTATTGGTAGACCACAGGCAGCTTGTAATCGGTCTTAGACAGAGATGTGATGCTGCCTACCGTGATGGGCGCGGACAGCGTCACGCCCGTCAAGATGCTGGTGTTGGGAGCCGACAGAGACACGTTGTCGAAAGACACAGTGGTTGACCACGGCTGATTCGGTCCGGCGTTGTACATGTCGTTCCCCTGAATGCGCTCGTACATCATGCCGAAACCGCCCCGGATCACGGTTCTGCCTCCGCCTGTCATGTCGTAGGCAAAACCAAACCGAGGTCCGAGAGCAAACCATGTGGGGTTCACCAACCCCTTGGGAACGCCCGGCGTCGTCCCTGGAATGCCGATGCCGTTCAGGTAGAAGGTAACACCTTCCATAAGCGGGTTGGGGCTGGGGCCCAAGGCGGGGCTGCTCGGATCAATAGCCGAGCCGCCGCCGGTCAGGACAGCCGCGTCCGCAGGGTTGTACAGGTTGGGATAGAAGTTCGACATGCGGTTGTTGGCCTCATACGTATGCGGAACTCCGTCCCAACGCAGGCCGAGGTTCAGGGTCAACCGGTTCGTGATGCGCCAGTTATCCATGACGTAGGCGGCCCAGGAGGGGGCATTCCAGTGGCCCGCGTCCTGAACGGCCAGCTCATTGTACGAGTTGGAGTACCCCAACAGGAAATCGGCAAAGTCGTTTCCTGTGTAGTTGCCGTTGAACGAGAACTGTCCCTCCGTGTTGCCAAACAGGTCCTGGACCTTCTTGTAGAGCTGCCAATTGGCCCCGAACCTGAGTTGGTGAGCGCCCTTGACCCAGGAAACATCGTCTTTGATCTGATAGTTGTCGCAACGATTGTGCCAGGGCCAGCTTGCGTTCTCGTAGTGGGTGCCGATGGTGCCGTTCAGGTCAATGCTGGGAATTCGGTCGTCGTTGTTGCCCGGGAACAGTTCGGGAATGTTCAGACCGCTGGGACGGGCATAAAGGAGCACCGGAACGATGTTGATACGGTTCCCGTTGTAGTTGAAGGCAATCTCGTTCAACAGGGTTGGACTGATGGACATGGAAGCGTGAATGACGGCACTGTACGCCGGGTTGCCGAATTGCGTCCCGACCGTGGGAACGTTCGAACCGCTCCACAGCGTCAGGTCGTAATTCTGGCTGCTCTGCTCTGCCACGTAGTGCCCGAAGACCATGAACTTGTCCGAGAAGTGTTCATCAATCCGGACAAGTTCTTCGCGCACAAAAGTGGGAATCGTCACCGCCCCGATATACCTGTCGCTTGACGTCGGCGGGGGGAAGATTCCGGCGTTGAGCAGGACCTGGGCGTTGGAATCCAGAAGGGACGACGGAATCGTATTGTTGGGGAACGCCTGGCCGGACGTCAGCCCCAGGTCGGTGAATCTGGTCTGCTGCGCCGCTGAGAGCTTAGCGAAGTCAGGAACGGAGATGGGCATGTCCGAGGGGAAGACACCGCCATAGATGGTTGGCAGCGGCACCCGCTGGTTTCGGGTAGTCCCTTGTGATAGCTTGCGCCACTCCATGTTGTAAAAGAAGAATGTTTTGTCCTGGTTATGTCCCTTGTACGAAATCGGGCCGCCCACGTTAAAGCCGTAGGTGTTCAGCCTGAGGATGGGGGCCGGCCGGCCAGCCGCCTTGGTGAAAGGATTGAGAGCGTCCAGCCATTCGTTGCGCAGGAACTCCCACGCATTGGCATGGAACTTACTGGTGCCGGATTTCAGAACCAGGGTCATCGTTCCACCAGAAGAAAGCCCATACTCGGGGCTGTAATTCGAACTGAGAACGCGGAATTCGGCAATGGCGTCCATGGAAGGCATGACGTCAATGCCGCCCGCGCCGCCGCGGTCCGAATCCTCGCCGCCGTCCATCATCCAGAGGTTGTGGTTTTGCCGCTGGCCGTTGAACGACACGCTGGCGTTGGCGCCCACGGCGGTGGGGCTCTGGAAGTCCGGCATATCGCTGGCAGCGCCGGGGACCAGATAGGCCAGCGAGTACACCGTGCGGCCGTTGGTGGCAAGTTGAGTCACCTGCCGGCCGGTGATGACCCCGCTGACTTCGCCCGAATCCGTTTGCACGGCGACGGGAGTAGCTTCCACGGTGACGGTCTGTTTCGTGGCGCCGAGCTCCAGTTTGAAGTCAACGCGAGTTCGGTCACCTACGTTCAAGACCAAGTCGGTGCGCTGGGCCGACTGGAAGCCCGTCGCTTCCGCCGCTACCGTGTAATGGCCGATATGAAGATCGGGCGCGATATATTGTCCAGCTTCGTTGGTCGTCACTTTGGCCACTCGGCTGGTGTCCACGTTGGTTACCGTGATGGCAGCATTAGGTACTGCCGCACCCGATGGGTCGGTGACGGTCCCCACAATAGTGGCCTCCTGGGCAAAGGCCGGAATGGCCGCCGCCCACAGTGCCACGCACGTGAGGCATAAGAGTCTGAGACTCACCTGCTTCATTTTCACCTCCTGGTGAATACAATCCCGCTTCGATGTGAACCCGCCCGACGCAAGGAGAGGTTAACGCTAGCCATTCCACCCAGCTGCCGAGCGGCTGTAAAGGATGATACGGAACTGTACGTCCAATCATATTGAGAATAAATGAGTTATGCCGTTAGGCAAGCCCCCAGAATTATATGTACAATACGGGTCAGATCTGGTAGGAATGTTGTATTAGGAGAGGAAGCATGTCACGCAAGCCGGATGCACCCACGGAAATGCCCTGCTTGCCGCCGCTACAGGCCGAGGAAGTCCGAAGACAACTCGAACGCGTTGTTGACAGCCATCAATTTCGCGCCAGCCAACGTTGCCAGAGTCTCCTGCGACATATCACGGAACGAACGATTGCCGGTGACACGGGTTCCCTGAAGGAGCGGACGCTGGGAGTAGAAGTCTTTGGACGCGCGCCGGATTATGATACCAGCCAGGATCCCGTTGTCCGTGTGACGGCGGGCGAGATTCGAAAAAAGCTCGCACAATACTATCAGGAGCCTGCGCACTCGGCCGAGGTCCGCATCGAGCTTCATTCGGGGTCATACGTCGCCCTCTTTGACTTCAACGGCTCGGTCGCCACGGAGCCTAAACTTCCGAGATCGCGAATCACCATCGTCGCCGGAGGGGCCGCTTTATTACTTTTGGTTCTGACGATAGCCTCGGCGATACGACATAGGCAAACGTCCGCTCTCGATTACCTTTGGTCGCCGCTCCTCACTTCCCCAGGAACCGTCCTCATTAGCGTCGGCCAGCCCATTGCTTACAACCTCAAGTCACCCCAGGCCCAGGATGCGATCCAGGGCATCGGGACCCCTCCTGCCGATTTTGCCGCGGAAGACGCCATTCCCAAGAAAGACCTCATCATTCTCCCGGACCGCTATGTGGCGCTGGGCGATGCTACCTGCCTGGCGCATCTGGCTTCCTTGTTTGAGCGGTACGGCAAGCCCTACCGCATCAGGGGAGAGCGGTCCATCTCGTTTGCCGACCTTCGCGAGACTCCCGCCGTCCTGATCGGCGCTTTCGACAACCAATGGACGCTCCGTGTGGCAGGGCAACTGCGCTTTTCCTTTTTCAAGGATTCGACCGGCACGACGGAAACAGTGCGCGACCGAGACCACCCCGGAAATGACCGGTGGAAGTTATCCGGGTCCTGGCCCAACTGGGACATCAGTAACGATTACGCCATCGTGTCTCGGATTGTTGATACGACGACGGATCGCCCCGTCGTGATCGCCGCCGGAATCACACAATACGGAACCTCGGCCGCAGGGGAGTTCCTGAGTGATCCCAAATACTTTTCCGAAGCCCTTAGCCAGCTTCCCGATGGCTGGGAAAAGAAAAACCTGCAAATCGTTTTGTATGTTCCGGTGTTCAATCGGGTTCCAGGACACGCGCGAGTCCTCGCGACGCACGTCTGGTGATGCCTTGCTTGCAAAGACAGTGCTGCGATGATGAGTTCTGCGTTCGTGCACCTGATATGAGCCGTGCCATTCCTCCTCAGTGAAGCGCACCATGTTTACCGTACGAGGGTTCAGTCGCTGGCGGTTCTCCCCTCCCTTTCGCGCGGGGATCCAAATTCCGATCCTTTGCCCTCAGTTGTCCCTTACAGTCCCAACCGCCCTGACGAGTGGGCGGTGTGGGTGAACTGACACAAGACCAGCGCCAACTTGCCCATTTTTGCCAGTCAAAAACGTCTGACGTTCACCCGCGCAATCTGCCTATTCCCTTACTTATCTATACGGTACGGCCTCATGGAGCCTGTCGTCGAAATGGCGAACAAAATGTACATGCCGTCTCATGACGGACGTCAATTCTGAGGACGTCAATTATGAGCAGCACGCGAGACCTCGCCAACTCAGGCCGCTTCCCCGCCGAGCCGTCCAGGGCCAATCGGTTGAGACATGTCGAAGGTGGCCCAAAGCCGGATTGCAGGGGGTGTCCGGTTTACGCCAATCCGCTCTTCCACCCGGCCGCATATGCAACGGCGCCGTTGCTCGCTTGCGTGTTCCGTCCCACGCACACGCTCGGGAACGAACTGCTGTTCTCGGAAGCCAGTCCTGCTGATCATTTGTTCGCGCTCCATTCGGGCCTGGTCAAAATCGTCAGGTCGCTGGAAAGCGGGAAGGAGCGGATCGTTCGAATCGTCTTTCCCGGAGCCGTTTTTGGCTTTGAAGCCTTGAGTTCGGGTTCTCATTCTGCCTCGGCAGTCACCATGCAGAAGTCGGAAATCTGCTCAGTTTCGCGCGATGAATTTGTGGATCATTTGCGCGTGAACCCTGAATTCGCGCTCAACGTGGTCCGTCTTTTAGCGGATGAAATCACCCATCTTAGCAATGCCCTTTCGAATATGAGTTTCAAAGACGCCCGCAAAAGAGTCGCGACGCTCCTTTGTTCTCTCCTGTCGTCGGAGGCAAAGGACAAGGGCGGCAACACCGTCCTCCGATTGCCTTTCTTATGCCAGGAGATTGGGGAAATGCTCGAACTTTCTCCGGAGACCGTGAGCCGAACGTGGAGCGCCCTGGGGCGAGATGGCGTGATCAAGAAGCACGGCCGCAAGATTGTTGTCCAGGACCCTGAGGCTCTTGAGAAAGCCGCACAACGCTGAGTCGTCTGGCCGAAAGAATGGGACCGCGACAATCGCCCCGATGACTAGTCGGCAAGCAAATCAGGGCCGGCGACAATGTGACGATAACCCAAAAAAGTTAGCTCGACTTGGCTCGGACACTAGCGCTGAGGTTTTTAATGGTTAGAAACTGAGAAATTGACATCCGTCATTGAGTGGCCTTAAGTACTTGGATATGTTGCTGTTTCGTCGGTGTTGCCGGGTCTAACGAGGAACCGCCGCGCTGTTTGGTTGTCTTGCACGTCCCGACGTTTCTTGCTGCGAGCGATTGATGGTGGGTGACGAGTCGATATCGGGACGGCAGGAAGGCGGCCGGAATCGTTGATGAAGCCCAGCAAGACTATTCTTGTTCTCGGTACCTCGCTAGCCCTCGGCCTCGCACTGCGTGGAGTACGAGCACCCCTCGCCGCTTCAACTCCTCAGAATCCGTCATTGCTTCCTGAGATTGTCTTTGTACAGGCGCCCGCTGTGGTGGATGCCGGCGATCTTGCCGAGCGGTTCCCGCAAGGAAGCCGCCTGGTGCGCCTTGACCCCAATCGCCCGAGCGCATCCGTGGTCAATCTGACCGCCGGCTTTTTTGCCGCCGCCGACCCCGCCGTCTCCCCCGAAGGCACTCGCATTCTCTTCTCGGGAAAAAACAAGGCCGAGGGCCCCTGGCAGATCTGGGAGATGAATCTGGACGGATCGCAAAAGCGTCAGATTACGCATTGCTCATCCGATTGCCTTCGTCCGGCGTACCTCGCGCATGACCAGACCGTGTATTCAGTGATGAACGGAAACAGGTCCCGGCGCGAATCGGCTCTCTACGTTTCCGGAACGAATGGCGCGAGCCCCCATCCCATTACGTTCGGTCCGGGAGACTTCCAAGTTGAAGTCGTGCTTCGCAGCGGGCGAATCCTCGTATCGGCCGGGACTTCTCTGGTTGCCGGAGGACAACGCCGGCTCCCTCGGGCACTCTACACCATCAGGCCCGATGGCACCGGGCTTGCCGCTTTTCGCCCCAAGAACCGCGAGGACCTCATCCAGTCGGGCGCCCAGGAACTGGACAACGGAGCGGTCCTATTCGTCGTGAAGGACGCTGCCGCCAAGCAAGGCTCAGGCGGCATGCTCGCCTGGATCCGACCGGGAGTCCTGCACAATTCATTGCTCACCCCGCGTCAATCTTCCTATTGGTCAGCGCATAAACTCGACGGAAGCACGCTGGTCGTAGCAAAAACGAGCGTGAATCCGCACTCAAAAAATGAAAAGTTCGACCTTTACGCTTTCAACCTCGCGACGCGCAGCCCCGGGAAGCTTATTTATCACAATTCAGAGCTTTCGAGCGTCCAGGCGGTTCCTTTGGAGCCGCACGACACACCCCGGTATTACTGGAGCATCCTTCACCCGAAGCTGAAGACCGGCCGCGTGATTTGTCTGAACGCTTATCTCTCGGCCGGCGCCCCGCGCGGACGCCTGACCACTCCGATAGATCGCGTGCGTGTGCTCATGCTGGATGGCAACCCGCGCAACGAGCAGGTGCTGGGAGAAGCCCCGGTCGAGAAGGACGGCTCGTTTTACGTCACGGTGCCGGCGGACCGCCCCATGCGTTTCGAGCTGCTGGACGCCAAGGGGCGGATCATTCAGGCGCAGCGCAGTTGGGTTTGGACAAGGCCGGGCGAGGACATGGGCTGCCTGGGCTGCCACGATGACAAAGCCATGGCGCCGCCCAACCATTGGCCGCTCGCCTTGTCGCGCTTTGACACGCCGATTGCTTTAGGAGCGCCAAGCCCGGCGGGGACTGCGGGCCACTGAGGAC
>JAHEKS010000220.1 GCA_024638215.1 Acidobacteriota bacterium | reverse complement strand
GCCTTGAGCGGAAACTTCCGGCAGCGCGGTTCCCCGGCCGACGCGCGCCGGCGCGGCCTGCACCACCTCCCGCCCGCCGAGCCACTCGGCCCACGTTTCGCCCGTGCGAAAAACCCACGTGTCCTTCAGAACTTGGGGATCCAATACGGTCGCGGAGTGATTTACAGACCACGCCGGAGCCAGACGCTGCCAGCGCACCGCGCGCGTGACCTCATCAATGCGTTTCCTGATTTGGTAGGGATCGTAGGCCATGCCTTTCAAATCCTTCCAAAGGGGATGGCGTAACACGCCCGTCGCCAAACCCAGGCACGCCGCAACGTAAGGTTCGTCCTCGCAATTGAGGACACCTGTGGCCGTTTGAATCTGCGACGAGCCGGCCAGGAGCTGCGCCACGCGGTCAAGCGTGGTGGGCACGGAAAAATAGGCTGTCACGTCGTAGGAGCGCAGCACGTCGCTGAAGCTCAGCAGTTCCAGCGCCTGACGCAGAATCCTGCCATCGTCCCACGCGGCGTATCTTCCAGAATGATGCGCAACAAGTTTTTCCCACGGCACGATCTCATCGTTTACCGGTCCGCAGCCGCGGGCGTGCTCGACGCTGAAGGCCGGAGCCTCCTCATGGGCGATGCGGGTGAGCATCCGCCGGAAATTCACGTCCCCGCTGCGCGCGCCGTAATCCACTTTCCAGTATTCAATGCCGGCTTCGCGCGTCCAGCGAGCTCGCTCGCGAAAATAGGCTTCGAGGGACTCGGGATCCATCAGGTGGCCGTCCCTGCCGTCCCCCACGGCTTGGGCCGCCACCCAGATTCCCGCACCGCGCCAGCCGGCTTGGCGGCAGAGATGGTTCAGCTTGAGCAGGCGCTCGGCGGGGGTCCCGGTGCAGGAAGGAAATTTGTCGGTGGCAACTTCCAGCGTGCCCAAGCGCCACCGTTCATGGTCGAATTGGAGGCCGCGAGGAACTTCCCAACCCAGATCAAACAAAATGTAGAGATCGCTTCGCGCCTTTTGGAAATAATTCGTGGCCCAGCCCGGATCGTCAAACACCTGCCGCTCGGTGAGGTTGTTCGCCACCATGGAGTGACTCATCGGATCCAGGTTGTCCAGACTGTAATTCTGAATGCCCCACGTGCACCAGTAACTGGACCCGGAACTCGGCTGGGCAGGAACCAAGTTCGGACCCGGCGGGACGGCGACGGCGTCTAGGGCGGGCGTACGCCAGAACTCGGCGGCAATCGCAGGAGTTGCTTTGAGAGCCTTTCCGGTCGCGGCGAATGTGCTGGCCCCCGCTAGAAGCCGCAGGAATTCGCGACGTGCGAAAGTGTGCCTCAGTTTCATGTCTGAATCCCCACCCCCCGAATGATTTTCAGTTTTCGGACGAGTATCTTTCCTCAATGATCATCAGGTCCCACGGCTTAATGGTGACAGATTGCGACGGCGCCACTTGAGTTTGGGTCAGCAGATCGATTCCA
This sequence comes from Acidobacteriota bacterium, assembly GCA_024638215.1. Lineage (GTDB taxonomy): Bacteria > Acidobacteriota > Terriglobia > UBA7540 > UBA7540 > JAHEKS01. Next base: position 6,583 of record JAHEKS010000220.1, on the reverse strand, counting down.
GCTCCGTGAGGGTACTTGAAGGTCTGTGCGTCGCTTGAGTAATTCAGATAATAGTGGAGGGTTCTGCCGCTGCGATTCACGCCGTGCTTCACGCGCACCCCCGCGGGCAATTCCTGGTCCGGACCCGTCAAGCCTACCCGTTTCAACACGTCCAGGAGTACGCTCTTTTGCAGCTCCTTCGAGAGGACTGTGCCTTCATAGGTCAGCGTGCCGTTTCCGAATTGGTGTCGGGTAATCGCCGGGTATTTTCCGAAGAAAGGATCATCATAATAGGCCAGCGGCTGAGCCCCTTCGGGGATTAACATCTCGGCCCAATCGGAGACTTTGTTCTCCGCTCCGGCGTGGAAGGGATCGTCCTTGAGGGCCAGCGGGCTCCGCAGGTTCGAGAACTCCTGATAGCGGAAACCTGCCGCCTTGCGCAAAGGCCCGGGCGCCATCGTCCAGCGCACGGTTGAGTACTCGTTGCAGAAGCCGCTCTTGAAGGCCATCGCCAGGTTGCCGCCGTTGCGAACGTAATCCGCCAAGCGGTTCAAAACCTCGTCGCTGGCGACGTAGAGCGGGGGGACCACGATCACTTTGTAATCGGTAAGCCGCGCGCTGTCAGGGAAGATGAAATCGACGCCGACGTTGAGCCGATAAAGCGCTCCGTACATCTGGAAGAGAATGGTGTCGTAGTTCGTGTGGTCGCTGAAGGGCATGAACTGGATGCCATGATAGGAATCGAGGCTATAGAGGATGGCGACCTTGTTGCGCCGCCGGATATCGATGATCTGCGGCCCGATGCGGCGTAGCTCGTGCGCTGTACGGCTGACTTCTGCGTAAGCGCGATTGGGCTCCAGGTCGTGGGAAAGGACGCCTTTCCAGTAAGTCTCCTGGCCGTAATGGATCGAGTGCCAGTGCCAGTACTCCACCATGTTGGCGCCAGAGGCGATATCCGTATACACGTCCAGCCGAAGCTGGCCGTCATAGGGAGGGAATTGCCCCTTGGAATCCCAGCCGATGGTCTGCGCGTTGGTCTCGGTGACCAGGTAATTCGTGTGCTTCAGCGAACGGGTGAAGTCTCCCGCGAAGCTGGTGTACTGGCCGTCGAAGCCCTGCTGGGTGGCGTGATACACGTTGACCGCTGCAACGTCCAGGAAGCGCGCCACGACAGGCTCGTCCACGGCGTGCTGGGGCGGCCCGGCAAAGTCCTGCGTCACAAACTGATCCGGCCGCTTGTACTGGTTGACGATTTCCGCCTGCCAGCCAAGGAAGTCAGTCGCCATCATCTGTTGGTAGCGTTCCCACTCCAGCTTCCATCCAGGGTTGAGGATGCCGTCGCGCGGCGGAACCTCCGTCCAGTTGTAGAGCCGTTGTCCCCAGTAGTTGAGCCCCCAGATTTCGTCCAGCTTTTCCACGGTCTTGTATTTCTTCATGAGGTAGTTGATGAATCCCACCTGCACATCGTGGTTGGCCGCCCCGTTCGCGTCGGTCTCGTTATCGATTTGGTAGCCGATGATCGCCGGATTGTCCCGGTAGTGTTCGATGATTTTCCGGATGACCCGTTCGCAGTAGTAGCGATAGGTGGGATTCGAGAGGTCCGTGTTCTGGCGCATGCCGTAGGACATCTTCTCGCCGCCCAGCTTGGTGATGAGAATCTCCGGATGCTCCTTGTAGAGCCAGGCGGGAATGGAGTAAGTGGGGGTCCCCATGATGATCTTGATCCCGGCCTTGCTCAGGCGGTCCACCACTCGGTCCATCCAGGCGAACTCGAACTGGCCGTCCGCCGGCTCCCACAGCCCCCAACTCGACTCGCCGATCCGCACCACGGTCAGGCCGGCCTGCTGCATCAACTGGACGTCCTGGTCGAGCCGCTCGTAGGGCATGTACTCGGGATAGTAGGCCGCCCCGTACAGGATGGTGTCCATCTCGTGAGGAGCGAACTTCGCTGTCGATTGCGACCATGCCGGACTCGCGACAAGAATCACTAAAAACGCTTTCATAAATGGCCAAAACAAGTGCGTGGCGAATTTCATAAGCGCCTCCGTTTCACTCCTCCTTGGAACATGCAAGACGGCTCATAGCTAAGCCGCGTGTTCTATTACCATTGCCAACCGCTCGTTCATCTTGATTCGAGCCACCCCGACCGCTTGATGGGCTGGACCCTCGAATTCCACTCCGCTTCACCACGAGACACGAACGACTTGGGGCGTGTCGAGGCTGATTTCAAGGGTCTTGCGGCTTTGGTTGATCCAGTACTCGGGTTCTCCTTCCTCTCTCCACTGGTTGCCGACATACCGGCCTTTTTCAACGCGGACTTGTTCCAGCCCCGGCCATACAAAGGCGGGATCCTCAAAGCGGACTTCGCACCGGTATCCAAGCAAGAGGAATTCGTGTTTGTTCAGATGGATAACCATGGCCTGACCGTTCTGCTCGCCTGACACCGTGACCTTGGCGCCGTCCACGTCCTGCGTTTGGGAAAAACGCTCACCGGGAAGCTGGGGCATGAACACCTTGAGTTTCTCCGTCCCGCCATAGGTGGAAACCTGGGGTAAGGCCATGGAGAGCGATGTGTAGCATTCGCGAAGGGCAAAGGCTCCGTTGGCTAGGCTTCCGTCTTTCAGCACATAAGGCTGGTACGACGTCGGATAGGAGATGTTCAGAGCCCACGGCGCAAAGATCGGCGCCCCGAATTCACCGATGGCAACATAGGCCAGTCGGGGAGCTACTGGACTCCGATCGCTGTTGGTCTCGGTGATAGCGGGCATGTTGCGGTCAACACGGTATCGGTTCAAGGCGCTGCGGAAGTCGTTGACCGAACTGTCCCCGGGAAGGTAGAGATTGATGCCGATGAAAGCAATCCGAGGGCAATTCTCGAGGTAGGTGGCGACATCCTCGCCGGGGGAGCCGCCCACAATCCCGTCCTCCAGCTTTCCTCCGACATAATTGTGGAAGAAAGGAAGAGGGTCGATTTGCGCCCCGGCTTCGGTCACGCGCCTGATCCAGTTGGAACTCAGACGCCAGGCGCTGTACTTCAAATCATCAGAGAAGCCCTTTTCCGCGAAGAGCTTGTCCGAAGCAGGCGAATGGTCGCGCCAAAGTTTGCGGTTCTGGCGGTCGGCTCCGAAAACCGCGATTTCGTTCTCGACCTGAATCATCAGGATTGTGTGCGTGTCTCCGTCGACTTTCTTGATGTGCTCCATGAAGGCGCTGAAAGCCGCGATCTCGCGTTGAATGATGGCGTCGTCCTCGTACGACGCGGCGTTGTGGTGAACAATGCCGTTCCCGTCCACGGCGCGGGGGTAAGTCTTCTCGTCACGAATGATGTCAAAAGGGGCGTACATTTCGCCGGTCAGGTTCCCGTAGATCGTCCCGTCGCCGCTCGCATAATGGCCGAACCAGTTCAGGATGAGCTTGAGGTGGTTTTTCTGTGCCAAATCCCTGGCGTGGTCAACGTAAGTGAAGTCGTAAAAGCCGGGCTTCGGTTCTACCATTGACCACTTGATGGGAACTTTCAGGGCGTTCAAACCCATAGCTTCCGCCGCGGGGTAGAGGTAATCGTAGGCGTGAAGGGTCTCGCCATATCTTCCATAAATCAGTTGGTCCCAGGGGATTTCGACAGCAAGGACCGTGAAGGGCAGACCGTCAACAAACAGAATGCTTTTGCCACGAACACTTTCAAAGTGTGGAATGAAGTTGTGACTGACAGGAATCTCTTCAATCGAATCTTGCCCGAGAGCTTTGGGGAAGGGCCACACGAATAGCCCAAACAAGAGAAGCATCGCGGCAAACGGCACCCCTTTCATAAAGAGGATGTGGCGACCGCATGGTGGAACCTTTGGGCTATGGGCTCTCATGAAATACCTCCGATTATCAGAAATCGACGCTTCTTGAATCCTGCTGCGGGCCATCGCTGGGGGATTCTACACCTTGTTGAAGATGACAGGCCACAAACGGTGCGAGGGCGTTGTCGGGGACCTGTGGGTATGCTCGAGTTTTGATGGGGCTTGGCAGAGGGGAGGGCGCCTTGAAGGCGCCCCCTCACTGCCGCACCCGACGCTTCAGAAGTAGAGGTGCAGTCCAAGCTGGATAGTACGGTTAGGTAGTGCTGTCTGGCTGATGGTTCCAAACCCGGAACCACGCTTGCCGGGCGCTGCCGCAAAATATCCCGTGGAAGGATCGGCGTTCGGTTCAGTGAACTGAGCGTGATTCGGAAGGTTAAAGAAGTCCGCCGAGAAGACAAGCCGTGTCTGCTCTCCGACAGGGATTCTGAAATCCTTCTGCAGAGAGAAGTCTAGGTTGTCCACGCCGGGATTACGGACATTCGAAAAGAAACGCGGAGAGTTGCCGAAGGCCTTGGTCACATCGTAAGGGAATGAGGAAACGACCAGGCCCGGCCCCGAACACGTTCCAGAAAAATCGAACGCCTGGTTGTTGAACCAGAGATTGGGGCTTCTCTGGGAACCAGATAATGAGCCCGGATTCCCAATCAGATTCGGGCGGTCTTCCATTACTCCGGCACCATTGCAAAAACCGTAGTTGTTGTCAGTAATGCCGAAGGGGGTGCCAGCCTGGATGGTGTAAATGGACGCAATGCGCCAGCCGCCTAAGGCCACTCCGCCTACGCCTCTATTTAGCCATCTCTTGCCTGGCCCAAACGGCAATTCAAATATCGCAGCGATCGTAAAACGCCACGGAATGTCGCCAGCGCTCACCGATCGCTCCGCTTTCCGATTATAGAAATCCTGCCCAAGAACATCCAGTGACCAGAACCCACCCCAGTCAGAGGATGAATCGTCAATGAGCTTGCTCCAAGTGAAGTTCGCGAGCATGGAGAATCCATGTGAGAAGCGATGATCAACCTGCGCTTGCATCGAATGGTAGATCGAGCTCGAGAGACCCCACCAACCCGGGGTGATCGTGAGCCAGAAATAGACTGGCCCTGGACTAAACCCCGAGGCCGCGTTTAAGGCAGCTGCCGCCGCCGGACAGTACGGGGTGCTTAGCGGGCCGACAAAGTCAAACGGGTTGGGTTGCGCGGCCGTGCTTGCCGGCGTCTGCTGGCAGATGTTATACGCGTAGTTGATCGGCAGGTGCGTACCCTTGCTGCCGACGTACCCGATTTGCGCGACCGTGTCTGACCCGAATTGCTTCTGAATCGTGAGATTCCACAGTTGGGTGTAAGTCGCGGGCTGCTTGCGCGGCGCCCAGGCAGAGAAAGAAACATTACTGTTAATAGGGATGGGGTCGGTGATGGCCGACGGGTCGGGGTTGATCACGTTAGGCAGCTGCGTGTCCCAAGACGTGCCGGTCACGAAAGAAGTCGTTGCCAGCAGGTTCGGCCCGGGCTGTCCGTCGCCGGCGCGCCCATGGCCAACGTATCCCGGGTGCATGATGCCGTATCCAGCACGGACTACCAGACCACTTACCGGGTTCCACGAAACTCCAATCCTCGGCTCAAACTGACGTTTTGATGGGTCAAGCGTTGTATCGGGAGCGTTCACACCGAACTGCTCCCAGTGCGGGACACAAGAGGGATCCTTGCCACTGTAGGAAATTGCGCAAGGATCGAAATATGCGTTCCCGCGGTGTATCTCTCGGAAGGATTGATCGTATTGCCAGCGCAGGCCCAGGTTCAGCGTCAGCTTGGAGGACAGCTTGAAATCATCTTGCACGAAGAAGGCATAGGACCATGCCCGCGAAGAAACAAACGCGTTCTGCACCTGGAGACTACCGCCTGACATCCTGCCAAACAACATATCGGCGAAGGCGTTCCCGGTTTGCTGCCCATTGAAGGTAAACGAGCCATCCACATTATTCGGCTGGTAGTTGTCCATCGCATAGTGGTCGAATTGTGCGCCCACTTTCACATTATGCCTGCCCGCCGACTTGGTGAGCGTGTCGCTGAAATGGAAGGTCGTCGCGGGTTCGTACAGCATGCTGCTGTTGGAAAAGCTGCTATAACCCGTCACTGAGAAGCCCGGAGTACCGCATTTGGTACCACCGCCCGTGTCCGGCATGCTCGACAAGCAGTCTGGAACCCCCGTTACCCCGTAAAGACCCGGTGAGGTTGCGCCTGCTCCGTACGGCGTGCGGTCTCCAATGCGATGCATGTATCCAAACCGGAATTCGTTCAGTGTGGTTTGATTGAAGGTATGTGTCTCGCCCAAGGTGATTGCATAATTGGAGCTGCGCTGCCATTGTTTTCCCGCAGGGCCGGGGTTGAAGTAGTGGTTGTAGCTAACCCCATATTCGGTGTGCGCGGCTCCAAAGACATGGTCTGCTTGCCCGGGATTCCAGTCAATCCGCGGATTGAAACGGTTTAGCGAATTCGAGTTGGCCAGCTCAAGATCTGCCGATTCCACACCCGGCCCCACTGCCGTCGTCCCGGCCGGCCATACCGCCTCAATATTGGCAGCCACTGGGCTGATCGCGGTAATCACGTTATCGGGGACCGGAGTTGAGCTGCCGGGGAAGAAAATCTGATGGGCAGGGTTGTTGCAGACACCGTTGGTGAATCCTTCCGAACAGAGAGCCCCCAGGTTGCCGCCGCGGAAATTCGAATCCGGCACTAATAAACCCACAGTCGGTGTGGTCCCGTGCG
>JAHEKS010000219.1 GCA_024638215.1 Acidobacteriota bacterium | reverse complement strand
TGCTGATGCCGCCCGTCCCCGCCAGGTGCCGCGTGGACAACGCGCCGGCCGAACTCCAGTACGACCGCCAGTGGCAAACGGCGCGCGTGAGGGTCGCGACGCCCGCCGTCCCCGCCCAAGCGGTCGAACTCAACAACCTTGCGACCTGGGTTGAGCGGTTCGACCTAAGTTCCGGAAGGTGGGAGCAGGGCCCCGCGCGTTCGCTCGACGATTTCGGGCTGCTTCCCTACGGCTACGTCAAATATCACGCCGAGTTTTCCTTGAGCATTGCTTCCGGAAAAATGTTCATCCAAACGCGAGCCGACGACGGCAAGAAGATTTTCCTCAACGGCAAACTGGTTCCCGATGCTTCCGTTCCCAAAACGCAGGTGGAATTTTCGATAACCGGTTTTGCGCAGTCAGGAACGAATACGCTCGAGATTTCCTACGAGCTTTTCGGCAATCCGAACTTCGGCAAAGAAATGAGCGAGCTTAAGGGAATCGAATCGGCGCGCTACGGCGCCGACGCGCAATCGCCGACGCCCATCAGCAACTGGCAAATCCAGATGTTTCCGGCACCGATGCGGGGGCGCGACCTCGACCCGCAATTCCCGACGCGCGACTGGAAGCCCGCCGAACTTGCACCGGTGGCTTCGAGTTCCCAACTGGTTCCCGCCTTCACCTGGGGCCGCGCCGAATTCCAACTGGGCGAGGTCCCGAGCGAGTGGTGGATTCCCTGGAAATTGCACATCGAGGCCGAGCGCGACGCCCTGCTCTATCTCAACGGGAAATTCCTGGGCCGCTACGTGACCGAGGGTCCGCAGCGCGATTTCTTCATGCCGGAGACGTACTTTTCGACGGAAGCGAAGCGGCCCAATGTTTTGACGGCCGTGCTCGCCTACGCCGGGGATATGAGTCCGATCCGCGCCCTGCGCGTGGCTCCGTACGAGGAGTTCGCACTACGCCGCACGCGGCTGGAAGTGGAATGGTAATTGCCGTTCGCGCTCGTTCCCCTTGCGAGTGAAGCGGTTCAGTGCTAATGAAATAGGTTTCACAGTATGCCCGCCGAAAGGAAAAGCATGTCACGCCAGCCACGCCTCAGTTTCGCCGCCTCGGACTCGTCCGCCTCGTCGCGGGAGCGGCGCACCATCGGGCTGGGACTGATCGGCCTCGGCACGGTGGGAACGGGCACGGCGCGCGTCTTCGTCGAGCACCAGCACGAGATCGAGCGGCGACTGGGCTGCCGGCTGGAGCTGAAGCACGTCTGCTCGCGTTCGATTCTGAAGCGGCGCGACCTGACGTGGCTCGGCCGCGAGGTGAAGCGCACGCGCGACTGGCGGGAAGTCTTGCGTGATCCCGGCGTGGACGTGGCCATCGAACTGGTGGGCACGCCTTCGACCGCGCTCACCATCGCCCGCGCGGCGCTTCAGGCGCGCAAGCACCTGGTGACGGCCAACAAGAACCTGGTGGCCGAACACGGCCGGGAACTGGCGGAGCGCAGCGCCCAGGCGCGCGTGAACCTGGGCATCGAAGCCTGCGTGGCGGGCGGAACTCCGATCCTTCACGCGATTCGCGAAGGCCTGGCGGGCGAACACTTCAACGCCTTGTTCGGAATCCTGAACGGCACCACCAATTACATCCTGACGGAAATGGAACAGCGCGGCTGCTCGTTCCGCGAAGCCCTGGCCGAAGCCCAGGCGCGCGGCTACGCCGAGCCCGACCCGACGCTCGACGTCGAAGGCCACGACGCACGCTACAAGATCGCCATCCTCGCCATGCTCTGCTTCGGCCGCTCGGTGCGCGTGCGCGACATTCCGGTCGAAGGCATTGCGCGCATCGAGCAGGTGGACTTCGCTTACGCGCACAAGCTCCACCACACCATCCGGCTGATTGGTGCGGCCCAGCGCCGCGGCGAGCGACTGATGGTTTTCGTGCGGCCGATGATGATTCCCGGCGCGGCGCAGCTTGCGGGCGTGCACGGAGCGACCAATGGAATCCTGATGGTGGGCTCGAAGGGCGGGAACACCATGATTACCGGTCGCGGCGCGGGCGGCGAGGCAACCGGCGTGGCTGTGCTTTCCGACGTGGTCGAGATCGCCCGCGCCATTCTGGCGGGCGGCGCCAGCACTTCCCCGCTCGGCTATATGCACTGGCGGCCGGGGAAGCTTGCGCCGGTTGGGGACAACGTGGTCGGCGCCTATCTTCGCCTGGTGGTGCGCGACCGCCCGGGCATTCTCTCCCGCGTCTGCACCATTCTGGCGCGGCACGGAATCAACATTGACTCCGTTTTGCAGGAGCCCGGGCATTCGAAAAGCCGCCTGCCTTTCGTCATGACCCTCGAGCCCACGCGCGAAGACCGCGTTGCGCGCGCCGTCCGTGAAATCCGGCGATTGCCCTTCCTCGCCGCGCCTCCGCTTACCATGCCGTTCGCCGAACTGCCTTAAGAGCAGTGACAAGTGGCGAGTGACAAGTGACAAGTAAGACCCGCCAGGCTGAACAGCGGGAAGAAATCCCAAGAGGCACCGGCCCACTCGCAGATAAGCCGCCTTGTGTCTTCACGCCGCCGGTCACGGCGTGACTATTGGGCAACCTGGAAATTGATAACGGTGTCGGGGCCGATCTTGCTGCCCGGGAGCGGGGTCTGGCTGAGGATGGTATTGGAAGCGACGCCCATCACCGGCATGGGAGTCACCTGGCCGACCTTGATTCCCGCCTTCTCCAGGTCCGCGCGGGCGGAGTTGAGCGGGCGGCCCACAAAGCTGGGGCAGACGTACGCCGGCGGCTGCGCGCCGAGCGAGACCAGCAGATTCACGGCCGGACTGCGCGCCGAAGTGTTTTCGGGCGGCGGATCCTGCGCCAGAATTTCATCCGCCGGAGCGTCTGGCGCGTGAACCGAGGCCACGTCTCCCACCGTGAGCCCGCGCTGCAACGCGACTATCCTCGCCGCGCGCACGCTCGTGCCGATCAAGTTGGGGATGCTGGCCTGCATGGGCCCAAGACTCACCAGCACGTGAACGTGCTGGCCGGTTTTGATGCGCGTGCCGCTCGCCGGCACTTGCGAGACCACCGCTTCGGCAGGATATTGGCTGTATAGCTTGTCTTCCACATCCATTCCCAGGCCGAGGTTGCTCAGTGCGCGCTCGGCTTTGTCCACCGGCACACCGGTCAAGTCCGGCACGGTCGCTACGTGGCCGCGAATGGCGATGCGAATGGTCGTGATGGCGCTGACGAGCGCCACCGCCACCAGCACCGTGAACATCAGGAAAATCCGAAAGAGCGTTCGAATGCGGTCGCGCAACCCCATGCTTGAAATTCTGACGCAAGAGGCGCGAATTATCAAGATGCGCGCGACCCCTGCTTGATTCTCTTCTCTGCGACCGGCGCCTTGACCTCGCTCGAGAATTCAAGTAGCGTGGCGTTTCGTAATTCGGCGCCCTCGATGCCGTCGAAGTCCGCCAAGGCAAGAGTTTGGCGTCAACCACTCGACATTGTCGGAACCGCTTTGGCCACTCCAAGCGTCTCTCGGTACATCCAATATCCTGAGGGGGCGAAGCGGCGAGGGAAGCCAACACCGGGGATGCTCGTAGGACCAGCAATCGTCCGCGGTTGGCGCCGGCACCGGCCATTCAATATTAGTTAACGGGACGTGCGGAATGCCTCGTGTGGCGCTTTTCATAACCTGTCTCGGCGATCAGTTTTTTCCCGTCGTGGGCGAATGCGTGGTCGCCGTGCTGCGGCGGCTGGGCGTGGAAGTGACTTTCAATCCCGCGCAGACTTGCTGCGGACAGCCAGCTTTCAACACGGGATACCGGGAGGAGGCTCGCCGGGTGGCGGCGCGCATGCTGGACATTTTCAAGGACGCCGAATACGTGGTTGCGCCCTCCGGCTCCTGCACCAGCATGGTGCGCGTCTTCTATCCGGGGCTTTTCTCGGGCGATCCCGCGCGCCTGCGCCAGGCTGAGGACCTGCGCGGACGCATGTTTGAGTTTTCGGAATTTCTCGTGAAGGTCCTCAAGGTTGAAGACGTGGGCGCCAGCTTTCGCCGCCGCGTGACTTACCACGATTCCTGCCACTTGCTGCGCGAGTTGGGCATCGAAAGCGAACCGCGGAAATTGATTCGCGCCGTGCGCGGCCTCGAACTGGTCGAGATGCAAGACAACAAGCTGTGCTGCGGTTTCGGCGGGACCTTTTCGGTTAAATTTCCGGAAGTTTCGGTGGCGATGGCGGAGGACAAGCTGCGCGCCGCGGCCGAATCGGGCGCGGAAATCATCGTCGCCAACGACAGCGGCTGCCTCATGCACCTGGCCGGCGCCATCCGCCGCCGCGGCCTGCCGCTTCGGACCATGCACCTGGCGGAAGTGCTGGCCAAACAGGAATGAGCGAAAACACAGTCCAGAGCGAGTTGATCCACGAGCGCGGGCATGAAGCCATGGCCGACGCGCACCTGCAGGAGGCCTATCGCTCCTCGACCCTGCGGCTTCTTTCCCAGCGACTGCAAGCGAAGAGCGAAGTCCCCGGCTTCGAGCGCCTGCGCGAGCGTGCGCACGAGCTGAAGCGCGAGGTGATCGAACACCTCGATCGTTACGTCGAGCAGTTCGCCTCGAACGCCGAGCGGCGCGGCGGCGTGGTTCACTGGGCGGCGACGGGCGAAGAGGCTTGCGCGATCGTATGCGGGATCGTCGAGCGAGCCGGAGCGAAAGAAGTGGTCAAGGCCAAAACGATGCTCGGCGAGGAGATCGAGCTCAACCACGCGCTCGAAGCGGCGGGCATCCGCGCCGTGGAAACGGATTTGGGCGAGTTCATCGTGCAACTGGCCGGCGAGCGGCCCGCGCACATCGTTGCCCCGGCCATGCACAAGACGCGGCACGACGTCTCGGAACTGTTCGCGGCAAACATCGGCTCCGAGCGCACCGAGGAGCCGGAGCGCCTGACCGCCATCGCGCGCCAGGCGCTGCGTGAGATGTTTCGCAAAGCGCGCGCCGGCCTCAGCGGCGCGAATTTTGCCGTCGCGGAAACCGGCGCCGTGGTGGTCATTGAAAACGAAGGCAACATTCGCTTTTCGACCACCGCGCCGCGCGTTCACATCGCGCTGGTGGGGATCGAGAAGATCATTCCGCGCTTTGCCGACCTCGGCATCTTCCTGCGTCTGCTGGGTCGCTCGGGAACCGGCCAGAAGCTGACCAGCTACACGTCCTTCCTCAGCGGACCTCGCCGCAATGGCGAGGACGGCCCGGAGGAAATGCACGTGGTGCTGGTGGACAACGGCCGCACGCACGCGTTGGCCGACCAGAAGATGCGCGAGGCGCTCTATTGCATTCGCTGCGGCGCCTGCCTGAACGCCTGCCCCGTCTATCGCAAAATCGGCGGCCACGCTTACGGCTGGGTTTACAGCGGGCCCATCGGCGCGCTGATTACGCCCGAGTTTGTAGGGCTTAAACAGGCGCGCGAGCTGCCTTTCGCCTCTTCGCTCTGCGGCGCGTGCCGCGAAGTGTGTCCCGTCAAAATCAACATTCCCGATTTGCTGCTTCACCTGCGCGGCCGGGCGCAGGAGCAGACCCCGGCGCCGAAACCCAAGCGTTCTCCCATCGCGGAGCGCACGGCGATGCGCGTGTGGGCCTGGGTGATGCAGCGGCCGTGGGCGTTTGCGCTGGGCGCAAGGCTCTCGCGCGCCGGGCTGCGATTCTTTTCGCAGCAGGGATGGATTCGAAAGTTTCCCTATTTCCCTCTGGCCGCCTGGACCGACGGCCGCGATTTCCCGATGCTGGCGGCCAAGCCCTTCCGCAAGCGCTGGAAAGAACTTCACCGGCATTGACAATCGGGTCCGCGGGGCATATAAGCCTTGGTTTCGGCCCCCTAAGAGGCCTTCATTCGGTGCATCCGCGAGGTGGATCATGCCCAATCGAGCAAAATTCTCCTGCATTCTGGTCATGACAGTATTCACAATTTGCCCGGCGCTAGCTTTGCGCGCCGCCGGCGCTGAAACCGGTTTCGCGAGCCCATCGAATTTGCGCGTGGAATACCTGACGAATCCCCTCGGCATTGATGTGACTCAGCCGAGATTTTCCTGGGTGCTCGCGCATCCGGGGCGCGGCGAAGCCCAATCCGCGTATCAAATTCTGGTCGCCACCAGTTCCAAGCTTCTCGAAGAAAACAAGGGTGACCAGTGGGACAGCGGCAAGGTCTCATCCGAAGACACTTCCCAAATCGTTTACGCCGGCAAGGCGCTCGCAAGCGGCCAAACTTATTTTTGGAGAGTTCGTTCCTGGGACAAGGAAGGCCGCGCCAGCGATTACAGCCCGGCGGCGCATTTCGGAATGGGGCTGCTCGCGCGCGACGATTGGAAGGGACAGTGGATTGGCGGGGCGAATCAGTTGCGCACGGAATTCCAAATCCCCGCTGAAGCGGCCCGCGCCCGCGCTTACATTTGCGGCGTCGGCTACTACGAGCTGCGCATCAACGGCAGGAAGGTGGGCCGTAACGAGCTTGACCCCGCCTGGACGACCTACGACAAGCGCGTGCTCTACTCGACGTACGACGTCACGCGCTACTTGAGGCCCGGCGCGAACGCGGTGGGCGTGATGCTCGGCGAGGGCTGGTACAAGTCGCGCGCCCTGCTCTTTCAACTGAATATCGAACTCGCCAACGGCAAGACGCTGAGCGTCGAAAGCACGCCGAAGTGGAAAGCCAAAGACGGGCCCGTCTCGAGCGACAGCGTGTGGGACGGCGAAACCTACGATGCGCGGCTGGAAACGCCCGGCTGGGACCGCGCGGGATTTGACGATTCGGCCTGGAGCACGGCAAAACCCGTGCAGGGACCGAAGGGCGAAATTTCCGCACAGATGATGCCGCCCATCCGCGTGGTGGACACCCTGGTGCCGGTCAAGATGATGAACCCCGAGCCGGGCGTCTATGTCTTCGACTTTGGCCAGAACCTTTCCGGCTGGGCTCGGCTGCGCGTCTCCGGACCTCGCGGAACGAGCGTCAGGATGCGTTACTCGGAATTGATCTACCCGGACGGGAACATCAACCGCGAGAATATCCGCACGGCCAAATCGCGCGACGTTTACACCTTGCGCGGCGAAGGCGAAGAGGTTTACGAGCCGCGCTTCACCTATCACGGCTTTCGCTACGTGGAAGTGACGGGCTTCCCCGGCACCCCCAGCCTGGCCAGCCTGCGCGCGCGGGTGGCCCACTCGGCGGTTGAGACCACCGGCAGCTTCGCGGCCTCGAAAGAAATTCTGAACCAGATTCAGAAACTCATTCGATGGTCGCAACTCACGAATCTCTTCAGCATCCCCACCGATTGCGACCAGCGCAACGAGCGCATGGGCTGGATGGGTGACGCGCAGGTGACGGCGGAAGAGGCCATGATGAACTTCGACATGGCGGCGTTCTACACCAATTTCATCCGCGACATCCGCGACGCGCAGAAGCCCGACGGCGAACTCCCCGACACCGTGCCGCACGGCTACGGCGAATATCCCGCCGACCCCGCCTGGGGCACCGCCTATCCGCTGCTCTGCTGGTACATGTGGGAGCAGTACGGCGACCGCCGAATTCTGGAGCAAAACTACGACGGCTTGAAAAAGTACGTCGAGTACCTGCGCAGCCGGGCCTCGGACGACGTCGTGCGCTTTGGCAGCTACGGGGACTGGGTGGCGATTGATACGACGCCTGTCGAGGTCACGTCCGACGCGTATTACTATTACGACGTGCGCATCCTGCGGGACGTCGCGCGCGTGCTGGGCAAGACCGCCGACGCCGAGGCCACTTCGAAACTGGCGGAACAGGTTCACGACGCTTTCAATCGCACCTTCTACGACCCGAAGACGGAAAACTATTCCATCGGAACTCAGACCGCCAATGCCATGGCGCTTTTCCTGGACCTTGTGCCCAAGCAGCACCGCAATGTGGTGGAGAGGAATCTCGTCTGGGATATTCTCTATCGCCACAACACGCACGTGACCACGGGGTTCATCGGCGTGAAGTATCTGTTCCCCGTGCTTACGGAGACCGGCCATTCCGATCTCGCCTACGATCTCGCCACGCAGACCACGTACCCGAGCTGGGGTTACATGATCGAGCACGG
>JAHEKS010000218.1 GCA_024638215.1 Acidobacteriota bacterium | reverse complement strand
AGCCTATAATAATCATGCGTCGGCTCCTCCTTCGGTTGAGAGTTCCTGGTCGTGCTAACAACGCCAGTTTACTCTCCCCATCGAGGAGCCGACGACCTTATGACATCAGCGAAGGATCTGCATCTTTCCGCAGGTCGCCGACCCCCGCCCTTACACCGACAAATTGGGGATGAGCTTATAAGATTGGATGTTTACAGCCAAGGAGAGTGTCTGAGAGGTGGCGGACGGCTGCACGGCGCGCACGACATTCCCCTTGCAGAATATCCGGGCGGCATCGGGCACGCTGGTTGCATCCGCCAGATGCAACCTCATTTCCACCGGGGAGCCGGGCTCCATCAGAAGTCGCGCGCTGAAGAGCACGCCGGTGCGGCTGACGTTTTCCACTTTCCCCCTGCGCCAACTCTTTTCGCCGCGGCGACGATAGCGCAGGGCCATCGGGATGGCAAAACGCTGCGCACGGTCCGGCTTCAGCCCCGCTTCGCTGCTCTTGTCGCTCATTCTTATGCTTAATGCTTGCTAGCCCGCCGGGCCACCATGCCGGCGTCCTACCTGGGCGCATAGCTTGCACCAAGGCTATCCAACTAGTCAAGACTTAATTTTCGGTAGGAATTGGGCGGGTTTTCGCCAGAGAACTAGGGGAAATCGTCATGCGCCCGCCGCCCGGCGAACGCTGTTTCGCTGACCCAGGCGGGAGCAACCCCCCGGGCTGGCGCAGACCTTCAGGTCTGCGCGCCGAAGGCGCAAGAAGCACCAACGAATCGCAGACCCGGAGGGTCTGCGCCAACCGGCCATCACCCATTGTAGGGGCGATTCACGAACCGCCCTTACGCCCCCACAAAAAAAGAAAGGCTCCGGGTTGTTTTCCAACCCGGAGCCTAAGATTCGTGTGGCCAGTGGGCCACGCGTCGTAGCGGCGCTCCATGAGCGCCAAAACGCCGCCGGTCCCTTCCTGCCTCAGGGCAGGCTCCAACCGGCGCTGAAGTCGGGGCGGGCCGCGTGCGCGGCCTGCCCCGAATTTCAACACCTGATCAAGAACATAACCGAGTGCTGAACAGGATCACCCGTGGCCATAAAGAAGAGCTTCCACGAGGTGCCCTGATCGATGAGTCCTTTGGTGCTCAGGTTAAAGATGTACATACCATCCGCGAGGCGGAAGTTGTCATCGGGGTTAGCATTCCCTGAGTCTTCGGCCTCCACGTTAGGTATGGTCCCGGTAAACGCCAGCCCAATTGCACTCACAACGATCGAGGATGAGGAGTAGTTCACGCCGTTGGCGTCCACGAGCTGGACCTTAATCGGAATCGTCGAACCCGACTTCCAGATTTTGGACTGGTCGTAGAGAACGCAGACATTGAATTGGACGTTGTAGGTCACGCTCTTGGAGGTCGAGTTCCCAACATTGTCCGTCGCCGACACCGTGAAGGTATGCTGGCCAACAGACGACGTGTCAATGGCGTTACCGCTTAACACGGGGCCGCTGCAGCTTGCCGTTCCGGAACCGCCGTCTGTGCAGTTGTAGGTTGCCGTCACCACTTGGTTGAGTAGATAGTTTCCAGGAGCGGACGGACTGGAGATTTGGATATCCGGAGGCTTCTTGTCGACCTTGAAGGTATAAGGTCCCGCCGTGGCGCTGTTGCCCACAGCGTCGGCTACCGTCTTAGATCCAGTAGAGGCGCTTGCGGTCTCCGTGCCTGCGGTGACGTTCGTGGTCAGGCTGAAGCTCGCGTCGGCCGCGTTCGCCAAGCCGGAACCGCTGTCCGCAGCCGTGCAGGGCACCGTAACGTCGGCAGCGTACCAAATCGTCTGGTCGGGGACCGTGCAACTGACGGTCGGCGCCTTCTTGTCCACCTTGAACGTGTAAGGACCGGCCGTGGCGCTGTTCCCCACAGCGTCGGTTACCATCCTGGACCCAGTAGAGGCGCTTGAGGTTTCGGTGCCCGCCGACACGCTGGTGCTCAGAGTGAAGTTCGCGTCGCTCGGGTTCGTCAGGCCAGAACCGCCGTCGTCAGCCGTGCAGCTGACCGTAACATCGTGCCCATACCAGATGCTCTGGTCGGGGATCGTGCAGCTAATTGTGGGCGCCTTCTTGTCGACCTTGAAGGTGTAAGGCCCAGCCGTCGCACAGTTCCCGTCATTGTCGCAGACTTGGTGCGAGCTGGTCTGCGCGCTGGCGGTCTCCGTGCCCGCACTGACGCTCGTGGTCAGGCTGAGGCTCGCGTCGGACGCGTTCGCCAAGCCCGAGCCGCTGTCCGACGCCGTGCAGTTGACAGTGACATCGCTCCCGTACCAAACGCTCTGGTCAGGGACCGTGCAGTTGATTGTGGGCGGCGTGGTGTCACTCGGCACATTGATAACTACTGCCCCGTTCTTAACATCGTTCTTCTGATTTGCACCCGTTCCCGCAGTGTTGGTGACTACGACTTTGACGTTGTATGTACCATTCGGAGTCCCCACCGGGATGGTCATGGTTATGGAGTCGGTTATCCCACTGCCGGTCGCCAATGCCTTAGTTGCAGAAACAGAGGTCCCAACAAGGTCGAGTTCTCCGGAGGTGGTCCCTGTCGAACCGGTCGTGTACGTGAAGTTGGCCGTCACACTTGCCGGTAGCGAAGTGATCGTCGTAGACGGCGTAATAGAGTTAATCGTTACACTATTGACAGAGTCCGTAAACGTCGCCTGCGCCTGGGAGATGGAGCCCGCAGCCGTCAGGTAGAACTTCACGCCCACGTCATACAGGTCGGGCGAGAACTGGCTGTTGGAGAAGTTGCCGTACGGGTCGGCGACCGCCTGCAACTGCGAAGGCGTATCAATCAGCGGCGATTCGAGGAAAGTCAGCGTAACAGTTTCGCCGGGCTGCCAGCCGGAGCCGGTGATGGTGACGACTGACCCCGGAGCGTAGTCGGCGGCGTCGGTCTTGACCGTCGCGAAGCCGTAAACCTCGGAGCTGGCAAGATCAGATGTTCCGTCGTTGCCGCCCGCAACCACCAACATGCCATCCTGGCTGAGCGCGCTGCCTGCCGCGCCCGCGCGAGCCGCGCTCGGCGAGCCGGTGGGCACAAAGCCGCCCGTCCACGAAAGGTAAAGTTCCGCCGTCGTGGCGGGAGCGCCCGAAGACGTTCCACCCACCATCAGCACGGAATTGTTGTGCGGAAGCAGGAAAGCGAGATGTCCCGTGCGCGGCGCCGCCAGGCTGCTGGGCGCGAGCGCAAAGGTTCCAACCGTGGGATCGAAGATTTCCGCCGAATTGAGGTCGCCGTCGGCGTCGCTGCCGCCCGCGACCAGGACCGTGCCGTCATCGAGCGCGGTGGCCGTCGAGCCTTGGCGCGCAAACCTAAGCGCCGGGCCGGCCGTGACTGCGCCCGCCGCCGGGTCGTAGAGGTCGGAGGTTGCGAGAGCATTGGTGCCGTCGGAGCCGCCGGAAATCAGCACGCGGCCGTCATCGAGCAGCGCCGCGGCGTGGTTCATGCGCGGCGAAGAGAGCGCGCCCGCCGCCGAGAAGTTGCCCGAAACGGGGTCGTAGATCGCGACCGCCGCGCTGGGCGTGCCGCCATTCTCGCCGCCCGCGACGAGCACCCGCCCGTCTTGAAGCAAGGTGGCCGTGAGGCCGGAGACCGCTGCGCCTATCGAGCCCGCGGAAGACCACGCGTTCGCGGAGGGATCGTAAAGCTCAGCCGCACTTGTGGCATTGCCGTCCGCGCCCGTTCCGCCCAGGACGAGCACTCGGCCGTCCTGAAGCGTGACCGCAGCATGCTTGGCGCGCGCCGCGAGCATCGGCGCCGCCGCCGAGAAAGTGCCGTCGGCGTTGAAGAGTTCGGCGTCAGCTTGCGCCACGCCGGCGCTTGCGCCGCCGGTGATGAGCACGCGGCCGTCAGGCAGCAATGCCGCTGCCGCGCCCGAGCGCGCTAGCGCCATTACGCCCGCAGCAGGAGCCCAAGTTCCGGAGGCCGGCGCCAGAAGCGCCGAACCTCGCGCCAGATAACCCGCAAAGCCCAAGCCTGTGACGAGGGCCGTGACGTAAAGGAAATTCCTCATGCTGCGTTTCATTTTCTACAACCTCCCAAGGAAAAGCCCGTGGGCATGCGCCACCGCCGGGACCGCCAGGTCCTGCGTCCGCCGCAATCGTCGTTGACGCTCATGCCTTAGGGTTCCTCGATTTTCGGATTGAATTTATAAGAGCGGATACTGGCCGCCATGGCCGGGGGCTGGTCGCTCGTGGGCGGCAGCACGGTGCGCACGACGTTCCCTACGCAGAGAACCTGCGCGGCGCCGGGCCCGCCGATTTCGACCGGCAACTGAAAAGTCATTTCGACTGGCGAGGCAACGTCCATCAATTCTTCCGCGCTGAACAGCACGCCGGTGCGGCTGATATTCTCCACTTTTCCCCTATGCCAAGCCGTCTCGCCCGGCATGCGGTACCGCAACGGCATTGAAATGACAAAGCGCGTAGCGCGCTCCGTTTTTTCTTTAGTGTCGCTGACCCAGCGGCTCATTCTTGGCTTTCCAAACCGCCGGCGCACCCCGCCGGCGTCACGCCCGGTTCCTCAGGATGCTTGTACACGGTCAATATAGTCGAAGGCAGAATTTCGCCAATGGGGGGAAAGTGCCAGAGGAGTAGCACTAAGGTAGCATTATCTATCAGATTAATAGGCCGGTAGGGACGAGATGTCGCAAGGTCTTGGGAAAAAGGGGCTACTCGGGCTCGACCAGGCGGTGGTTGACGGCAAACAGGGCCAGCTCCAGCCGGTTCGAGACCCCCAACTTGTCGAAAATGTTGGTCAGATGGTGTTTGACGGTTTGTTCGCTGATGCCGAACTTCTGGGCGATATCTTTGTTGGCGTAGCCCGCGACAATGGCCGCGATGACCTCCAGCTCGCGCGGGGTCAGGCCGAACTTCTTCGGCGCGGGCGGGGGACCCGCCATCCCGCGCAGCGCATGCACCAGGCTGGAAACGCTTTCGTGCCCCACCCAATACTGCCCGTTCATGACGCTGCGAATGCTCTTCAGCATCATGGCGGTCGCGGATTCTTTCATCACGATGCCGCGCGCGCCAAGCTGCAAGGCTTCGACGATCTGCGCTTTTTCAATGGCGGCGGTCAGGATAATGGTTCGAACCGGCGTTTCCGACGATGCCAGCTCGCGCAGCGTCTCCAAGCCCGGCAGGCGCGGCATGGCAAGGTCCAGCAAAAGGATGTCCGGCCTCAATTCGCGCGCCAGCCTGACGGCCTCCGCGCCATCGCCCGCCACGCCCGCCACCACCAACCCCGGCTCAGCTTCCAGCAGCTTGCGGAGGCCGTCCCGGAAAATGGGGTGGTCGTCGGCGATCAGAATGCGGACAGACCCGGAGTTCTTATCCATGATTCCTCTGCGGGAAACTGATCTCCAAGCGCGACCCGCGTCCGGGAAGGGATTCTATAGTAAGGTCGCCCCCAATGGAACGGACTCTTTCTTTGATCACCACCGGCCCCTTGCGGGCGCTGTCGAGTTCGACCTGCGACATCCGGCCGGAAAAATCAAAGCCACAACCGTCGTCATCCACCGCCAGTTTCCAGAAGCCGTCTTTGGCGTCGAAGCGCACCACCACGTGGCGGGCGCCGCTGTGCCGGCGCACGTTCGCCAGCGCTTCCTGGACGATCCGCGCCACTTCGTTCCCCACCCGCGGGGCCAAGCTCGCTTCATCCACCGAGGAGACGAAGTTCGCGGCAATCCCCGTATCACGCTGGAATTTGTCCACCATATAAGCAAGGAATTCCAGGAACTGCCTGGGGCCGAGCTCGACCGGCTTCATCTGCTGCATCAGCTCGCGCAGGTTGAGGACTTCCTGGTGCAGGTTCGATTGCAGGGCGGAAAGCTCCCACTCCAGGTCCGCGGGTGATGCCGGAGACTTCCGGCGCAAAACGTCAACCTGCATTTCCATGCCAATTAAGGACTGAATCACGCCGTCGTGCAGCTCGCGCGCCACGCGGGCGCGCTCCATGGCGCCGGCCTGCGACCTGAGGCGCCGCGCTACGAAAATGCTGTGGATGACGGGACCCAACTGGCTGGTCAGCGTGCGCAAGAAGATCGCCGCCGTCTGCGGCGCCGGGCCGAGGTCGGGATCCAGAATCCACAGCCAGCCGGACCACTCACCGGCAAGATTCGAAGCCGCCACGAGCGCCGTGTGGAAGGGCGGAAACGATTTCGGCAGGCCCTCCGTCAAGGGCCAGCGCACCTTGCGCAGCTCGAATCCTTCATTGTCCAGCGCAGACACCACCTCGGCTCGGGTTCGCTCGCCCTCCCGCAATCCGCGCAGCAGCCACACGCCCCCCGCCGATTCGATCTCATGCGGGGTCGGTGAATCCTCGGGCTCCGACCACGCGAGGACGACGCCGCGGTCCTGCGTCACACCGTCCCAGACGATGACGCGCCCCGAACTCCTTTGTCGCACGACGAGCAGCGCGTGCAACGAGCCGAAAACCCTCAACGTGTCCTCAAACAGTACGCGCAGTGCCCCCCGCAGTCCGATCTCTGCCTGCACTTTTCCGATCAGGCGGGCCAGGCCGGAAACTTCCGCGCGCCGCAATTTTTCCTGCTCGCCCAGATATCCCAAAAGATACGCCATGATCGCCAGATAGAGCGGGCGCATAATCAGGCGGTTCACGTCTAGTTCCTCGCCCACGACGGCGCGGAAAGCCTCAGGGCCCAGCACCGCCAACGAGGCCGCGGAAAAATAAAGCAGGATCTCCGCCGCACCGGTGGCCAGCGTTTCCAGGAATCCCCAGCGGTAAGCCGCTTCCAACAACACGAAAGCATTGAAGATGAAAAACGGGCTGCTGGCGGGGCTGCTGAAAACCGAAATGACCGCCGGCCACAAGACATCAATCCCTTGCAGGGTTATCTGAAACGGAATACCGAAATCCCGGCGCATCCGCACCCAGGCGAAAACCGACAGGCTGTAAACCGCGTAGGCGAGGATCAAGCCGTAGGCGAGCGAGGCGTAACGGCTGGGCTCGGTGGGATCAATCCAAATCGCCACCAGCGAGGAGACCGCCAGAAAAGCCCGCGCCGTGGCCAGCACGCGCTCGACTCGGCCCGCTTCGCCCGGCACCAGGGCTTGCAGCCGGCTTTGGAAGGGACTTCTTCTTGTCAGATAGGCTAACACTTCACAGACCTTCGTCTGGCGAGGTATTTTCCCTGAGATTATTCGTAAAGGCAAGTGGCTGTAGCGCGGTGTCCCCACCGGCGCTCTTCGGGGCTGAGAACAGCGCCGCCACAGGGGCCTATGTCATCAAATAACGTAATCCTCACTTGTTGGCTGACAAAAACCGGCGAGAGAGGCGGCCCCCGCGCCGCGTCACGGCGCGGGCGAACATTTTTCTGCGGGCTGGTTTTCGAAGTGGTCGCGGATCAGGTCGCGGTTGTATTCGGAGATTTCGCTGAAGGCAATGCCGCTTCCTCGATCCATGATGTTGTAAACGATCTCCGCCTTGCAGTTGATGGAAGGCATGTCCGGACTCAACTGGAACGAGAGCTTGATGGCCGGGGACGGTTGAGATGGCAGGGGAGGAAAGATCAGGCACCCGCCGCGGCTGATCTGCACGATGCGCGCCTCAATGGCTCCCGTGGCCAGATACACCGTCGCATCGAGGCTAGTAGAATAGCGCGGGTAGCGCCGCCGCTGGATTCCTTCTTCGGGCATAGGCGCTTATCATACCCAAGGTTTGTCGAAAGTCAACCGCAACGCGACGCGCCTGGGCACAGGAAATCCCTTTGGAGTGCGGCGACTGGCCGCCGCTTGGAGCTCAAGCGTGCCCGTCCCGACGCAGGTGGCGTATCTATCGCGCAGTTTGCAATGCGTGCGGCCAACGCGCGCCCAGTTCAAGCCGGCGCCTGGGCGCGAATATTCCGGCTTGACGCGCCCGCGCCGGTGGTAGAATCCCGGCTGCAATCAGGCGAGATGCTACGAGGAGGCTGCCATGGCAAAAATGCTGCGTTGCCGCGACTTGGGAATGAACTGTCCCAAGGAAATCACGGCAGAAAACGAAGAAGAGCTTTTGAAGCTTGCCGCCGAGCACGCCGAGCAGCACCATGGC
>JAHEKS010000014.1 GCA_024638215.1 Acidobacteriota bacterium | reverse complement strand
GGGCAGGTCAGCAAAAAGACCGTCGAGCTGGGTCAGATCGTCCAGCCCGGCCAGCCCCTGATGGCTCTCGTGCCGCTCCAAGACATCTGGGTGACCGCCAATTTCAAAGAGACCCAGCTCAAGAATATGCGCCCCGGCCAGCCGGCTATTATCTCGGTTGACGCCCTGGGCGGCCGGGATTTCCGCGGGCACGTGCAAAGCATCGCCGCGGCGACGGGCGAGAAGTTCAGCCTGCTGCCGCCGGAAAACGCCACCGGCAATTACGTCAAAGTGGTCCAGCGCATCCCGGTGAAAATCGTCTTCGAGAAGGGCGAAGACCCCCAGCACCTGCTGCGGCCCGGGATGTCCGTCGAACCCACGGTGATCACCAAGTAGGCATCATGATAAGAATCATTACCATCAGCAGACAATTTGGCAGCGGAGGAGGAGAGATCGCGGACCGGCTTGCCGCACGCCTCGGCTGGCGCCTGCTGGACCAGTCAGCGGTGCACGAGATTGCCGCGCGCGCGCGAGTCGCGCCGGAAGTTGCAGCCCAGTACGACGAGCGCGTGGACCCGTGGTTTCACCGCATGGCGAAAGCCCTGTGGCAAGGCGGCTACGAGGGTACCGCCTCCACCATCGAAGCCATGCCGGTCGATTCCGAGGCGGTGGCGGCCCTCTCCTCCGCGGTCCTTCTGGAGGCCGCTTCAATTGGCGACGCGGTCTTCGTGGGGCGCGGCGCGCAGTGCCTCCTCGCACGGCGCGAAGACGCCTTCCACGTCTCCATCTACGCGCCGCGCAAGCTGCGCCTGGCGAATCTTCGCGGGCGTTTGCCCGGAGAAATGAACCTCGAAGCCCTGCTCGAAGAACGGGACCGCCAGCGCGCCGCCTACGTTCAGCGCTACTTCAACCGCGATTGGACGGACCGCCGCCTCTATCATCTGATGGTCTGCTCCAGCATCGGCATTGACCGCACCATTGACACCATTCTGTGCGCAGCCGGACTTAGGGCCCGGGTGCGCGCATGAGCCAAGAACGCGAAATCCCACAGATCAATCCCTGGATCATCGCCACCTCGGTGATGCTCAGCACTTTCATGGAAGTGCTGGACACCACCGTCGTAAACGTGTCGCTGCCCCACATCGCCGGAAGCCTTTCCGCGACCGTGGATGAATCCACCTGGGCGTTGACTTCGTACCTGGTCGCCAACGCCATCGTGCTGCCGATCACCGGCTGGCTGGCCAACTATTTCGGCCGCAAGCGCCTGCTGATGACCGCGGTTACCGGCTTCACGGCGGCCTCGTTTCTCTGCGGCCTGGCGCCCAACTTGCCCGCCCTGATTCTGTTCCGCATTATTCAAGGCGCCTGCGGCGGTGGGCTTCAGCCCATATCCCAGGCGGTCCTTCTCGAGGCTTTTCCCCCGCGCGACCGCGGCAAGGCGATGGGCTTCTGGGGGCTCGGTATCGTGGTCGCGCCGATGCTCGGTCCCGTGCTGGGCGGCTGGCTGACCGACAATTACAGTTGGCGCTGGGTTTTCTACATCAATATTCCCGTCGGCATCTTCGCGCTCATCATGACGCAGTTGTTCATCTTCGATCCGCCTTACATCAAGCGCACGTCCAGCCGCGTGGACTACTGGGGCATTGGGATGCTGGCGGTAGGAGTCGGGGCGCTGCAGATCGTCCTCGACAAAGGCCAGGAGAACGACTGGTTCTCCTCGCACGCCGTCACCGCGCTTGCGGTAATCTCCGCGGTGGGACTGCTGGCCTTCGTCCTTTATGAACTTTTCGCAACGGACCACCCGGTGGTGGACCTCAAGGTCTTCAAATTGCGCACCTACGCCACCGGTGTCTTCCTGATGACCATGCTCGGCTTCGTGCTCTACGGCAGCCTGGTTCTGCTGCCCATCCTCTTGCAAACCTTGATGGGCTATCCGGCGCTGCAAGCGGGCATCGCCATGGCGCCGCGTGGTCTTGGCTCATTCATTGCCATGCCGGTGGTAGGGATCATCATGGTGCGCTTCGATGCCCGCAAGCTCCTCACGCTGGGAATGGGCGTGGCCGCGTTCACACTCTTCCAGCTATCCTGGCTCAACCTCTACTCCGGATACTGGGATGTTTTCTGGCCGCAATTCATCCAGGGACTTTCGATGGCGCTGCTCTTCGTTCCCCTGACCACCATCACCATGGACCCGATTCCCAAGGAAAAAATGGGAAACGCCACCAGCATTTTCAACCTGATGCGCAACATCGGCGGCAGCGTCGGCATTGCCAACGTCACCACGGTCGTCGCCCGCCACACGCAGATGCACATCAACGATCTCAGCGCGCACGTCAATCCCTACAACCTGAGCGCGCGCATGACCTTGAACGGCCTCGCGAACCTGCTCGCCTCGCGCGGCATGGACCCTGCCAGCGCGGCGCACGGCGCTTACGATGCCACGTTCGGCATGGTGGCGCGCCAGGCGGCCATGCTCTCCTTTGTGGACGCCTTCTGGCTGCTCGGCATCACGTTTCTGGTGATCATTCCGCTGGTTTACATCATGAAGAAACCGGAAGGCCACGGCGAAAGAGTCGCCGCGCACTGATTCGCCGTTATCGGGAAGGGCTGAGCGAGTACGTGGTGCGGTTCTTGTCCCGGTGCCGCTCCAGGGCTAATTCAATCAGGCGGTCGAGGAGTTGAGGATAGGCGAGGCCGCTCGCTTCCCACATTTTCGGATACATGCTGATGGGCGTAAAGCCTGGAATAGTGTTGATTTCGTTTACCCACAGCTTGCCGCTCTTGCGATCCAGCAGGAAATCCACCCGTGCCATTCCGGCGCAATCAATGGCGCGGAAAGCTCTCACCGCGAATTCCTGCACGCGTCGCGTCTGCGCCCGCGTCAGCTTGGCAGGAATGACAATCTCGGACCCTTCTTTGACGTACTTCGCTTCGTAATCGTAAAACTCGTTGACGGGAATAACCTCGCCGGGGACGGAAGCCACGGGACGGTCGTTGCCGAGCACCGAACATTCGATCTCGCGCCCCTCCACTCCGTTTTCCACAATGACTTTGCGGTCGTAGCAGGCCGCCAGGTTGATCGCGGTGCCAAGCTCTTTCCTGTTATGTACCTTACTGATACCCACTGAAGAACCTAAGTTGGCCGGCTTGACGAACAAGGGATATCGCAGCGGTCTCCTGACCAGCCTGCGCACGCGCGCGGGCTCAGCTTCCCATTCACCGCGCATCACCAGCACCCAGGGGACCACCGGCAGGCCGGCGTCGCGGAAGAGGCGCTTCATGAGGTCCTTGTCCATGCCCGCGGCCGAGCCCAGCACGCCCGCGCCCACATAGGGAATGCCCGCGAGCTCCAGCAGCCCTTGCACCGTCCCGTCCTCTCCGAACGTGCCGTGCAGGAGCGGAAAGACCACGTCAACGGCGGGCGTGGACTTCCCGGTTGCGGATTGCGAATTGAGCGCCAGCAGCGCGGGACGCTGGGGATCGACCGAGGCCGTGACCGGCTGGCCGTTTTCGAGAATGGCCGGCAATGCGCGCGGCGATTCCAGCAGCTTGCGCGCTGAGGCTCCAACGCGCCACGCCCCTTCGCGCGTGATGCCGATGGGCACGATCTCGTATTTCTCCGGGTCGAGCGCCTTGATCACCGACGCCGCGGAGGTCAGCGAAACTTCGTGCTCGCCCGAGCGGCCGCCAAAGAGCAATCCCAATCGAATCTTCTTCACAGGATCTTCTTCCCCAGCGCGGAAGTCACCAGGCCGACGCCCAGGGCGGCGGTGCGGTTTCCGATGTCAATGATGGGATTGATTTCAACCACCTCGAGCGCCAGCATCTTGCGCGTATCGGCGATCATTTCCATGGCCAGGTGGGCCTCGCGAAAGGTGATGCCGCCGCGGACGGGAGTGCCCACGCCCGGAGCCTCGTCCGGGTCCAGCACGTCCATATCGAAGGAGACCATATAGCCCGCGGTCCCTTCCGCCGCGAGGGCCAGGCTCTTCTCCATCACCGTACGCATGCCCATCTCGTCAATGTCGCGCATGGTAAAGACGTTGATGCCCGATTGTTTGACGTGCGTGCGTTCAGCGCTATCCAGGTTACGCGCGCCGATCAGCACGCAATTCTTTGCCTGCACTTTGGGCGAGAAGCCGAAGATTTGCGTCAGCGACTCGGGGCCAATGCCCAGCGTTGCGGCAAAGGGCATCCCGTGCACGTTGCCGCTGGGGCTCGAATCGGGCGTGTTCATGTCGGCGTGGGCATCAATCCAAAGCAATCCCACTGTCTTTTCACGGTCGCGATAAAACTTGGCCACACCGGCCTGCGTGCCGATGGCCACCGAGTGGTCGCCTCCAAGCGAGAGGGGAAAGCAGCCCGCCTCCAATGTCTGGTAAATGCGGTGCGCCACTTCCTGGCAGGTCTCGGCGATTTCGTTCAAATACTTGGCGTGGCGGTCGCCGAAGTGCTGCTCCTCGGGAATCTTGACGTGAATGTTTCCCGCGTCTTCCACTTTGTGGCCCAGCGCCTTGAGCGCCGAGTTCAGCCCCGCGGCGCGCACCGCGGACGGCCCCATGTCCACGCCGCGGCGCTCCTGTCCAAGATCCAGCGGCACTCCCAGAATTCGAACCTTCACGATAACTCCCCCGACGGCCTCTCAGCGGCCAGTTGGATATCCTACCATGAGGCCTTCCCTCAAAGGGCAAGGTCAGTTTTGCGTTTGATTGAAAAGCCCTGCTTCAAGGTGTCAGGCGGTAGAGCATGCGGGGGAAGGGAATGGTTTCGCGGACATGCTCGAGGCCGCAGATCCAGGCGACCACGCGTTCGATGCCCATGCCGAAGCCCGAGTGCGGGACGCTGCCGTAGCGGCGCAGGTCGACGTACCAGCCCAGAGTCTCGGGCGGCAGCTTCTCTTTCTCGATACGTTCGACGAGCAGTTTCTCATCCGCGATGCGCTCGCCGCCGCCGATGATCTCGCCGTAACCTTGCGGAGCCAGCATGTCCACGCACAGCGCCACTTCCGGGCGCGCGGGGTCGGGCGCCATGTAGAACGCCTTTACCTGGCTGGGATAGCGGTGGACGAGCAGGGGCTTTTCGAAGCCTTCGGACAGCAAGGTCTCGTCGGTGCCGCCGAAGTCTCCGCCCCACTGGATCTCGCTTCCCTTCCCTTGCAGAATCTTGACCGCCTCGTCGTAGCTCAGGCGCGGAAAGGGTGGGACGACTTTTTCGAGTTTGGCCACGTCACGCTCGAGGACTTTCAGCTCCGAGCGGCGCTTGGCCAGCACACGCTCGACGACAAACGCCACCAAGCCTTCGCCGAGCGCCATGGCGTCGTCGAGGTGAGCGAACGCGACTTCCGGCTCGATCATCCAGAATTCCGTCAGGTGGCGGCGCGTTTTGGATTTCTCGGCGCGAAACGTGGGGCCGAAACAATAGGTCTTGCCCACCGCCGCCGCCGTCGCCTCGTTATAGAGCTGTCCGGATTGCGTGAGGTAGGCTTTGTCTTCGAAGTATCCGACCTCAAAAAGCGTCGTGGTGCCCTCACACGCGGCGGGGGTGAAGATGGGCGTATCCACCAGCGTGAAGCCGCGGTCATCGAAATAATCCCGGCAGGCCTTGATGATTTCGTGCCGCACGCCCAGGATCGCCCGCTGCCGCGACGAGCGCAGCCACAGGTGCCGGTGGTCCATCAGGAATTCGATGCCGTGATCCTTGGGCGTGATGGGATAAGGCCGTTCGATGGGAACGTATTGAACGATTTCGAGGCCGGTGATGTCCAACTCGAAGCCGCCGGGGGCGCGCGCGTCGGCGCGGACTTTCCCCGCGGCGCGCAGGGACGACTCCTGCGTCAGCCCGCGCGCGTGCTCGAACACTTGCGGCGAGACAGCGCTTTTCACCACTACACCCTGAATGATTCCTGAGCCGTCGCGAATCAGCGGGAAAACGATTTTGCCGCTCGAACGCAGGTTATAAAGCCAGCCCTGGATGACCACTTCCTGCCCGGCGAATTGCGCGATGTTTCGAATCTCGACGACGGGGGGCAACGGGCCGTTCCTCCTCAGGAAATGGCTTTCATTCTTTCGATGATGCCGCGCAACTGGTTGAGGGTCTCGAGTGCCGTGCCGTAGTTTCGAACCTCAAAAAGGATGGGAAACTGGCCGTCTACAGCCCGGAAATCGCGCACGGTCCGCACCCAATCAATGCTGCCTGCAAAAGGCATCAAATGGTCATCCTTATCGCGATGATTGTCGTTGATGTGGGTGGAGAGAATGCGGTCTTTCAAGGTTTGGAAGGCGGGCCCGACGCCGGAGCCCATGTGCGCGTGCCCGGTGTCGAAGCAAATCTTCAAATCGTCCATGCGCGTGTACTGGATGAACTGCAGGATACGCTCGGGAGTGGCCAGCTGGTTGGGGACGTTTTCGAGCAGGACTTGCACGCCGCGTTCCTTGGCATAAATCCGGAGGTGCTCGAGCGAAGTCATGGCCGCGTCATACTTTTCGATTTCGTATTCCTCTTCCGGCAGCCCCAAGTGGAGGATGAGATACTTGAAAGGCAGGCGCTCGGCAACCTCGATCGAGCGCTTGATCTCCTCCATGGAATCAATGCGCTTCCGCCGCTGAAGATAGGCGATCGAAATCGGCAAGCTGCCGGACCGCCCCCACTCGTGATCCGGGTAGAGCGGGGCGTGCACGGAGTGGAGCTTGAGGCCCTGATCGGCAAACCACTGGGCCACATCACGCACGTGGTTGGGGTCGTGATAGTCGAAGTGCTGGCGGGCGGCGAAGATTTCAATCTGCGAAATGCCCGCCGCCAGAATCTTGTCCAGGATGTGGCCGGAGAGGCGCTCGTTCACGAACAAATAGGTGGAAAGCGCAAATTCCATCAGTAGCCCGCCGCCTTCCCGCCGCGCCTGGGGTCCGCCGCGCCGAAGCGCCAGTGAGTGTGAGGATCGACGGCTATCGCCTCGCAATCTCCGAGGCCGCCAGCAAATTCCAGTTTATATCCCGCCTGCTCCAGTTTCTCAAGCGTGTCGGCGGAAAAACCCGTCCGTTCCATCTCCAGCTTGTCGGGCATCCATTGATCGTGAAAGCGCGGCGCCGTGACGGCGGCGAGAACGTCCATCTTGTACACCACGACATTGAGCAGGACCTGAAGCACCGTGTTGATGATTGTCGCCCCGCCCGGCGAGCCTAGGACCAGCCGCACTTGCTGGGCGGGATTCGGGACTGGGGACTCGGGACTCGTTGTTCGGGATTCGAGATTCGGGACTCGGGACTCGGGACCCGGGAGTCGGCCTGCGTGGTTCGGATTGTGCTCAGTGGAAGCGGCAGCTTCGGAGCGCGAAGCGGGAACGTTCTCGAGAACTATCGTCGGGGTCATGGACGAAAGCGGGCGTTTGTGCGGCGCGACCGAATTGGCTTCGCCCTGGATCAAGCCGAACATGTTGGGCGAGCCGGGCTTGGCGGCAAAGTCGTCCATCTCATCGTTCATCAGAAAGCCGGCGCCTTCCACGGTGACGGCCGAGCCAAACCATTCATTGAGCGTGTAGGTATTGGAAACCGCGTTGCCCTCCGCATCCACAATCGAGAAATGCGTTGTGTCCGAAGACTCGTAAGGAACGGGCGCTCCGGCCTGAACGGGCGCATCGGGCTTGGAATTCAGAATCTCCTCGCGCAGCTTGGCCGCGTAGGCCTTGCTGAGCAGGCCGGCCTCCGGCACGGAAACGAAATCCGTGTCGCCCAGATAAGCTGCGCGGTCGGCGTAGGCGCGCCGCATGGTTTCGGCAATCAGGCTGATGGA
The DNA here is from genome assembly GCA_024638215.1 of Acidobacteriota bacterium. Taxonomy (GTDB): domain Bacteria; phylum Acidobacteriota; class Terriglobia; order UBA7540; family UBA7540; genus JAHEKS01. Next base: position 24,409 of record JAHEKS010000014.1, on the reverse strand, counting down.
GTGGAAGGAATTGGAAGGACCAAGGTCGAGGGGATCGAGCACGTTGAGCATTTCGATCAGAGCGATGCCGCCCGAACTGGGGGGCGGCACGGTCAGGACGGTGTAGCCGCGGAAGTGGCCAACAAGCGGTGGCCGGATTTTCGCTTGATAGTTCTTGAGATCTTTCGCGCTGATGATGCCACCGTGCCGCTTCATGGAGGCCACGAGTTCTCTCGCCACCCTGCCCCGATAGAAGCTCTTCGGTCCTTTCCGCGCGATGCGACGCAGCGTCTGAGCCAGGTCCGGCTGGCGGAAGATATCTCCCGGCTCGTAGGGTTTCCCGTCGCGCAGGAAGATGCGGCGGGTCTCGTCGAATTTCGAAAGGCGGTCGCGTTCCTCTACCATCAGGCGGCTGAGCGAGTAGCTCATGGGAAAGCCTTCACTCGCTAATTGAATCGCCGGCTGGATTACGCGCGCCAGGCCCAGCTTTCCGTACTTGCGCTCAGCCAGCGCCAGACCCGCCACCGTTCCCGGCACACCGGAAGCGAGGCCTCCCAGGAGCGTTGCGTGGGGAATCAGATTGCCGTGAGCGTCCAGGTACATGTCGTGGGAGGCTTTCCCGGGTGCTTCTTCGCGGTAATCAATCACCACGCTCTCACCCGAAGCCATCCGGATGAGCATCAGTCCTCCGCCGCCGATATTCCCCGCTTGAGGATTGGTAACGGCCAGGGCAAAGCCGACCGCGACGGCGGCGTCAACCGCATTTCCGCCCTGTTTGAGGATTTTGACGCCGATCTCGGCCGCCAGGGGCTCAGCTGCCACGACCAGCCCGTGCCGGGCGGGAACTGGCTGAAAGGCCCGGGCTGAAGGAAGGAATGCGAATGCGGCAGCCAATAAGATGAGGCCGCGTAAGGAGTCGCGATGCACTTCACCTCGGTAGCAGTCAACCTTCCACAATGTTTTCCGTCCCTAAAATGGGAAATTCTCGACCAAAATGTGAACAACCAATCTATGAGAAAAGCGGCCCCTCGTCAAGGCAGGGCCACACACGAATGCCGGGTGTTATCTTTTCTGATAATCCCTTGCTCCGGGGTTGGAGAACCGAAGTCATCACGTAATCGGCGCCGGGATAGGCGGTGGGGAAGGCGGCGCGGTCGGCGGGGGCCCGGAGGAGGCAATGGCGTTCGCCAGTGTCTGGTAGCGCGACCCGAAGAAATGCATGGAATAAGCCTGGAAGAAGACCATGGCTGGCGTGGACACAAGGGCAATGGTCAAAATCAAAAGAAGGATGACAGCCGTCCCCGCCAGCGCCACCGCGCCAATGGTGAGGGGATTCCAAGTCATCCCCGCTCCCTTGGCGACGAAGAATAAAACAAGGCCCACCAGGCCCAAGGGAATCAGCAACGCCAGGATGACCAAGAAATCCAAAAGTCCGAAAATGATCGCGCTGCCAATGGCCAGAAGGATTTTCACGATCACGTAGAAAGCATAGGCGCCCTTTTCCTGTCCGAGCATAGGCAGAACGCGCCGCCACCCCTCCAGCACTCGCTGGCCCTCCAGCGCCATCACCGGCACGACGAAGTCCTTGGTGAACAGAGACACCACCGCAGCCAGCACAATCATGGCCGCGAACAAGCCGAATACTCCGACGCCGCCAAGAATGAGCGCGCCGAAGTGCTTGTCCGGGTTGCTGAACCATCCGGCTCGCCAAGCAGCGAAGATCGGGACCCCGATCACGATGCCGAAAGCGGCCAGCGATATCAGCCCAAACCCGATTTGCCAGAGGAAGTAGCTGCTTCCTTGCCGCTGCCAGCGTCGCCAGCCTTCGCCCAGATCGCACCGGTTGTAAAGGACGGCGTCGAAGAGAATGAAGCGGAAAACGCTGGAAATGTAGATCATCACCAGCACCAGTAGGACGGCCGCAATGGCGATCACCAGCGCCCAGACCAAGAACTCGACCGGAAATCTGAATGGCGCGCCCGGCCATGGAAGGTATCCCAGGCCACCCCGGCCCGGATGAGTGGGAAAGTTGAAATTGGTGCCGCTGCCCAGGCCGCTGCCGCCTCCGCCCGTAATCTCGCCCGTAAGGATGCAAACCACCGCCAGCCGCATCCAGTGCTTGAACCGGAACGGCGCAAAAAGTTGCCGCTTGGTTCGCTCGATGGCCGGCGAAATGGCATCAAAGCCCGACAAACGTCCCGGCATACTTCCCTTCCCTTGCTGGTTGAGCAGGAATCATGGCGGCTCGGCCAGGAAAACTTGGCCTATTAACTAGAAACATACGGCGACTGCGCGGCGAAGTCAATAGAAATTCAGAACCATGTACTCCTGAGTCACTTCCGGCCGGCACGCCGAGTGGTAATACTCTTTCTCGACGTGCCCGGCCTCTGCTAGACTTCTTGGTTTCTGTCGGATAGCCGTTCACTCTTGTTGCGGGGAGGTATGCTTGCTCAGACGAGTATTGGCTCTCATCTTTCTTGCGGCCTGTGGGCTGTTGTTCGCTTTTTCTCATTTCCAATCCCAGGCCAAGCCGGAGGCGGAAGCTTCGTCACGCCATCGCCCGAAGCTCATCGTCGTGCTCATCATCGATCAGTTCCCTTACAAGTACTTGGCGCGCTTTCGCCCCTATTTCGTCGAAGGGGGCTTCGACCTCCTGCTCGGCGGGGCGAACTTCGTGGACTGCCGCTACGATGACGCCATCACCGCCACCTGTCCCGGCCACGCGGCCCTCGCCACGGGCGCTTATCCCAGTACGAACGGCATCATCGGGAACGAATGGTACGACCGGCAGCAGCACAAGATGGTCAACTGTGTGGAAGATGACTCAACCCGGTTGCTCGGTGGTACGGAGGGCCCGGGAAGGTCTCCGACTCGCCTGATCGGTGATACCTTCTCCGACGAATTGCGCTTGGCGACAAATTTCCAATCCCGTGTCGTTTCAATATCCCTGAAGGACCGCGGGGCCATCATGCCGGGCGGTCACCTGGCCAATGCCGCTTACTGGTACGATGTCGCGACGGGCCATTTCGTCACCAGCACCTACTACATGCAGACCCTCCCCGCGTGGGTGGAAAGGTTCAATGCTCAGAACCCCGCAGCGGCTTATTGCGGCAAACCCTGGCAAGCGCTGCCCGTAACCCCTGGAGGCAATGGCAAACTCCTGAAACAGTTTGCGTCTGGCAGCAATGAACCCTGCCCCAGCCGGCGGTTTCTTGAGTGGCTTAACGATACCCCTTACATGAGCGAAATCCAGCTGAACTTTGCCCGCCAAGCCATCCAAGAGGAGCACCTGGGGAGCGGGCCGGCGACGGATTTGCTCGCCATCTCGCTTAGCGAAAACGACCACATCGGCCACCAGTTTGGTCCCTATAGCCAGGAAGTGGCAGACATGACTCTTCGCACCGACCGCGACCTGGCGGCCTTCTTCAAGGATCTCGATCAGTCTGTGGGGCTGAATAACGTGTGGATTACGCTTTCCGCTGACCACGGGGTTGCACCCTCGCCCAGGTTCATCGAGGAGCACCACTTAGGGGCCGGCCGGGCCGACCAATCGGCTATCACCATTGCGGTCAACCAGGCTCTGATGAGCGAGTTCGGCCCCGGGAATTGGGTCAAAGGCGCGCCTGAGTTCCAGATTTACCTGAACCGAGCCGCATTAACCAAGCAAGGTGCGAGCCTGGGGCAAGCCGAATACACTGCCGCCCAGGCAGCCGCCAATCTCCCCCAAGTGGCAGCCGCCTTTACCCGCTCCCAAATCATGACCGGGAACCTGCCTGACACGCCCGTTGCCCGCAAGGTGGCGAACAGCTTCAATCCTCAAAGGAGTGGGGACGTGTACTTCGTGCTGGAGCCCTACGCCCTGCCTATCCAAACCGAGACTGGCAGCACCCACGGCAGTCCATGGAGTTACGACGCCCAGGTCCCCCTGATCTTCTGGGGATCCGCCTTCAAGCCTGGGGTCTATGTCGACCCCGCGCAGCCTACTGACCTGCCAGCGACGTTGGCTGCCGCCATGGGGATCGGGCAGCCGTCAGGTTCGCAGGGAAAGCCGCTTGCCAAGGCAATCGACTAGCCCAGTTCCTGAACTTCCAGCCGGCTAATGCCTTCAAGACGCTTGAGAGATTGAAACCCATCGGCATGTCTTCAGGACTCGCCTCTGCTGGTATTCTCCGGCACCTTCCCTATAGCCCGTGGCGCAGATGCCCCGACCATCCCGACCGACCGTTTGGTAGATCCCGGCAAAGATAAAGGTTGACAAATTCTACAAAATTTTGTATTTTAGCTTTCACCGCGACCCTTCTGAGTGCTTGGAGAACTGGTTTACCCCAGGCTTTTGGAAGGGTCAATTTTTTAGGGAGGTTGGATGAAGAAACTGGTAATGGGCTGTGCGGTGGCTGCAATGGTGGCGCTCTCAGCCCGCTCTGAAGCCCGACCCTCGGGATCCATGGCGTATGCCAGATACAATGCGCCGCAGCCCAAGTGTGTGGACCGAGAGGTCGGAGTGGCAAGCTGGTACGGCGAGGCCTTTCAAGGAAACCCCACGGCCAGCGGCGAACCTTATGATATGAATGAACTTACTGCCGCAAACAAGTCCTTGCCGCTGGGGACACAAATCAAGGTGACCAATCTAAAGAACAACCGGACTCTGGTCCTGAAGGTCAACGACCGCGGCCCGTACATCCCCGGCCGCTTCCTGGACGTCTCGAAACGAGCAGCCAAACAGCTTGGTTTCGAGTACGCAGGCTTGGCCAAGGTCCAAATCGAAGTGGTTAGTTACCCCAAGCATTATCGGCAAAGGCTGGCGGCTCTGGAGAGCCCCGTCACCGTGCCGAACCGCAACTAGGGCATCACCCCGGCAAAACCCGAAGGCTCACTGACCGCCTGGGGCGGCGAAGGTTGAAGTGTGCCGGAGGGGTTGCAGGGTCTGGTCCGGCCATCGCGGGCGCCGCTCTGCCGGCTCCCACGGCGGGCGGAGAGGCGCGAAGGACGTGTTGCTGCACGTCCGGAACTGACTTTCCCCTCCCGTTGCCCGCCCAAAAGACCGCCGCGGTTTACGCTGCAACCAGAGCGGGGGCCTTCAATCCTGCCTATTCGACGCTCATTTCGCGCAGGAAGCTGGCGTTCTCTTCCGGCAGTGAGACGTTGATGAACATGCCCGAGCCCATCTCGAAGCCCGCCATGCGGGTGAGGCGCGGGATGACGCTCACGTACCAGTGGTAATACTTCACGCCCATATTCTCCGTGGGCGCGGTGCGGACGACGTAGTTGTAGTCCGGGTCGCCCAGGCCGCGGTAGAGCTTCAGCAGGATGCGCCGCAGGATTCGCGCCAAGTCCGCGGCCTCGGCGTCGTTCATTTCGTTGAAGCACGCCATGTGGCGCCGCGGCATGATGAGCAGGGAAAACGGCGTGAGATCCGCGAAAGGAATGTACGACACGAAGTGTTCCGTCTCCAGGATGATGCGGATCTGTTCTTTGAGCTCCTGGTCGAGCACCCGGCAGAAGATGCACTCGCCGTATTCGTCAAAGTGGTCCAGCGCGCTGAACAAGCGATCTCGCAACTGCGTGGTGATCACCGGCGTGGCGATCAATTGCGAATGAGGGTGCTCGAGCGAAGTGCCGGCCGCCTCGCCGTGATTCTTGAAGATGGTCACTTGCTCGACGCGAGGATCATCGGAAGCCGCCTTGAACCTGTTTAGATAAGTCTCGATCAGCGTCTCCGCGTCCGAGTCCGAGAGGAGCGCGGTGGTTCGGTTGTGTTCCGGCGTCTCCACGATCACCTCATGAATTCCGACGCCGGTGATGGTGCGCTTGATGCCCTGCACCGTCCGCTTGCGCTCGCCCTCGCGGGAAACGGCGGCGAACTTGTTGGGCGTCACCCGCACCCGCCACGCTCCATCCATGGGCACCATATAGGTGGCCGAAGGAGTCATTTTCTCGTTGCCGGGGCAGAACGGGCATTTCGGATCGTGGACGGGCATAGCCTTTCTTGGTACCGTCCTCTTAAACTGGTCAGGCCGCTTGGCGCGCTCGGTGGCAATGATGACCCAATCGCGAGTGATCACGTTGTATCGGAGTTCAGGCATGGCAGCATCTCTCCCTGTCGAAGGCAGTTAGTGAATGTCACGAACCACACGGAAACCGTAATCGGCATATTGGAATTCCGGAGGAATACTCGAGCGCGCGGCGGAGCGGCTGGCCTTGATCTGGTGGCGCCACGCGCCGCCTCGCGAAGCGTGCCGCGTGCCGCTCGCCGGCCCTTGCGGGTTGCGCTTGGGCGAGACCGCATAATACCCCTTGTCGAACCAATCGGCGCACCACTCGTGCACGTTTTCGCCGATATCGTAAAGGCCGAAGGCGTTGGGTGTACCTTGCCCGACCGGCAGCGGGCCTCGCACCTCTCCGCCCCAGCGCCGCTGATATTCTGGCCATTCATCCGGCAAAGCGTTTCCCCAGGGATAGAGCTCGCCTTCGCGGCCGCCGCGCGCGGCGCGCTCCCACTCGGCTTCCGTCGGCAGGCGATAGCGTCGCCCCACAAGGCGGCTCAGCCAGTCGCAGTATTTCGCGGCCTCGACCCAACTGACGGCCACAACCGGCTGGTCGGGATGGCTGAAGTCCGTGTCCTTCCAATTGGGGGGGGCAGGATGCGCCGTTGCCTCCATGAAAGCTACCCAGTCGCGGTTGGGGACCTGGTAGACGGCCATCTCGAAAGCGTCCACCCAAACGTGGTGCACCGGCTTTTCATCGTCGCGTCCCCGCTCGCACCCCATCCAGAACCAGCCGGCGGGTATCGGAACACAGAGCGCCTCTTGATAGCCGCACGGAGAATCTTGAGCAGAGGTGGAGGTCATCAGGGGACTATCCACTTTGGCGGAATTTCCGATCCTTCCAGTCTACCCGGCGAAGGGAAACCATTCTATAGCACGATTGCAGAGACTCGCAAATCATCCGGCGACAATTTTGGACGGTCCTGCACGGTGTCAATCCCCTGCAAACACACGGCTCAAAGCACAGGCCCCAAACTCCTCTGCGCCCTCGTGGATGCGTGTGCTCCGCGTACTCCGTGGACGCCGCTTCAGGCTCTTCTGCCTTTCGCGCCGCCTACTTTTGGACCACGAAGTGGCCAAGCACCAGCACGTCCATTTCCGTCCGCAGGAAGCAATCGAGGGCTTCTTCGGGCTTGTGAACGATCGGCTCGTTTTCGTTGAAGGAAGTGTTGAGGAGCACCGGCACGCCGGTCAATTTTCCAAAATCCGTGAGGAGCCCGGCGTAGAGGCGATTCGTCTTCGAGTTCACGGTGTGCAGCCGCCCCGAGCCATCTACGTGGATGACGGCGGGGATCACCGCCCTCTTTTCCGGCCGGACGGCATAGACCTGGATCATGAAGGGATCGGGAACGGAATTCGTGAAATACTCCGAGGCCGACTCTTCCAGGGTGGAGGGAGCAAAGGGGCGGAACTTCTCCCGGAATTTGATCTTTGAATTGATCAGGTCGCGCATGTCGGCCCGCCGCGGGTCGGCCAGGATGCTGCGGTTGCCCAGGGCGCGCGCCCCCCATTCCATGCGCCCCTGGAACCAGCCCACGATCTCTCCCTGCGCGATCTCTGCGGCCGTCCAGCGGCACAACTCGTTTTCATCCTCGATCTTGCGCACGCGGCAAGCGCGGCTGTCGAGCTCCTGGCGGCGCCCGAGCAGCGCCGTCTCGATTTGATCGCTGCTGAACTCCGGCCCCCAATATCCGTGGTCCATCGCAAAATCTCGCGGGCGGCCCTGAAGCCGGTTCCAGACGTAAAAGGCGGCTCCCAGCGCCGTTCCGTTATCCGCCGCGGCGGGCTGGATGAACACTTCCCGGAACGGCGTCTTCTCACGGATCTTTCCGTTCACCACGCTGTTCATGGCGCAGCCGCCCGCCAGGCACAGGCAGTCGAGGCGCGTCATATCGTGCAGACTCCTGAGCACATGAAACGACGCTTCCTCGAAGACAGCCTGCAACGAAGCGGCAATGGCTTCATGGCGCGGCTCGATTGGGGCGTCGGGACGGCGTCGCGGGCCCAGCAACTTTTCCAGCTTGGGCGAGAAAACCGGGTCGAGCACGGGCTCGCCGGAGCTCCACGTCATGCTGGCGTCACCCGACCAGTGGCAGAAGTAGGCGAGGTCAAGCTCGAATCCCCCGCCCGGCTTGAGGCGAATCAGCTTCCGCAGCGAGCCGGCATAGTCCGGACTTCCATAGGCCGCCAGGCCCATCACCTTGTACTCGTCACCGTATTTCATGAAGCCGAGATATTGCGTAAGGGCCAGGTAGAACAAGCCAATCGAGTGCGGGAAATAGATCCTCTTCAGGAGGGTCAATTCATCTTTCTTGCCGGCGGCAAACGAGGTGCTGACGAAATCGCCGAAGCCGTCAATGGCGCAAACCGCCGCTTCTTCGAAAGGCGAAACGTAGAAACAACTTGCCAGGTGCGCCGGATGGTGTTCGACCCAATGCCACCCCTTTTTGACCCGCTCTTCGTTGAGCCCCAGTTCCTTGGCGAGAAGCCGGGGCAGTTCGCGGACATGGCGTGCGTTTTCCGCCCGGTTCTCGACCAAAGCGAGGTTGGGACGGTGGGCCAGCGCAAAGGCCGCCTTGCGAAGCAGGTGGGCCGAGGGATTGCGTGAAACGGCGAACCCGTCAATTTCAGAAGCCTTCAGGCCGCCGATCTCAAGACAGGCGCGAATCGAATCACAGGGGAAGCCGGCCCAATGCTTGACCCGCTTGAATCGCTCCTCCTCGACCGCGGCCAGCAGCTTTCCCTCTTCGAGCAGCACCGCGGAGGCATCCCCGTGATAGGCGTTGATCCCGAGAATATTCATGCCCGCCACGCTTCGTGGGCCCGAAGGCCGAAACAATTCCGCCCGCCTAGGGCGAGGATCTCTTGAATGTTCAAGGTCTTAGAGAGAATCACCGGCGGTCCGCGAGGCTGGGCCGTCAGGTCCCCAGAATTTGTTCGATGTTGGGAACCAGGTGCACGCTTGCTCCGGCATCTTGACATTGGCGGGCGATCGCACGCAGACCCTCCTCGGGCAGGCTGGGGTCGGAGACAACAACGTCGGTCACGTGTCGCTGCCGGATCAGGTTTTCAATGTCGCGATAAGGTCCCAGGACCGTGCAGCCGGCGATCAGGCGTCCGTGCTTGGCCGGGTCGTCATCCACAAATCCCACCATTCTCAAGTGAGGATAGCGCGCCGCCTCCAGGGCCACTCCCAGCCCGGAAAGTCCCGCTCCCACCACCAGCAGGCGGCGCTTGGCCGCCCCCGGCAGGGGCCGGTAGTGCTGTCCAAGCTGATAGAGCAATCGGCGCGTCGCTCGCAAACCCATGCACCCGCCCATCGAAAGGAGGTACTCCATGGCAATCACAGTAATCGGCAGTTGGAAGGTGTTGGCCAAGTCGCTTTGGCTGGGCAAAAACAGCCGCAATGCCAGCAGAACTATTGAGACCACGGTGATCGAAACGGCCAGGCGGGCCGCATCCACCAGATTGAAATACCTCCAGATCATCCTGTAGACACTGAAAAGCTGGTTGGCGGAAAGCCTGAGAATAGGAAGCATGATCACGAACAGAATCCGTTGCGAATGGTAAAAGGGCGGAAGCCCCCGGTCGTAGCGGAGCCAGTAGGCCAGCCATACCGCGCCCACATAAACCCCGGCCTCCAGGAGCATCTGCGCGCCCCGGTTATACGACGGGAAATCAAACCCGAAGTAACGGGCAACATGCGGCCGCGCCTTGCCGGGAACGAAAACCAGTAAGACGGTAAGGAAGATCAGTTTCACATCCTGCGCCAAGCTCACGCTGTTCAAGTAATCCATGTCCAGGTGGGCCTTTTGCGGCAGAATATTTTCCCGGTGCGCGGCCTGCGGGTCATCGTATTGCGCGCAGAAATCCGCTTCCATGTGGTGGTAAAGCGAGGCATAGGAAGTCATGCCGGGACGCAGGTTGACAAAAAGACTTTCGTCGCCATTCTGAGGAGCGATTTCGTTCCGCACGCGGGGACGAGGACCTACAAGGCTCATCTCTCCCAGCAAAACATTGACAAGTTGGGGGAGCTCGTCCAGCTTGGTCCGCCGCAGGAATCCCCCCAGGGGCGTAAGGCGCTTGTCGCCCCGAACCACCACCGCCGGACCCGCCAGTTCGGCGCCTTGACGCATGGTGCGGAACTTGAGGACATCGAAGGGGCGCCCGCCTAGTCCGACGCGGCGCTGGCGAAACAGAATCGGCCCGCGGGAGGTCAGCCGGACCAGAAGTGCGCACAGCAGCAGCAGCGGGCTCAAAATCACCAAGCCGGCCAGCGAGGCAACAAAGTCGAAGGCCCGTTTCCCGCCACGAACATAGAGCGTGACGCGCGGGGGATGCCGCACCGCGCGCGCTCCCTCTCTCCAAGGAGCCCCGGCCGCCGGGCGGGCGTGGTCTTGCATGACTCCCATGCTGTGGACAAACCTCTGCCGTGTTTGGCTTTCAGGAGAACTGTCGCTTGGAAGCGGATGCTCCCTCGTTCTCACAGCCCGCAATCCTCTCTTCCGCTGGGTCCTTTCTAATGTAACGGAACGGTGCACGGAGGGCAAGCACGAATGAGCCGCTACCCTCGATCAGACAACGACAGAGCGTTAACTCAACGGTAAACTTTCTCCATATTGTGCGCCGGGGAGAAGTGCCGTAAGATTTGTTGGATATTGGAAACAAGAAATCGAATCGCGAGGGTCCCCTGCCTCTCCATATCCATGGTCCCAATCAGGCCGCGGTGAGCACGGATATCCTGGGCATTTCCGCCTACTACCATGACAGCGCAGCCGCGCTGATCCGCGACGGGCGGATCGTGGCCGCAGCACAGGAAGAACGCTTTTCGCGGCGCAAACATGACGCTGGATTCCCCCGTGCGGCCATCGAGTATTGCTTGCGAGAGGCAGGGGTGGGCGTCTCGCAACTCGACGCCGTGGCCTTCTACGAGAAACCCTTCCTCAAGTTCGAGCGGCTGCTGGAAACTTATCTCGCCTTTGCGCCGCGAGGCCTGCGCTCCTTCTCGAAGGCCATGCCCGTCTGGCTGAAAGAGAAACTCTTCCTGAAGCAGGTCCTCAAGTCAGAATTGGCGGAATTCGCGGAAAAGAACGTGCGGCTGCCGCGGCTCCTGTTCACCGAACACCATTTGTCTCACGCTGCGTCCGCCTTCTATCCGAGCCCCTTCCAGCGGGCCGCCGTTCTCTGCCTGGACGGCGTGGGCGAATGGGCCACCACCACTTTGTGGCGTGGAGAAGGAACTGAGCTCGTGCCCGTGTGGGAGATTGATTTTCCCCACTCCCTGGGCCTGCTCTATTCGGCCTTCACCTACTTCACCGGCTTCAAGGTGAATTCGGGCGAGTACAAGCTGATGGGCCTGGCCCCCTACGGCGAACCTCGCTACGTGGATGCCATCCTGACCCATCTCGTGGACCTCAAGCGAGACGGAACGTTCCGCCTCGACATGGAGTATTTCAATTACGCCGCCGGCCTCACCATGACCAACTCGAGGTTCGACCGGCTGTTTGGCGGCCCGCCGCGCAAGCCTGAAGGCGCGCTGACCCGGCGCGAAATGGACATCGCGCGTTCCATCCAGGAAGTCACCAATGAAGTCGTGCTGCGACTGGCGCGGACCGCCCGCCGCGAGCTGGATCTCGATTGCCTCTGCTTGGCCGGGGGAGTGGCGCTCAATTGCGTCGCCAACGGGAAGATCCTCAAGGCCGGGCCCTACCGGGACATCTGGATTCAGCCCGCGGCGAGCGATGCGGGAGGGGCGCTGGGCGCCGCACTGGCCGTCTGGCATCTCGATCATCGCCAGCCACGCCAGAACGAAGGCTGCGACTTGATGCAGGGATCTCTGCTGGGCCCGCGCTTCAGCGAGCCCGAAATCCGCGCTGTCCTGGACAGGATGGGAGCCGTTTACCAGCGGCTCGACGACTCAGAACTCATACCCCGGCTGGCCGAGCTGCTCGAAAAGCAGAACGTGATCGGCTGGTTTCAGGGGCGCATGGAATTCGGCCCCCGCGCTCTGGGCGCTCGCTCGATCCTCGCCGATCCGCGCAACCCAAAGATGCAATCGCTGATGAACCTCAAAATCAAGTTTCGCGAATCTTTCCGCCCTTTCGCGCCTTCTGTCCCGGCGGAAAAGGTTTCTGAATACTTTGACCTCGACCGCCCCAGTCCCTACATGCTTCTCGTGGCGCCGGTGCGCGAAAACCTCCGGGTCCCGACGGATAACTCCGAATCTCAATTGGCCGGCCTGGAAAAACTGCAAGCGTTCCGGTCGCAGCTTCCTGCGGTGACCCATGTGGATTTCTCCGCCCGCATCCAAACCGTCCATCCTGAAACCAACCCGCGATTCCATCACCTGCTGCAATGCTTCCACGAACGGACCGGATGCGCCGTCGTCGTGAACACTTCCTTCAACGTGCGGGGCGAGCCGATCGTCTGTACCCCGGAGCAGGCTTTTGCCTGTTTCATGCGCACGCAAATGGATTGCCTGGTGTTAGAGAATTTCCTGCTGGCGAAGGCCGATCAGCCCGTCGCGCGCAGCACCGCGGCAACACCGGGAGAATTTGAGCCGGACTGATTCCGTATGGCACGGAGAGACAAGAAACGTCCATCAACCCGCGGGCTTCGACTGTTCGGGTTCATGCTCGGCGCGACCCTCGCAGCAGTGTTTGGCGGCTTGCTTCCCTGGATGAAACACCAGCCGTTTCCGCTGTGGCCCTACGGGGCGGCAGGTGTGTTGTGGATTTTGGCAATCGTTGCTCCGCGCGGCCTCGCTATTATTCATCTTGCCTTAACCAAAGTCGGAGTGATTGTTTCGAAGCTGCTGTCGTACGCAGCTTTGACCCTGATCTTCTATGTTATAATTACGCCTTTCGGTCTCTTGATGAGAATGTTCGGCTGGGATCCACTGGCCCTGCAACGGGATCCGAAGGCCGCGAGTTACCGCGTGCGCAGCGAGCGCGGCAATGTTGGCCGGCTTGACCAACCTTTCTAAGGTCGAAATGCCATGCTCGATTTTCTTCGCGATCTGTGGGCTTTCATGAAGCTCCGCAAGAAATACTGGCTCGCGCCCCTCATCGTGACCCTTCTGATTCTCGGAGCGCTGCTCGCCTTCGCCGAAATTTCTGCGCTCACCCCGCTCATCTACACGATCTTTTGAATACCGTGACCCCATTCCGGAGGTGGCTGGCAAACCTCGCGCTCACCTGCGGAGGAATCCTGGCCGCGCTGCTCATCGCGGAAATCGCTCTCCGGCTGGCCGGAATCTCATTCCCGATCTTCTACACTCCGGACGCGGAGCGAGGCTGGGCTTTGCCCGCCGGCACAACCGGCTGGTACCGCGACGAAGGCGAATCCTACGTCCGCATCAACAGCGACGGCTTGCATGATCGCGAGCACACCAAGGCCAAGCCTCCCAACACCGTCCGCATCGCCGTGTTGGGTGATTCCTTCGCTGAGGCCATGCAGGTGCCCCGGCGCGAAAATTTCTGTTCCGTGATGGAACAGGAGTTGAACCATTGCGACGCATTCCAGGGAAAGACGGTCGAGGTCATCAATTTCGGAGTCGGGGGGTACACCACCTCGCAAGAGCTGATCACCTTGCGCGACCACGCCTGGGCGTACTCGCCGGATATCGTGGTGCTGGCCCTCTGCTGGAGCAACGACGTGGACGAGAATTCGCGCACCCTCGACAACTTCCCTTACCACCCCTACTTCGTGTACCGCGGGGACTCGCTGGTGCTTGACGACTCCTTCCGGACTGACGAGAGCTACCGGATCCATTCTTTCGTCTGGAGCCTGATCCCGACCTCACGCGTGATCGAAACCGTCAAGCGCGCGAAGGACCTCTACATCCAGAGCCGGGTCAGAAAGCAGTTCGACAAGGAGTACCCCGGCCTTCGCGCACTGGGCGGGACCACCCGGCCGGAAGAGTATGCCATCTACGATCCTCCGGCGAGTCCTGCCTGGCGGGAGGCGTGGCGGGTGACCGAAGGGCTGATCAAGCTCATGCACGACGAGGTCACGGAGAAAGGCGCCACCTTCCTCGTGGCCATTCAGGACGATGACATCCAGGTCTACCCCGACCCGGCGTTTCGAGAAAGGGCCAGAAAAGCCTTGGGGTCGCCGGACCTGTTCTATCCCAACCAGCGCTTCCGCGCATTTTTCGACCGGGAAGGGATTCAATATGTGGATTTGGGACCGCCCTTTCAGAAATACGCCGACGAGCATCACGTCTTTCTGCACGGTTTCGCCAACACCCCGCCCGGCATCGGACACTGGAACTCCGCCGGGCAGCACCTGGCCGGCGAATTAATCGCGCAGAAGATCTGCGAGGATCGAAAGCGGGAAAGCGCACCTTCCGGTTCGCGGCTTGAAGGGCCCGTCGGCACTCCTCATGCGGGAACTCCGCGCTAAAGGTGAGACGGCGGGGCCAGCTTGCCAATCAATTCGGTGTATCGCGCGATGGCGGCCGACGCGGAGTAGCGCGCGCAAACCCACGCGCGGCCGCTCGAGCCGCATCGCCGCCGAAAGTCCGCGTCGCGCCGGATTTTCTGAATCGCCTCCATCATCGCCTCGCGAGACTCCGGCGGCACGCAGATTCCCGCCCCCGCATCCTGGATCAATCGGGCCGCCTCACTGTCCAGTTCCGCGGCGACCACAACGGCGCGCCCTGCCGCCATAGCCGTATAGATCTTGGACGGAACCGTGGAATAAGAAAGCTGAGATCGCATCGGCGACACGCAGACGTCGGCCGTGGCGTAAAGCTCCGGGACGGCTTCGAGCGGTTGATAGGGCAGCAGACGTATGTTCGTGAGACCGGATTCGCCGATGGCTTTCTCTAGTCCCGCACGCGCCACCCCTTCACCTACCACGAGCACCACGAAGTTCGGGTCGCCTTTGAACGCTCGGGCAACGTTCAGCAGGATTTCCAGCCCCTGGGTCAGTCCCAGGTTCCCGGCGTACAGCACCACGAAAGCGTCTTCCAGATGATGGCGGCGGGAAAAAGAATTATCTTTCTTGCCCGGCTGGATGAAATCAACGTCCACAAAATTCGGCGTGAGATGAATCTTCGAAGGGGGCAGGCCACGCGCAACCAGACGGTCCCGGAAGGAAGGTGCGATAGTCGAAATCGCGTTCGCGCGCCGGTAAACCAAACCTTCGAGCGCGTAAGAGACCCGTATCAAAAACCGGTGGCGTAGCATTCCGGACTGGACAAGAACGTCTCCAATCAACTCCCTCACATCGTAAATGAAGGCGGCTCGATGCACCCACGCCAGGAAGATGCCGCTCAAGCCAAAGGTGAAAGGCGGCGAAGTCACCAAAACCACGCGGCATCCGCGGCCGTGCCATAAGCCGAGAACCGTGACCATGAACTGAAACCAGAGAAAATCGAACACCCTCGACCATACGCGCCGCCCTTTGCGAGGCATGAAGATCCGGATCACCTTCACTCCGTCCTCGTTCGTGATGCGATAAGGCCGCGAACCTCTCGACTGGGGGCTCGCGTGGCTGTCCTCCGGGGGGTAATAGTGCGGTATAGACGTGAGAACCGTCACATCATGCCCCGATTGCTGCAGGCCGCGCGCCAGGCTGTGCATCATATCGGCTGTCGAGACCCGATCCGGGGCGTAGACGAGCGTGACAAGAAGGATTTTGGCCAATGCGGGCTCCCGAGAAAGACTTGCTCAACGCTCGGTCAGTTTGCTCTGCAAGAGGGACTCGACCTGGCTTCGGCGCCGCGCCGCAAAATACCAGTCAATGGTTCGGTGCACGCCTTCCTGAAAGCCGACCTGCGGCTCCCACCCCAGCAATCGCCTGGCAAGCGAATTGTCCGCGACTCGATTGACGGGGCCGGTGGGCATTTCGGGATGAAACTCGAACTGGGGCTGCCGGCCGGTATAGCGCAAGATCTCCCGCGCTGCCTCGATGACGCGCACTCGCTCGGCGGTGCCCAGGTTGATGGCGCGTGCATCGTCAATTTCTTCCGCCGCGCGCAGCGTGCCCGAAACGATGTCACTGACGTACGTCCAATTTCGGACTTGGTTGCCGTCGCCCCAGACGATGAACGGGTCCTGGCCCACCATGGCGCGGGCAATCATCGCCATGACGGCGTGGTCTTCC
Organism: Acidobacteriota bacterium; assembly: GCA_024638215.1. GTDB lineage: Bacteria > Acidobacteriota > Terriglobia > UBA7540 > UBA7540 > JAHEKS01. Next base: position 8,273 of record JAHEKS010000014.1, on the reverse strand, counting down.
TTGCCTCTCGGGCCATAGACGGTAAAGTACCGCAGCGACACCGATTTCATTCCCCAGTCCCTGTAATACGCCTGAAGGGTCATTTCCCCCATCAGCTTGGCCCAGCCATAGGTATTGTCGGCGTCGTAAGGCGGTCCCGCATCTTCTTCTTTGAGATAAAGCAGCTGGTTCGGGTCGCGCTGGAGATACTTGGGATACACACAGCCGGAGGATGCATAGACGGTTTTTTGCACTCCCGCCTTCCGGCAGGCAAGGAAGACCATCCCGTCCAATGTCAGGTTTGTCGCGCACGCCGCCTGGTGCAATTCGACATACCCGCGGCCGCCGTGGTCTGCGGCCAAATGAAAGACAACCTCGATTCCGTCCACCGCTCGCTGAATGACTTCGGCATCGAGCAACTCGCCTTGGATGAACTCGACCTTGCCCTCCGCCAGATGAGCAGAGATGTTTTCCATCCGCCCGCTCGAAAGGTTATCCACCACCCGCACGGCGGCCTTCCGCTCGACCAGCGCATCCGCCAGATGCGACCCGATAAACGAGCATCCGCCGGTCACCAGAACTCTTCGCCCAGCCCAATCCATGCCTGACATTTTCCTCCCGGGTGATATCTGCTGCGGTGCATCGCCTTGGTGTTGCCCCCAACGGCGGCTCATGCCTGCGCGCCGGCATTACTCTCCGTGACCATAAGCAAAATACCGCACATGCTTCCAGGGCCAGCCTGCTTCCAAGTGGTGCCTTGGAATCTGGAAAGGATCGGTCACGCCGGCATGAATGCTGCCCCGGAACGCCCCAAAGCACGCCTGATAGCCCGCATCAACGACAGCCTCGAGGGCGATTTTGTTGATGTCCCTCTTCCGCCCAAAAGGCCAGGCGAAGTAAGGGCAGACGGTTCCCAGGTTCCTTTCGACATCCCGTTTCGAACCTGCCACTTCCTCTTCCAGTTTACCCGTTCGGGCAGCCTCGACCAGATTAACATGCGTCCGGGTGTGCGATCCGATATCGAATCCCCAGGACTGCAATTTCCGAAGGTCTTCCCACGTGAGGACGTTTGAATCCACCCCCACCCAGGAAGTGCAAACAAAAAAGAGCGCAGGAATTTTCATCCGCTTCAGGACTGGAACGGCTTGCTCGAGCAAGCTGTGATGACCGTCGTCAAACGACAGGTGAAAAGATCGCCCTTCGATCAGCTTCGCACCTTTCAGCATGGCCAGGCACGTTTCCGTGCTGACGAAATCCGCGTCTCGCTTGAGCCGCTCGAGAAGCTCGGCGAACTTCCCCGCCTCTTGCGGCCTGACGTGATGGAAATAAATCGCGCGAAGAAACGAACCCTTGGGACGGGCTGAAACCGTTCCCAGGGCTGACAACGCCACGCTGCGCGCCGCTCGACGCAGATGTTGCTTCACCTTCGCAAGCCTTTCCGAAAATCGTTTCGCGCGGTTGGGACGGTCCGTCGCTCCACAGTGTTTCGAAATTCCCGCCCTCAGACCGGCTTAACACAAATGAAATCCGCTAGCGCAACTTGCAGGGATTGTCGCGCTGCCTGCCTCAAAGGGCCCTTCAGATAAGGACGAATCTCTTCCGCGTGCTCGCTCTTATATTTCTCCAGCACCCGGGTCGTCAATCGGAATCCAGCCCTCTTGAACCCTTCGCAGTACTCATCGAAGCGAACCCGGTTGGAGATTCCACGGTGGGAGTTGGCAAGGCTCCACAAAACGCCGTTGACGGTCATAAAAGTAAGTGGATTTTCGTACCTGTCCCAGCAAACGACCGGGCCGAAATGAATCCTGTGCACCGCCGTTCCGCCCGGCTTGAGCCAGGCGAAGCTGGCGCGAACAAAGGCCGGCGCGGAAGCAACGTGCCCGCCTACCTGGTGGCTGAAGACCAGGTCGGCCTCCCCCGTCAGAGGAAGCGATTCAAAATCCTCGACCCCCTTTCGCCACAACGTCACCTTCTTCCCTTCTAGTGACGCAGGAAAAGACTCAGGGTCAGGCACGAAATCTCCCGGAATGGAGTACCGCCCTGGCAGTTCTTCCGCCACGCGGCGATACAAGCGCCGGGCGTTCTCCGAACAGACATCGCCGAGGAACCGGTCCACGGCATGATACTTGGCCACTCCCAAGGCCAGCAGCGCCATCGCCTGAACGACGTTGTCCCCCGGGCCAATTTCCACTGCTGTGGCGTCTTTGAGTTTTTCCCGTGGATAGTGCTCCAACAGCATCTCCAGGCCCGATAGAGCGTATTGTCTCAACTCCTCCTCCGTCACCTCGGCGAATCGCCTGGTCGGGCGCGGGGAGCGCAATCGCCAGTTGCGCAAGGGAGGAACCATCATCGCGAAATTCTTGGGTATTTCGCGCGCCACATCGGCCAGAATCCTCAGTCTCGTCAAGCGATCCATCTCTCGAACCTGGAGCGTTGTTCTGGTACTATTCTGCCGGCGAATGTGGCCGGCTCAGCGCCGCGATTGCACTGACTTTCAATGACCGCCAGGCCCCGAACCACCAAAGAGTCCCCGCACGGATTTGAATGCGGCTCTCAGCCCCAGGAAAGGCGCTTTTGCGATTTGGCGGGCCAGCTCCCGTTCTTCGGGCCGCGCCCCGATGAGAAGAAAACCTAACGCATATGCCGATAAGATCGCCATCGTGGCTCCAACCAGTTCCGGCCAGCCGTGAAGGGGAACGACCCTCGGGAGGCCAACAGCCACGGCGCCGCCGAGAAGCGAGGGCAGAAGCAAGCCGCGGTAGCTCTCACCCATCAATTCCAAAACGCCCAAGCCGCACATCTTGCACACCCTGTTAAGAAAAACCATCGAACCTGCAAAAATCGAGATCAGCATAGCCCAAGCGACTGCCGAAACTCCCACGGGCTTCAGCAACGCCACCGAGAGTGTCACGGTCGAGAGCGCGACAATTCCCAGGACGCCCGCCAGGGGCCGAGCTTTTCCGTAACCCCACAAGATGGACAGGGCGCTTAAGCCCAGCGCGTCAGCCAGAAGCACACCCGTCATCAACCAAAGGACATGGACCGCGTCCGGCGACGCCTCATGCACCCACGCGCGGAGGAGTCCCGGGCCCAGGGTCCAGAAAACCAGGCACACGGGAATCGCCAGCGCGGCGATCCATCGGGTTCCGAGTTCGATGATCTCGCGCGTTCGCGGTGCATTTCGCATCCTGTCGTCCCGGCTGGCGGCGGGGAAAAACACTTCGGCGACGCGCCACGTTGCTCCCACGGCCGTGGCAGGAAATTTCTCGCCGATGTAAAAAGGCACAATCCAAACCGAGCCCAGAACGAGCCCTATGAGCAGGGGCCCGCTCTCCCAGATCACCTGGATGAATATACGAATCATTTGGCTGGCGAGGGCGAATGAGAAATGACTGCGCAACGAACTCCAGCGAAGCCAGCCCGGGCGATACCGCAGGCTTGAATCGAGCCGCGCGATCAGGACAAATCCCCCCACCGCAACCCCCAAACCTGCCAGCGCGTACCACGCCATTAAACCCTTCAGAGCTTGGCCCGCTTCCAGAAGCACGACGATGCCTGCGGCCCGCAGCAGTGCGGCGGCGGCGCTCAGTAGGTTGACCATGTCAAACCGCTGCATCCCCTGCAACGTCGCGGAGGCCAGGGCCATCTGCTGCTCGGCAAAAAAGACAAAGCCGGTCAGCGCCAGGACCAGCGGCGCCGCTTGTTGCAGTGAAGGCGACAGGTGTAGCCCGCGGCTCAAGGGCAGGCCGAGCGCGGTAATCACCAAGCCGCCCAGTATTCCGTAAACCAGATAGGCGCTTCCCGCTGCCTGAAGCAAGGCGGCCGATTCCTCGCTTGCCTCGCGGCCGCGGGCGGCGACTTCCCGGATGACCGTCGCACCCAGCCCAAAATCGAGTCCTGCCGGCATGCCCAGCACAGCCAGCGCGGCAATCCACAGACTGTACGATTCCGTCCCCAGCCCGTGCAGCATGATGGGGACCAGAACAATTCCGACGACCACGGAGACGACTGCGCCGGAATTGTTGACCAGCCCGTCCCGCATCAGACGCACGCGCTCGTTCGCGTCAAGCGCGCCGGCACGGTCCGTGAAAGCCGATTCCTTCATAGGTGACAGAAATGGAGAACGCCGTTGTGGGTAGCCGGGAAGCTGCGTCTGAGAATCCGGCAGACCGAATCACCGCAGAGCCGGGAGATATTCTAGCTTTATCCCTTTCGATGGTCAAAATGGGAGGCTGCGGCCATCTCCGGTGTGTGCTCGCCTGGTGATCTTCCTCCTCAAGAGCTTCCGGACCCTCGCCTTCAGTCCCATTGCCGCGAATGCCCGAGAAGCCAAGCGGTTGAGGAACGCCAGGCCCAAGTGCAGAAGCAGCAGGAGGAAAACAGGCGCTCCGCGGCGGAAGTAGAGAATGTCAGCGCAAAGCGTGCTGCGCGTCGAAAAGAACTCCTTATACCAGTCCTCTCGCCCGCCCAGGTCGAAGACCTTGAAAGCCTGGTCGTCAAACAGTTTCTGGATGATCAGATAAAGCAGGACGGTGCCGGGAGACCATCGCTCAAATTCCAGGTCGTACTCCAGGAGCGCGAGCTCTATAACCCCGTTATCAGCTTCGCAGGATGCGTAAGCAACGGGGTGTTGCTGGTGAAAGAGGACGTACCCGCGGATGCCGTCGCGCGCCGCGCGTTCGGAAAAATCGCGCAGAAACTCGGCTCCTTGCGGAAATCCTGTGCCCTGGAATTTTCCCTGCCAGCTCCGTTTCGAAACTTCTCCGGCGAGCCTGCGGAAATCTCCCAATTCTTCACAGCTCCTGTATTCGCGCCAGGACGGCGCAGCGCCGGGTAAATCCTTGAACCTTCGCACCTCACGCGCCAAGTTCTTGCGCGATTTGGCGGAAAACTTGGTCAGATATTCGTCAAACGTTCCCCGAAGCTCAATGGAAAATCGCCGGTAATGCGCCGGAACGTAACGGACCATGTGCGGATAGATTTTCAAGGCGCGCAGCCTGCAATCAACCGGATGGGTGGGTACGACCGCCACCCCCGCGCTCGAGGTCATCGCCTCCGCGGGAGGAAGCGGCTCCTGAGGATTGGTGGACAACCGGCTGAAGTGGTGAATGAGTTCCTGACCCAAGAAGGTCTTCGAGAAAAAACGGAAATTCCCCAGACGAAACTCAAGCGTGATGGGGCGGGGTCCCCAGCGGTACTTGGAAGCCGCCGTTTGGCTGCTTTCCGCGATTTGTGCGTCAGGAGAAGTCACGGCTCAGCCCGCTGGAGATAGGAACTGGTTCGTCAAGTTGGAAAATCCTGCGCACGACACTCATGTCAATCTTAGAATTGTCACCTCTAGAATTAACAAGCGCTTCGCGCACACGGTTCAGGCCCGTGCCCGCCCAGTACGCCGGAGGGAAGATCCGGCAGATTCGCGGGATCGCCGCGAGAAGAAGAGCAGCCGTCCTTCTGCCGTAGAGTTCGCGCATCAGACGAGCGGTCTTTTGGGCGGATTCAAAATCCTTCATCAGCGTGAACTGAACGCACCACCTGAAAATCATCCTGGCGTGCCACTTCGTCAGAACGGCTTCCAGATCCCTGCGGGACGCCGCGCTCATTTTCTGATCGTGGCAAATCTTGTGCACGATTTGAGCGAGGGCCGGCCAGACGGATTCGTAGCGGGTCGAGAATCCCTGCGATCCCGGATGCATCATGATCGCCGAGCCGACCCGGTCCGAGACCACGAACGGAAAAGAAGCAGCGACACGAAATAGCAAATCAATATCGGTGCTGGCCCCGATCTCGGGATCTAATGGGCCAAGGGCCCGGACCATGTCGCTTCGGAATAAGATCGCGGTCCAGGCCAGAAAGCCGTTCTTGAGGAATGCGTAAAGCCCGTCGGGGGGACGGTAGAGTCCCGCCCTCCATCCCAAAACCTGTCCGCGAATCAAGCGGCATTGATCATCCACACAGACGGTGAGCATGGCCGAAAAAGCCGCTTCGGGACTTTCCTCGAGACCTCTTATTGCCGTCTCATAAAAATCCGGCAGCAGAAAATCGTCGTCGTTGAGAAACGAATAGTAGGGCGTTTCGACGCGGTTCATGGCTTGCACGAAATTTCCCACCATCCCGAGGTTTTGCGCGTTGCAGAAGTACTTCACGCGCGGGTCCGCGTCCGCGAAGCTTCGCACGACCGCCGCCGTTTCATCGCCCGAGTTGTTATCAAAAATACAAACTTGAAAGTCAGGGTACGTCTGAGCCAGAACGCTGCGGATGGCTCGGCGCAGGAGGCGCGGCCGCCGATAGGTGGGCATCAGTGTCGTAATCGCCGGTTTGGAAGACGGAGCGTTCATCAATCGCGCAAGCGGATATCCTTGAATTGTAACCCAATCACGTCGAAGGCGGCCCGTGGTCCTCAGGCGCACTCGAGGGGAGCGGAAATGCCAAGCTTCTTCAGCAGTCGGCGTGTCTCATCAAGATAGATCGGGTTCATCAAGACAATGCGGGCAATCCGAAGTCCGCGCAGCGATTCGGGCCAAACAATCGGATGGCCAGTGCCAGGAACGAATTTCCCTTGCTTCGCGGGATTGAGGTCAACCGCGCAATGAACGAGCTGGCATTGCGGGTCCAAGAGGTTCAAAAACATGACACCCTTGGCGCCGGCTCCCCAGACGAAGCACTTTCCTGCGGAGCCGGCTTCCTGAAGGTTGCGCAGCGAGGCGGCGATCTTGCGCTGGGCCAGGACGGCGAATTCCTCGGTTTGTTTTGCGAGGCCCGTCAAATCCGGCGCAGCACTTGGGGGGCGCGGCCCGCCTGCCGGGTGCGCCTCCAGCCAAAGATATTGTCCGCCGAAGGAAGAGCTCAAGCGCGTTGACTCGAACCCTTCATGCTCAAAGAGCCAGCGCAGAGACTGCGGAGAAAAGTAGCTGCGCCGCTCGTAGCCCATATCCCAGAGAGCGCAGTTGTTGAGCATCCAGTTGACATCAGGAACTTCGAAGCAAACGGTGGTGCTTGAAGAGCCCGCCAGCCGGCGGCTCAGCGCCGCCACGAGCCGCCGCGGCTGCGGCACAAGGTCCAGGACTTGCCGGCATACCACCAGATCAGCGACAAGGGGGGAATCGCCCTCATCGAAGAAGTCCCGGAAAAATCGGACCGCGCCCCCTTCGGCGGTCTCAGGGCCGCTGTAGCTCGGATCGTATCCTACGCCCCGGTTCTGCCCGTTGCGGCAAAGGCGCAAAAGAAGCGTTCCCTGGCCGCTGCCGATTTCGACAATCGTTTTGCCCTTCAGCGCGTGACGTTCGATCAAGTCGCCCGCAATTTCCTCCAAATAGTCCAGATAACGAGGTGAGTAGGTCTGAGCGTTGTTGTATGCGGCGGAAAAACGCACGCCGGAATAATCAAAAGTGGCGTTGAAGATCTGGCCGCAAAGGCCGCATAGGGCAACCGCCAAGTCGCCGCGCGGGCAGGCGCGCGCCTCCTCGCGGCTCGGCATCAGCACGTTCTCATGAATGGGAATTCCCTTTTGCTCGAAGAAGCTTTGGGCGACCGGCGTCCCACAGAGGGGACAAGCCGGCCTCGCCGTGCCCACCTTCGGAACGGTTTGCGTGTCATGGCCTGAAGGTTCGAATGGCATTCGCAATTCTTTCCACGATTTCGGTCGCCATAAAGGAATGAAGAGGAAGCGTCAAGATTTCCTCCCCCACCTTTTCGGTCACGGAAAGGTCGCCGGCTCGGCATTTCCTGAAAAAGGTGTGCTTGTGTACCGGAATCCAATGAATCCCGCTCGCGATCCCGTTCTGGCGAAGGTGGGCAATGAGCTCCCCTCGCCTGCCGTTAAGCACGCGAACGTAATAAATGAACGGCGAGACATCCGCGTAATCGGTGCACGGAACCTGAATACCACTGACTCCCTTCAGCAGCTCGTTGTAAAGCCGGCAGTACGATTGGCGGTTGGCTATGAACTCGCCAGCGCGCCGCAACTGGGACAATCCGATGCTGGCGTTGATATTCGAGAGATGATATCGGAACCCCTGGCGCAGGACGTCATATTCCCAGGCACGGCGATTCTTGTAGCGCTCGACGGTGTCCTTGTCAATTCCCAGCAGCCGCATTTGGCGCAGCAGTTCGACATTCTCCGGGTCTTTCACCACCACTGCGCCCCCATCAATGCACGTGACGACTTTGACCGGGTCGAAGCTGAAACAAGCGATGTCCCCGAAGCTCCCGATCGCCCGCCCTTTGTGCCTGGTGCCGAACGCGTGCGCGGCATCTTCGACCACGCGAAGACCATGGCTTTCGGCAAACGAGTAAAT
>JAHEKS010000217.1 GCA_024638215.1 Acidobacteriota bacterium | reverse complement strand
CTCGCCCATGGTGCGCAAGGCCTTGATGGCTTCAACCCCAACCCATCCTCCGGCCAGCCCGCCCGCCAGCAGGACGCTTCCGATCTTGACGTCCACATTGCCCAAGCGGAAATGCGCCGCCACGCCGGAGGAGGAACTGGCAACCATCTGGCAGGAAACGGACGCGGCGGCGACCGTTGCCGGCACGCCCGTCATCATGAGGAAGGGAGTAAGAAGAAAGCCTCCGCCCACCCCGAAAAGGCCTGACAACAGTCCGATGCCTGTCCCGACCACGGCCAGCAGGATCAGGCTGACGCAAACGCTGGCCACGGGAAGAAGCATCGGCACGGCAAAAACTCCCTCTTTCGCCGGGACAGCCCGCGGCTGAGCTGTCCACCAGCGAGACGAGTCCGTAATGAACTTTCGTCAAGCGGCGAGGGTGCCGGGGAAATTCGTCGGGCGGCTTTCTAAGCGCGCGTGGGCAACGCAACGCCGTCCAAGTCGAGATCGAGGACGCCGGGCACCGCTTTCGACACCCGCTTGATTTCCTCCAGTTCGTCGGGCCCTGAAACCTTTCCGCGGATGGCGATGTGCCCCTGGCGGGACACCACTTCAAATTCCAGGTGCGAGGTCGGGGGATTGATGGCAAGGTTCGCCCGCACGCGGCTGCCGATGGCAAGGTCTTCCATCTCAATCCGGCACTCACCCTCGAAGGCGAAGCACTTCTGCTGCCGCGCAGCAGTCGCAACGATTTCACAAGCATCGGAAATATCGAGCGTGTCCAGGTTAACCACTAAATCATAGAGGGCTGGGTCCTCCCAATTGACTCCGTACAGGAAGTGTGTCCATCTTCGCCTGTCCTCATCCACTTTCTGAATGTAGGCTTGCGCCTCGCTGCGGCCCATCTTCAGCCTCTCCTGCAGCATGGCCAGCCGCTTCTCCAGCGGCGCGATGACGCGCACCTTCAGTACCGCCGATGCGCCCTTGAGCATCAAATGCCCGGCGTTGCCGTGATAAATCACCTTGCCCGTCCTCACTTCCTCAGCCAGGGCAGCCTGAAACAAGGCAAGGTACTGATAACGCTTGTGCTGAAATCGCTCGATAAAGCTCGGAGGCTTGAGCAGCGCCGCCAGCACTTCTTCCTGTGCGATGCCGCTCGCCGCAGCCCTCTCGGCCACCGTCTCGCGGTCGAGGCACCGGAACCCCAAAGCCGTTCCCAGGCACTCGGCGAGCATCTTGCCCCCGCTGAATGAGCCCCGTGAAATCGTTATGATCGACATGAATCCTCCGCAGGACAACCCATGATTACAGACAATCTTACCACCGAAAGGGTTGCCCGGAACTCTCTAGATTCAATATGTTGCAATATCAGGAGTTGACATTATGTCGGCCTTGGAGGCCTCGATCTGGAGGAAGGAATATAGGGCCAAGTTGCAATCGCCAGCTACGAGGAGTAACATAGCCCTGTTGGATTGGGACTGAGCCCGCCTTTCGCTCCTCGCGTTCGCTTCCGATTCACCGGACGCCTGGACTCGCCGCCAAGAACGTTTGCCAACGAAAATGCCGATTGCGTGCAAACCGGCTTATGCCCGGGACCGAGGCTCAGCTAACATGGATGCTGCTCAAAACAGGGGGGAAGAGGTGTGCCCCATCGGAGCTGGGAAGGTGAATTCATGAGCGAGCTTTTCCCGATTTTCCTCAAGCTTCGCGGGCTCGCGGCCCTGGTGGTTGGCGGCGGCTCGATGGCGGCCGTGCGGGTGAAGCAACTGCTGAAGGCAGGGGCCCGCGTGACGGTGATCGCGCCGGAGATCTGTCCCGAGATTGAAAATGCGGCGGCGGATGGCTCCGTGAGCCTTGTCCGGCGGCAGTTTGAAAGCGGCGACCTTTCCAAGGGTTATTTCCTGGTGGTGGGGGCAACCGATAATCGCGAGGTGCAGAAAACCGTCGCCGCGGAAGCGGCGTCGCTTGGGGTCCTCTATAACATAGTAGATAATCCTCAATATTGCAACTATTTTACCCCGGCCACGGTCGAGCGCGGAGGATTGTGTATTGCAATTGGCAGCGAGGGCCAAAGCCCGGTCCTGGCGGGCCGGCTACGGAAGATTCTGGAAGAAACGCTGCCGCCGGATGCGGGCGAGTGGACGGCGTTGCTGGGCGAGCTGCGCGAGAAACTCAAAGCGGTCTTTCCGGACGACATGGAGAAAAGAAAAGCTCTGATCAATGAATTCATCGAGAGGAGCACCAAGCTATGAATCCGGGTGAAAACAGACCGGGGAGGGTTTACATCGTCGGTGCGGGGCCTGGCGCCGGTGATCTGATTACGCTGCGTGGCGTGGCGGCGCTGCGAAAGGCGGATGTGGTGCTCTACGACGCCCTGGTGAGTGCGAGCCTGCTCGGCCAGGCGCCGGGAGAAGCCGAGAGGGTTTTTGTCGGCAAGCGCTGCGGCAATCATTCGATGAAGCAGGAAGAGATCAGCCGGCTGATGATTGACAGGGCGCGGGAAGGGAAGACGGTGGTCCGGCTGAAAGGCGGCGACCCCTTTATTTTCGCGCGCGGCGGAGAAGAAGCGCTGGCCTGCGCGGAGGCTGGCTTGGAATTCGAGGTCGTGCCCGGCGTTTCCGCAGCCCTGGGCGCGGCTAGTTACCTTGGCATTCCCTTGACGCATCGCGGCGTATCGTCGTCGGTTGCCTTCGTTGCCGCCCACGGCGCGGGCGGCGGGGATTCGCCCGATCTTAGTTGGATCGGCCTTGCCAGGAGTGCGGGAACCATCGTGATTTTCATGGGCGGGTCGTGGTTGGATCGAATCGCGGCCGCGCTCGTCGAAACCGGACTTCCTGAAAGCACCCCCGTCGCCGTCGTCAGCAACGCGACGACCGGCGCGCAAAAGAGCGTGCTCGGCACGCTCGGCACGATAGCTGGCCGGGTGGCGCAGGCTGGGTTGACAACCCCTACACTCATTGTGGTCGGTGAAGTGGCGCGAATGAGCGAGACGCTCAATTGGTTCGAGCGGCAGCGCCACACCATTTGCGAACCGGTCTCGCCCTAGTTCTCCAATATCTGTCACCGTCCTTCCCCAGGCTGAAACCAGGGAAAAAACGCGACGGCATCGAACTTACCGGGACAGAAGCAACGGCAGGATGAATCTGGCGGCCAGGCCCATGGCCGTCGCGAGCGCAAAGGTGTAGGCCGCGGCCAGCGCGGTCATTTTCTTGCCGATCTCCTTGACCAGCGCGACCAGTGTGGCGAGGCACGGTATATAGAAAGTGATGAACACCGTGAACACCACGATTTGCACCGGGGTCAGCACGTGCGCGACGGCGTTGGTTCCCAGCGCCTCCGTCAGCATGATGAGCGCGAGTTCCTTGCGCAGCACGCCGAAAATCAGCGTGGTGCCGAGCACGATGGGAAGGCCCAGCAGCCGGGTCAGGGGGCTGAAAGCTGCGTTGACGTAGTGGTCGAGGTTCCAGTAGGTGGCAAGTCCCAGGACAAGGCTGCCGGCAATCAGCAGAGGCCAGCTCAGCACCACGAACTCGCGCAGGCGCAACCAGACCTTGCGCGTCAGGACGTTGAACGTCGGCCACTGATAACGTGGCACCTCGAGAACCATGCCCGGGCTGATTTCGGGCCACATTCGCGCCAGCACCCAGCCGGAAATTATCACCACCAGGGCGTTGAAGCAGAAAATTCCCAGCGCCCACATCGGGCCCAGATAAAAAGCCACAAGCGCGAAAATAACCGTGGACCGCGCCGAGCAGGGCACCAGCGTGGCAAGCACCGAGGCGATGAAGCGGTCACGCCGGGAAGGCAGAATGCGTGTGGCCATGCAGGCCGGCACGCTGCAACCGTATCCGAGCACAATCGGAAGCATGGAGGTGCCGTGCAGGCCGATGCGGTGGAGCAGGCCGTCCATCAGATAGGCGACGCGAGGCAAATAGCCCACATCCTCCAGAATTGCCAGGCCGAAAAGGAAGGGCAGCAAATAGGGAAGCACAATTCCCGCTCCGCCTTGGAATCCATCCAGGAGACTCTGCGCCAGAGCGCGCGCAAGGGTGTTCTGGCCAAAATGCGTCAGCACCGCTGCGGATAAGAGAGCAATTCTTCCGTCAACCGCACGCTCGATCAGCGAACCGAGTCCGAACACGGCCCAGAAAAATAGGACCAGGATCAGGATGAGGAAAACATAGCCCCACAGGGGATGCGTCAGCAGGTTGTCAAGCGCCGCGCGGAAGTTCGGGCGCGGCCGGCTGAGCGTCGTCGATTCCTCGGAGAGTCGCATGGCGCGATCGTGCCGTTCCGACATGATCACCCACTCGGCCGACCTTCCGTGGGTTTGCTCCAATTGCTCGCGCAATTGGAGTGCGGCACGGGCGATCTTCGGCCCTACATCTTGCGCGACATCCTCGTCGTTTTCGAGCAGCTTGACGGCCAGGAATCGGCTGGGAAGCTTTTGCCGGCGCGCATCGGTTTCGAGAAGCAATTGCATATCTGCGACTTCGCTTTCAATATCGCGGTGCCAGGCCAGGAACTCGGACGGCGCAGGCGGAGAATCAAGCTGCCGGAGAACCTGCGCGAACAGCTCGCGGATTCCCACGCCCCGAGACGCAACCGTTTCCATGACGGGTAAGCCAAGCAAGGCGGCGAGCCGCTCGGAGGAAACCGCCGCCCCTTTACGCGCTGCCTCATCCATCATGTTCAGGCAGACCACCATCGGAATGCCCAATTCGCGCAGTTCGAGCGTCAGCTCCAGGCTCCGGCTGAGAAGCGATGCGTCCAGGACATTGATGATCAGGTCCACGCTCTCATTCAGGAGGAATTTCTTGGCCGCGCTTTCCGCGGCATTGGTCGAAGTGAGCGAATAGATGCCCGGCACATCTACGAGCTGGACAACCGACCCGTTGAGGCGCACGGGGCTCCAAGCGAGCTGTACTGTCGTGCCGGGAAAATTAGCCGTCGCGACCCTGTAACCGGCCGCGGAATTGAAAATCGTGCTTTTACCGCAATTAGGCTGACCGATGAGCGCGATCTTCATGGGAGGATCTTCACGCTCACTTTTCGCGCCAAACCGCGCCCGATGGCTACGGTGCTGCCGGCGGATTCTACCAGGATCGGGCCGCCCAGCGGCGCGCAGCGCTGGATGGCAAGTCTGGAACCGGCGCGGATGCCGAGTTGCGCCAGTTGTCGAGTGGCTGTTTGCCCGGCAATGATTTGCAGCACTTCGACCTGCTGGCCTGAGGCGGCTTGGTAGAGGCTGAGGGCTGTGGGTGGGGCCGGACGTTTGTGAGCGCCGCCGCGCAGCTTTCCCTGGCGGGGACCGGTCCAGAACGCAAAGAGGGAATTAAACATGAGGCGCCACTGTGCTTGTTGCAACTTCGTTGCCATAACCATGAACCGCTCAGATCGATAACCTACGTTATTTCTGATGGTTACGGTGCCGGTTTGGTGTTTGAGCACGCTGACATTTCTTCAAATGTGTCACCCCACGCTGTGCTTCGACAAAAGCCGCACTTGGCTGTTCGTCCCCCCGGGCGAACCAGTTGAGACGCTCCGGGGGGACGGCTGAACGCGCTACGCTCATCCGGGCCGGTCATGGTGTTTCCCAGAGTGTGGAGGGTGGTATACTGTGCATAACCGACCGTACCGCCGCGAACGGCCGCTCGTACCAGGAGAGGTGGCCATGGCCGACGCTGCTGTCCTTCTCGATAGCGCCAGCGAGTTGTGCGCGTCCCGCCGCTGCGGGGAAGCTGTTGCCCTTTGGGAGCAGGCTTCTTCGCTGCGTCCCGCCGATCCCGGGGTTCACTACCAACTCGGGTTTTGCTATGCGGCGGGTTGCGGCGCGCGCGCGCTGCTCGATCCGGCGATTGCCATCTTTCACTATCGCCGCGCGCTGGCCCTTTCGGCCAGGGAAAACACTGTCGGGCGCGCGATGGTCCTTGGCGCTCTCGGCAACGCTTACACGTCCGCGGGGCGCTCGCGGCTGCAGCTGATGAACGCAATCCAATGTTACGAAGAGGCGGCGGAGATTTACGCTGCGGAGCGAAAGCTGGACGATTGGGCGCGCGAGCAATTCAACCTTGGGAACGTCTGGTGCGAAATGCCGGAGGCGGAGTTTCCCGAAAAATGGCAGCATGCCATCGAGCATTACGAGCGCGCACTTTCCGTCCGCACACGGACGAAAGACGCCCGGCAATATGGCGCCACGCTTCAGAATTTGGGAACGGCCTACCGGGAGGTGAAAAGTGGCGACCCGCACGCCAACGTTCGCAAGGCCATTGATTGCTACCACCGGGCTATGCGGGCGCTACGTGAATCAGCGTCGGTCAGAAAGCGCGCCGATTTGCACCACAATCTAGGCAACGCCTACCTGACCCTGTCGGCGATGGAAGCGTTCGAGGACCGCAACGCGCTGCGGGCCCTCCGGCACTTTGGCCGCGCGCTCTCAGCGCGCACGAAGGAAGAATCACCGTTCGACTACGCCGCGACTCAATTCAGCCGCGGCCAAGCGTTCGTGCGGCTGGCGGCGAGGGGCGTCGGAGGCCCGTGCAGCCTTGATCAGGCCCGCGTCTGCTTCGCGGAGGCGATCGAGGCGTTCCTGATTTCCGGACAACCGGTTCTCGCCGACGAAGTCAAGCAGCGACTTGACCTGATTTCTCCCGCAAGCAGGGAAGTGCCGCGCGAACTCCATCCTGCCGGCGCCAGGTGAAGACGTGTTCTCAATCTCGGCCTCGGCAGATGGCGTGCGAGATCGCTGGGCCAGGATTTGACCTCCTTTATGCCGGTCCAGATCCTATTTGTGGCCACTGGTTCCAAAGGGGATCAACAAGTCAGTCCGGCCAATCTCGGTAAAGGACGGCATAATCTGCAACACAAGCGCAATAAGGAAGAGGCTCCTCGCCGGCCCGTTTGGCGGAGAGCCGAGTATTCGAACCGTCGACCTCATGACTGCCAGATAAGTCCACGAATGCTTTCTTGTTGGCTCACTTTGCTAGCTCTTCGGCCGGAGGGCTTGGCTTTGCATTGCATTGGGGTGACTCGGTTTCCGTAACGTTCCCGACAAACGTGGGAGTGAAGCTGTACGATGGCGCCGATTTTTCTGCCCAGTTTCGGCTTTGGTCGGACCGAGTCAGGTCGTGGTCCGACCGAAGCTGTCTGGGTGCCAGTAAGCGGCGTCAGCAGGTGACGTGAAGGATGGCGTTTGTTCCCTCGGCGCTTTCCTCTAGGGCCTTGATCGCTTCTATTGTCGGAAGGATACGCAGCTCGACTTTGCGGCGCTCGGCTTCGCGCTTGACTTCTTTCATCACTGGCAAGGAACCATGGGCTCCCGTGCCGATCACCAACCGCCGGCATTTCCAGGGTATTTCTTCTTCAACGGAAAGCGGCGTGTGTCCGTATTCGTCGCGGAATTTCTTGGAGGGCTTCTTCTTGCGCTTGCGAACCTCACCGCCGTCGATCACGACGTCGTAATCGTAAGTGACGCCGTCGATTCGGATGGCGCCAAAGGTAAAAGCTTCAAATTGCATTGAAATCTCCGCTCGCATTATATCGCGCGACGGGCCTGAGCGTGCCACCACTCGCGATAACGGGACCCCGATATTCGAGGTGGTGGTTGAACTGGTGGCAAAAAGCGCTCGCGATTGTCACGCAATGTGGAGATTGTCGAGCCATCTCTCCTTCGGGCTCGCCCACACACCAGCGATCGATTGCCCGCATTGAGAACACCTCCCAGCGTCCAATCTGTACTCCACCACATCGAAGCCCGATCGGCGAACCAGCAAGGTGCCACACGCCGGACAGCATGTGTTGTCATGCGCATGGCCAATTACGTTCCCGGTGTAAACGAATTCCAACCCTGCTTCCTTGCCGATTTGCCACGCGCGCTCCAGGGTACGAATCGGCGTGGGCGGGGCGCTGAACCGGTAGGCAGGAAAGTACCCGCTGACGTGCCACGGCACCTCTCGCCCCAAGTCTCTCCTTATCCGCTCGGCAATCCCGCGGAGAACGGAGTCGGAATCGTTGACGGTGGGAATCACCAGGGTTGTGATTTCGACGTGCACGCCGCGCGCGCGCGCAAGCTTCGCGGCCGCCCAGACCTTTTCGACATCGACCATCTTGCAGAACTTCTTCACGGAGGCAGCGTCACCTTTCAGATCGACGTTCATCGCCCCCAGGCCCGCGTCAATCAACAACGACAACGCCTCCGGGGTCATGTAGCCGTTGGTCACAAAGGTGTTGTAGAAGCCGCGCCGCCTGGCCAGGCGAAATACCTCCA
>JAHEKS010000216.1 GCA_024638215.1 Acidobacteriota bacterium | reverse complement strand
GAAACGGGGCTAAAGGCTTCCGTTCAGATTATTGAATGGATCGCGCCGGGCTAACGCGAAGCCAGCTTCTTGGCCAGGCTGAGTAGGACTTCGCGGTCGGGCTCCAGGATTTTGTCCAACAGTGTTTGAAGCTTGAGCAGGAATCGGGCGTCGGCGCCCTCCTCGCCCGGGGCTTCGGCGAGTTCTTCCAGCGTCTTGCGGGAGGTGAGATTGGGGGTGGAGGGTGGTTCGTCGCCCTTGTAAAAAAATTGATAGAGGGGCACGCCCAAGGCTGAGGCAAAGCGCTCCAGCGTCTCGAGCGAAGGGACGGTGTGGCCGTTTTCTACCCGCGAGGTGTAACAGCGAAGCAGGCCGGTGGCCTTTTCGATGTCGCCTTGGGAAAGGTGTTTCTGCTCGCGCAGTTCGCGAATTCGTGCTCCGATGGACATGGCGCTGGCCCCTTGAGGTTGTCGAGTTTTCTTTTTTCCTGTCATATGAACGTGCATAGTCTCTCCTAAGTCCCTATTTCGAACAAGGGCACCGGAGTACCGGTACAAAAGTCCCGCTATGGATCGCGTGGCACGCACGCGCGTTTTTATTGGGGATTTTGAATCTTGCTCAACAAACCTTGCAGGTTTGCTTCTCGCAGTTTCAACTGAGAACCTGGCTCAGCAGGGCCATGCGAACATAGAGGCCGTTCTGTGCCTGGCGGAAATAGGCGGCGCGACGGTCATTATCCACTTCCATGCGGATTTCGTCAAGGCGCGGCAGGGGGTGCATGATGATCGAGTCCGGCCTCATCAGGCGAAGACAGGATTCGTCAATGACGTAAACGCCCCGGCATTTTTCGTAATCGGCGATGCGGTCGCCGAAGCGTTCTTTCTGGATGCGCGTCTGGTATACCACGTCCACTTCCGGAAGCACCTTGGCCAGTTCCGCTTCTTCGAGGTACTCCACGTTGCGCTGGCGCAGATGCTCCAGGATGTCTTCCTTCATTCTCAGCAGCTGCGGCGCGACAAAGTACATCTTGACACCCTGATACTTGCTGAGCAGGTAGGCGAGCGAGCGGACGGTGCGCCCCTGCGCCAGGTCGCCCACCATGGCGATGCGCAGGCCGTTGATCTTGCCGATCTCTTTGCGGATGGTATAGAGGTCGAGCAAGGCCTGGGTGGGGTGCTGGCCGGCGCCGTCGCCGGCGTTGATGACCGGCACGGTTGAGACGGCGGCCGCCCGCCGCGCCGCGCCCACCTCGTTGTGCCGCATCACGATCACGTCCGCGTAGCCGTTCAAGATGCGGATGGTGTCTTCCAAGGTCTCGCCTTTGGAAACGGAAGAGAACTCGCGCGCGTTCTCGGTGGAAATCACCCGCCCTCCCAGGCGGTGCATGGCGGTCTCGAAGGAGAAGCGAGTGCGGGTGGACGGCTCGTAAAAGAGCGTGGACATGATGCGGTTGTGGTAATCGGAGATGCCGCCCTGCGCGACGACTTTCTCCATTTTCTCCGTGATTTCAAAAAGCTTGTCGAGCGTCGGCACGTCGAATTGCTGCGCTTCAATAATATGGTGAAGTTTCATGGTTTTTCCGATCTCGGCTGGGCGCAGCGCTTGGATTTTCCCGTGCTGGGCCGGTAGAACGCCAGCGGGCAAGATACCCTGCGGATTTTTTTGCGTCAACTCGTCAAGTTGTCGCCCCCAACTGCCGATAGTCCCTTACGGGTGGAAGCTCATCAGGAACGAGAAGGATTCGCGGTGACCAGAGCGGGTCAAACGGAGCGCGGAATTCTCGGGGTGTGGTCGCTTGGCAGAGTGAATGGTTTCTTGACAAGGGTAGATGCGGAGAGTAGGCTTGCCCTACTCGGGACATCCCATGACGCGAGGAGCTTCTGTGGCTGAGGTCGGCAGCAAAAGACGAATCCTGATTGTAGATGATGAGGCGGCGGTTTGCGCGCTGCTGGGTGAGAGGCTGGGGCCGGCGGGATTCGACTGTCAAACCTCGTCCTCAGGCGAGCATGCGCTGGAACTTCTTGCATCTCAAACATTTGACGCGATCATCTCGGACTTGAATATGCCGGGGATTTCGGGCCTTGAGCTCCTGGAAAGCGCCCGGAAAGAACATCCCCTCTCCGCATTTCTGATGGTGACGGGAGTGAATGACCTGAGCGTGGCAATCCAGGCCATGAAGCAGGGGGCTGATGACTATTTGGTTAAGCCCTTCCAGTTCGATGTCGTCCTGGCCAGCGTGCGGCGCGCCCTGGAGACCAAGGGCATGGCGAAGCAGCTCGAAAATTATCGCCGTCATCTCGAGGAGATGGTGGAGCAGCGCACCCGGCAGGTCCAGGCGGCGATGAAGCGTATCGAGCTGACTTATGATGAGACGCTGGAGGCCCTGGGCGATGCGCTGGATTTGCGGGACAACGAGACGGCCGGCCACTCCCAACGGGTCAGCCGCTATTGCATCGAAATCGCCAAGGCCATGGGGGTCGAGCCGGAGCGGCTCAAGCACATTGAGCGCGGCTCCCGTCTGCACGACATCGGCAAGATCGGCATTCCGGACGCCATCCTGCTCAAGCCCGGCAAGCTGACGCCGGAAGAAAAGCAAATCATGGAGGCGCACGCGCGCATTGGCTACAACCTGGTGAGCCGCATTGCCTTCCTCGCCCCGGCCGCCGAGATCGTGCTGACGCATCAGGAGCGGTTTGACGGCACTGGATATCCACAAGGATTGCTGGGTGATGAGATTCCGTTGGGGGCCAGGATTTTCGCCGTGGCGGACACGCTGGATGCGATGACTTCTGACCGCCCTTACCGGCGGGCTTTGCCTTTTTCTGCCGCGCAGGAGGAAATCAAGCGCGAATCGGGACGCCAGTTCGATCCGGAGGTCGTCAAAGTTTTTTTTGCGCTCCCCGAGCAGACCTGGCAAACGATTCGGACTGAGGTGACGAACCACCGCCCGCGCACCCACGCTCACGTCCCCGTCAATCTTGGCTCACCCGTGCCCATTCCTTCTGTGGCGACTGACCCTCAAAGCTTGCAGCCCAACAAGTCGAAGGGCAGATAACGGGAAAGAGCCGGCCGCCTTGACTTCGTTGGGAAATCCTTTTCGAATTGGTGTATATTGACCGGCAAGTTTCAGTTTTAAGGGAGCAGGAAACGCGGTGGAAGAAGACTCGTCCCTTCTCAAATCCAAGGAGCTGGCACAAGAGATTGTGGACAACGTTCCGGCAGGACTGCTGGTCCTTTCCGACGATCTTCGCATTCTCTCCGTCAATCGCTGGTTTCTGGATGAGTTCCATCTGCGGCCGGAAGAGGTAGTGGGGCGGGGCCTTCACGAAGTGATCCGGCCGGAAGGGCCGCCACGAAGCCTGGGGGGGTTGGAGGAAGACGAGGGCCCGGCGCGAGATGTGTTCCTGAGCCTTCCGGTGGCGGGCAGTTCCGAGAAGCGCCCGGTCCGCATCAACATTAGCGATATTGCGGGGGACGAAGACGGCGAAAGGCGGCTGCTGCTCGTGGTGGAGGATCTGAGCGAGAGCCTGCGCCTCTGGGCCGCGGCGGATGATTCGGAACGCCGGCTGCGCGACATCGTTCAGACTCTCGACGCCATCGTCTGGGAAGCGGACGCCACCACTTTTCAGTTCACCTTCGTCAGCCAGCGCGCGGAAGATTTCCTGGGCTATCCGATCGGGCAGTGGACTTCCGAGTCCGATTTCTGGGCAAATCACATCCACCCCGAGGACCGGGCCAAGACGGTGGCGTACTGCCGGCGCGAGGTGGAGGCGGGACGCGACTATGAGGTGGAATACCGGATGAGGGCGGCGGACGGGCGGGTGACCTGGCTGCGCGACATTGTCCGGCTGGTGCGCGACTCCTCCGAGACCGTGGTGCGCCTGCGCGGCGTGACGGTGGATATCAACGAGCGGCGGCGGGCCCAGGAGGCGGTGCTGGCCAGCGAGACGAAGTATCGCACGCTCTTTGAAGGCGTGCCGGTGGGCGTCTATCGCACCACGCCCGACGGGAAAGTGCTGGAGGCCAATCCCGCGCTGGCGCAAATGCTCGGCTATGAGAATGTCGCCGGCACGCTGGCCATCAACACCGACGATGTTTATGTGGACCCCGAAGCCCACAGGAAGTGGCAAGCGCGGATGGACGAGGACGGGCTGGTGCGCGACTTTGAAACACAGGCGCGCCGCCGCGACGGCACGCTGATCTGGCTGCGAGACAGCGCCCGGGCGGTGCGCGACGCCCATGCCAAGGTCATGTACTACGAGGGCATCCTGGAAGACATCACCGAGCGCAAGCAACTGGAAGAACAACTCCGGCAGTCGCAAAAAATGGAGGCCGTGGGACGCCTGGCGGGCGGCGTGGCGCACGACTTCAACAACCTGCTGACCATCATTTCCGGATACAGCGATCTGCTTCTGGACAATCTCCCGCCGCAGGAGCGCTCGCGCGCGCACGTGGAGGAGATCAAGAAAGCCGGAAACCGCGCCGCCACGCTCACCCGCCAACTCCTGGCCTTCAGCCGCAGCCAGGTGCTGGCGCCTCAGGTGCTGGATTTGAACGCCGTCGTCACCAACGTGGATAAGATGCTCCGGCGGCTGATCGGCGAGGACGTGGACCTGGTGACCATTCTGGGAGAAAAGTTGGAAAGCGTACGGGCCGATCCCGGCCAAATCGAACAAGTCATCATGAACCTGGCCGTGAACGCGCGGGACGCCATGCCGCAGGGCGGCAAGCTGACCATCGAAACCTCCAACGTCACGCTGGACGCCGCCTATGCGCGCACTCACGTGACCGTGATGCCGGGCGAATACGTCATGCTGGCGGTGAGCGACACCGGAATCGGGATGGATGCCCTGACGCAGGCGCACATCTTCGAGCCGTTTTTCACCACCAAGGAGAAAGGCAAGGGCACCGGCCTCGGGCTCGCCACCGTTTACGGCATCATCAAGCAGAGCGGAGGGTATATCTGGGTCTACAGCGAGCCGGGCATGGGAGCGACATTCAAGATTTACTTGCCCAGGGTCGAGAGACCCACCGGCGAGGCGGGACAGGGCATAGCGGTCGAGAGCCCGGCCAAGGGGCACGAGACGATTCTATTGGTGGAGGATGAGCCGGCGCTGCGCGCCATGGTCCGCAGCGTGCTTGAATCCAAGGGGTACAAGGTGCTGGAAGCGCGCCATGGAGAGGATGCGCTGATGGTTTCAGAACTGCACCGCGGGCCCATTGATCTGCTCCTGACGGACGTGGTCATGCCGGGCATGAGCGGGCGGGAGTTGGCGGAACACCTGGTGAGCGCGCATCGGAATACCAAGGTCTTGTATATGTCGGGCTATACCGACGACGCCATCGTGCACCACGGCGTGCTCGGCTCGGACATGGCCTTCTTGCAAAAGCCCTTCAGCCCGGACAGCGTGGTGCGCAAAGTGCGCGAAGTCTTGGACGCGCCGTCTCCCGCGCGGCCGGGGTCGTGGCCACCCTCGGGGTCGTAAAGCCCCCAATTCAGAACAAATTGGATCCGGAGCCTGGCGGCGCGTCAGTTTCCCCATAGCGGGCAAATCGAACCAGTGAATTCGCAGCCCCACGGCGTTACACAGGTCCTATTTTGGCCGATGCCCACTTTTCGAAAAGCCGGCTAACCAGCCAAGTGGATTCGCAAACGCGTCGCCGGCCTGCGTCGCACCTCGTGTCATCGGCATGTCAACGATGAGGGTTATGACGACGAACTGCGGTCCGATCAGAACGCCGGCAGACGACCCGACGATCACGTAGAAATTCTCCCATCCCACGAGGGCTGTCATGCTGTCGCGTCGAATTGGGTCAGACCCGCAGGCCGAGTCTCCTGACGCAGTCTGGAGATGTCCTTGGTTGGCGCGCTCCCGAAGAAGCGGCTGTATTCTCTCGAGAACTGCGAGGCGCTGAGATAGCCGACGCACAAGCCCGCGGCGCCGGCGTCCATCATCGAGGAGAGCATCAGGCGCCTCGCCTCCTGGAGGCGCAGGACCTTTTGATAGTTCAGCGGGCTCATGGTAGTGACCGCCTTGAAGTGCTCGTGGAACGAGGAAACGCTCATGTTCGCGAGTTCCGCCAATTCTTCGACCCGCATGGATACGGAAAAGTTCTCGCGCAGCCAGGAAATGGCCTTGGCAATTCGCTGCACGCTTGACTCGGCGAAGCCCATCTGCGCCACGCGGACGCCGATGGGGCTGCGCAGCAGCCGGATCAAGATCTCATCCACCACCAGCGGCGCGAGCAGTTCAACGTCCCCGGGCTGCGCCAGACACTCCATTAACCTCGTTGCAGCATTGACCATGCTTGCATCTGCCGGGGTGACGTAAACGGCTCTCCTCTCTTGCACGGGAGGCAGACCGTGCGGAAAGACCTTCAGAACCAGCTCGGCAATCTTTCGCGGATCGAGGTCCAGCCGCAGAGCCAGGTAAGGCTCGGCGACGCTCGCTTGCGTGACTTGGGCGGCAATGGGCAAGGCAACGGAGAACACGAGCAGGCGCGAAGCGTCGTACTCGTAAACCTCCTGCCCCACAATGACGGTCTTGGCTCCTTGTGCGACGATGCACAAGGAGGGCAATCGGAGCACATGCGCACATTCCCGGTTAATTCGTGAAAAGCGGCTGGCGTACAAACCAGGGACGCGCAGCTCAAAACTGCCGTCGTGAGGGGCATAGGCGCGAATCAAGCGGGCCAGCTTGGTCAGGTCCGGTTCGCTTGACACCACACCAGCTTCTGCGTGCAATCGAGACGAGTTGTTGCCAGATTTCACTTTAGGCCCTCCGATAATTCTCTCAGAGACTGCAAAGGACTTCCAGCCACTTGGAAGTCTCTCATTTCGAGAACACTTCCTTGGCGGTCATGATGGCGCTCATTGCGTTGGGCCAGCCTGAATAAAAAGCCAGATGGGTGATCACTTCTATCAGCTCTTCCTTCTTGACCCCATTCTCCACAGCCCTCTGAAGGTGAAACCGCAACTGATCCGGACGATTCAAAGCAATCAGCGCCGCCACCGTTACCAGACTGCGGTCACGCTTGGAAAGTTCTTTGCGTTCCCAGACGTCGCCAAAAAGCACGTCGTCAGTCAATTCGACCAGCTTGGGCGCGAAGTCACCAATCATCTTCTTGGCTCCTGAAGGCTCTTTGCTCATGCTTATTACTCCTGTCATCGGCTTTTGTTCTACCCATCGAAACGAAAAGTACAAAGGTACGACGGTCAGTGCCTTGTCAGAAAGATCTTTCAGAAAGTGCCGTCGGTTGACTTGGAGAGACCCGTACATTCTTTTCATGTCCAATTTATGAATTCTCTGACTGCCTTCATGCGAATAATTCCTGCGCGCGGCGGAGCCGGGCGGTGACTTGGACGCCGAAGGGACACTGGACCGTGCAGTGCGCGCAATCGGCGCAGCGAACCGCTGCGACCGCGGGCCCGAGCTTCAGGAACTCCTCGCGGCCCAAGGCAAACTGGCCGTAGCCTTCGGCATACGTCAGGAATCGAAGCACGTCAGGAACGGGGACGCCCCTCTCGCAAACGCCACCGCAGGCGCCGCACATCCGGCAGTACTTTGGGCCGATGGCGGCGAGTTGCGCGGTCAGCAACTTTTCGTCCCTCTGGGTGTACGGTTCCGCCATGGCGCGCACGTTTTCTTCGAACTCATCGTGACTGGTCATACAGACGATGGCGGTGTCAACCGACTCGTTCTTGAGGGCCCACTTGATCGCCGCAACCGGAACGCCCTCCTGGCCGAGCCGCCTGCTCAAAGCCTGCGGATCGGCTCCGTAGAGCCGGTCGCCACGCCGCACACGGGCGACGCCGCCCGCGAGGACCTTCATGACCACAATCCCCAAGCCGGCCTTCCGCGCCGCCCGGATGGCTGCGGTCATGTCCGTCTGGGGCGCGTTCTGGTTCGTGTTGGCGGCGGCATCCACTGACCGCATGGCGAAATTGTAGGTAGTCAGCACGACATCCGTCTGGCCGAGTTTTGCCAGGTGCGCCAGCATCTTGTCCATGTTGAAATGCGTGCTGACGCCGGCAAAACGGATTTTCCCGTTCTGCTTTGCCAGGCGCTGCGCCTCCAGCAGGTCCTCGGTTACCTGCTCCGGCTCATTTTTCATATGCAGATACCAGATGTCCACATAGTCGGTTCCCAGTTCGCGCAGGCTGGTATCGAGCTCGGCAAGAACTTCTTGTTTTGTCTTGCCCGGACTTTTGCTGGAGATGATGACCTTCGGCCGCACCTTCTTGAGAGCCGCGCCGACCATCCGCTCG
>JAHEKS010000215.1 GCA_024638215.1 Acidobacteriota bacterium | reverse complement strand
CCCTTCATTTTCGCCATGGTCATGCAAGGACAGGAGCTGTCTCCCTTACAGGCGCAGACATAGACCGTTTTGGCGGACTTCTCGCTCTTGCTGGTTTTGGAAGCCATCTGCCGCGCCGCCCCTGAAGTTGCCAAACCAAGGCACAGCGCGCAGGCTATTCCGAATAGCACTTTCAAACGTGGTCTTCTCCACATAAGTACCGTCCCCCTTGAGGATTTGGAATGTGCCCTGACAGAGACATCGTAATGCCGCCGCGAAGCGGAGTCAAGGCAAAGTCAGACAAGAAGACCGCATCCCTACCGGTCTCCGGTTGTGAGGCCGCTCTAATTGACGAGATTTCTATAACTTACAGCTAGGCCGAGACTGGGAACGGCCTCCGGAATTCCAATCGTGCTTTCCCTTCCCGATGGGACTTTGCCTCCCCCTCCAAGATCACGCGGCCTCGGACGCCGTATTGTGCGCCCTCGCAGGGAACCACTTCGACAATTTGTCCTGGGACCAGTGGGAAAGAAGCATTCACGCCGACACCGTATGGAGAAAGGTCAAAAGGGAAGGCGACGCGCTCTGCCCGGCTGCCAATAGGATCCACGATCAGAGTGAGGGCGAGGATGGCTTGCCGACGCTGGCAGCGTCTCATTCTCGATGCAGACCCACAAGTCAAGTTCTCCTCTCAATCCCTGGACGGGAAACTCGGAAATAAGCCTCGGCAAGCACAGCATCAGCCGGACCAAACTGACGAGGGTTAACTTACGCTCCGTGTTTCGGTCAGTTGCATGAAGTTCAGGCTTGGCTTGGGTGTGTGAAAGGGGCGCGAACTCCCCATGCCAATGCAAAAAGGGGCGGCTTGACGATTACGTCCCCATTGCCAACTCGCGTCAGGCAGTGCAACCTTGGGGGATTTGGGCGAATCGAATCGAGTAGTGGGCGACTTGTCAAATACCGTCTTCGGGTGCATAGTGTGATTGTCAACGCCCTGGAAAGCGGAGAAGGACAGATGAGCAAAATGCTTAAGACAAAAGTCGCCGTGCTCCTGCTTGCGCTGGCGCTGCCCGCATGGGCATTCGCCGCGGACGCCAAAGTGCTCATCCCTGCCGGAACGATCTTGCACGTAAAGTTGGAAACCACTTTGACTTCCAAGACCAGCAAGACCGGCGACAAGTTCACCGCCGTCTTGGAGCAGCCTGTCAATGTGGCCGGCAAGGAAGTGGTTCCTCAAGGAAGCATCGTGGCGGGGCACGTCGTATTTGTTAAACCTTCCAAACGGATCAAGGGCGTGGGCGAGATGCGCATCGTGCTCGATACCATCACGACTCCCGACAACGATAGCTTCGCCATGAACGGCACGCTCGAGGACGCCAACGGCGGCCCTTGCGTGCAGAGCGGCACCGATGACGAAGGCACTTTGAAGAGCTGCGGCAAGAGCAAGAAAGACGCCGCCAAAGACGCTGCCATCGGCGGCGCCATGGGAGCCGGCGCGGGCGCGACGATTGGCCTGGGCAGCGAAATAGACTGCCGGTACTTCGGCAATTGCGGAGGGCCCGGCATGGGCCAGGCTACCCTTTACGGCGCGGGGATCGGCGCCGCTACCGCCCTCATTTACAACCTCTTCAAGCACGAGAAGCAGGTCGTCCTGGTCGGCGGGATGCATCTGACGTTCGTCGTGAACCATAGCGTGCAAGCCGAAGTTTCCTCCGACGACGCGCCTGACTCCTCGGCTGACCAGAAATAACCTCGCGGCCAGTAGACCTCCGAAAGCTCCTTTCCCTGAGGAAAGTGAGCGCTTGCCGGGGCCCGCGCCGCGGCGGAACCGCTCTTCCCTTTACAAAATGGTCAACGGAAACACGAAGTCGCTATTTTGTGATTGACACCCCGCGCGAGCTCGGTCAAGAATGGGCGGCAGGGTTTCCGGGTGGCATCGGAAATCCGGGACAAGCCGAGTGACCCAATCCTTTGACGCCTACGTTGAAGCGCTGATTACTTCCAGCCGCAACCTGGACAAGAACGCCCAGACCAAACTGGCGAAGGAATTTTTCCATCAAGTTTCGCATCTCAGCCTAAGCGACGAGCAGAGCCTGGAGGCTTGGGAAAAGATCCTCGACCGGCGTGACGACCTCGCGCGCGGCGGCCAGACTCCGCTCCCCTTTCACCGCACCGTTCTGGAATATTTTCTCAATTCGGACCTTCTGCGTGAGCCCGTCATCACAGAACACGAGGAGCTTCGGCGCCTGCGTTCCAACGCGTTCATGGACCCGCTGACGGGGCTCCAGAACCGGCGCTCGTTCGATGAACGGCTGGAACGCGAGATGGAAGCCGCCGTCCGCTACTCGCAGGAATTCAGCCTGGTCTTGATGGATCTGAACCGCTTCAAGGAGGTCAATGACGCCCATGGCCATGCGACCGGCGATAAGGTGCTGGCCTTAGCAGGGAAACTGATTGGTGAATCCGCCCGCTCGTCCGACCTGACGTACCGGATCGGCGGAGACGAGTTCGCGCTCATGCTTCCCAACACCCCTTACGACGGGGCTCAGACAGCGGCCGGCCGGCTGCGCGAGCGTTTCCCCGAGGCGATCCAATCCCTCGAGCTCAAGGTGCCCGTCAGCCTGGCGTATGGCATCTCGACGGCGCCGCGCGAGGCGCGGGCGGCCTCGGCGCTTTTCTCCCTCGCGGACGAGCGCCTCTACAATTTCAAGCGTTCCATCGGTTCCCCGCGGTGCGCGCCTCGGGCTTATCCGCGCATCCATCTGGCCAACACCGGGGCCTACGCCATGCTACAGTGGAATTCGGCCTCGCATCGCGCCCAGGTGGTTGACTTCAGCATCGGCGGAGTGGGGCTTCAGCTCTCGACGCCGCTGGCCATACCGCATGAGTTCCTTAGCCGGATTCACCTGCCGCTGCTTCATCCCTTGACCACCCGTCTTCACAAGGTCTTCGAGTCCATTGATCCCTCGAACCTCCAGAGACTGGGCTGCGCCTTCATACCTCCGGACCAAGGAATGTCCGACAAGAGCAAGCCCTGAGCGGATTATCCTCGCCAGCGCAGCGGCCCTAGCGATACAATGCCGCGCTAGGGACCGATCTCTGGCCGACCACACCTCTGATTCGCCGGCAGTTTTCTGCCCGGTTAGAGGTTCGTACCCAGATAAGATGGGATTAAGTGGGATGCTTTGAGAGTCGCGGCGCGAAGGCTGGTCAAGGTTCGGAGATCGGCCCGGAACTCGAATCGCTTACTCGAGCTCCTCGATCCCGAGCAGAAAATACTTGTAAAGCCCCTCGCGCAGCGGGCTGATTTCGTACCACAAGCGGCAGCGAACTTCCTTGCCGCGAGAGGGCAGGTAAACGGTGCGGACTTCTGAGATTTTGTTCGGCATCACATCACCTCACCAACTATCACCTTGTCTTGAGCAACTGGGGTGCCAATCCCCCTGTAAAATCAGAATATAACTTCCTTTTTTTCAGTTACTTGGGAGGCAGATCGTTCGATCTATCCGTCACTTGGCCAAAGATGGCAATCTATTTCCACCATTGAGGATAGAAGTGGACAACCCCGTCCAGAGTGAAGACATTATGTCGTGCTGACAAAATGGCGTTCGGATGCCCCCGCAGCTTCGGTTTCCCAAGTTCACAAAGCCTGGACGTTCGATCTGCGGGCCCGGGATCAGCTTTCTTGGCCGAGGACTATCGAATGCTATAGAATGAAACCGAGGACGGGAATCCCACTTGGGCTCGGTCGCTAAAGACGGCTGCAAATTGAAAGACCTCATCGGCGCCTTCCGAAGACACTCCCGATCGGCTTTCACCGCCGGGCTTGGAATCCTATTGGGAGCCGGTGCGCTGCTCTGGTGGACGCGGCCTTTGCGCAGCGACAATTTCGTCTTTTATCTGCCGGCCGCTCGCGATGTGCTTCCCGTCCGGACCCTTGGAGAAACGTCTTATTTGCCGCTGGTGGGTGTCCTGAACCTGGTCGGGAAAGTGGACGCCTTGCGGGAGAGCTCGAACAAGCTCAGCCTCTGGTACGGCGACAACACGCTTGAGGTGCGCGACAACAACCGCAAGGTCACCTTGAACAAGACATCGCTCAAGCTCTCCGAACCCGTCCGCTTTGTTAACGGCCAATGGTTGGTGCCGGTGGATTTTCTCAGCGTGGTGCTGCCCCGGTTAGTCAAGGAGCCCATTGAATACCGCGCCGGCGACAAACGGATTTTCATCGGCAGCGCCAAGCCGGCGACCTTCGCGGTTCGCCTGGAATCGCTTGCCAATGGCGCGCGGGTGCGCGTGGAATTCACCTCGCCTCTGACTTTTCAGACGGCGGCGCGGGACGGCAAATGGATTCTTTACCTGGGCGACCGCGCGATTGAGCCGCTTGAACAGAAATTCGACTTTGACAATCCCTACGTCAGTGATCTTCGCTTCGACGATCAAGATGGGGTGCCGAAGCTGATCCTGACTCCCAAGACTTCCGGCCTCGACCTGTATCCCGCCCTCGAGGAGGGTGGAAAAGTGCTGCGGGCAGACATCCTGAAGCCGGCGGCCCCGGCAACGGGCCAGGCAACCGGTGCGGCCGCGCAATCTGCCGGGCCCGGCCAGGCCGGCGGCGCGGAAGGTCCGGCTGCCCTGCCCCAGCGCCCCACATTGCCTGTCGTCGTGCTCGACGCCGGGCATGGAGGTTCCGATTCAGGCGCACAGGGCCCCAACGGCGTGCTGGAAAAGAACCTGGTGGCGCAAATAGTGGTGCGCGTTCGCACCGCCCTGCTCGCGACACAGAAATACCGCGTCATCCTGACTCGAATGGGAGATACCGACCCGGATTTTGACCAGCGCGCCATCGTCGCCGACACCGCTCACGCGGCGGTGTTCATCTCCTTTCACGCCGGAAACCTCGGTTTCCGTTCCCCACGGGTGGCCGTTTACACTTTCCAGCCGCCCGGGGGCGGCTCAACGTTCGACCCGCTCGCGCCCAGGCCGCTGCTCATGCCGTGGAACGAAGCTCAAACGCCGCACCTGGCCGAGAGCCAGAAGCTGGCGCAGGCCCTCGAAGAGCAATTGTCGCGCCTGAGTGAAATCCAGTCCGGCCCCATTCAGCCGGCGCCGGTGCGTGTGCTGCGCAGCGTGGATGCGCCTGCGATCGCCATCGAAGTCGGAAGCCTTGAGCCCAATACCGATCCAGCCCCCCTTCTCGATTCTCAGTTTCAACAAAAGATAGCGAGTGCGATCGTTTCGGCGCTGGACGCTTTCGAAGGGGGGGTCTCCTGAAATGACCTCCCGCGCCAAGCTGCTGACCGTGCTGGTTCTGGTCATTGTCGCTGCGGGCGCGCTTTATCTGAATGCGCTCATGCACCGCCTGAGATCGGAGCGGGCTCAACCGACGGAAGCGAGCGCGCGCACCAAGCTGGCCGAGGCTTCGTTGCACGCCCAGAACGCGCCGCAGGAGTCCGTGACGCTTTTCTTTCCCTCCAACGACCAAGGCGTCCTGCTGCAGGAGACTCGCCAGTTGTCCCTGGCTGCCAGCGACACGGATCGCATCCGCCAGATCTTTCTGGCCCTGCTGGAAGGCTCGGCACAGGGGCATGGCGCGCCGATCCCGGCTGGCGCCGAACTGCGCTCCGCTTTTCTGGCCGCGGATGGCACCGCTTATCTGGACCTGGCGGCCGGCGCGCTACCCTTGTTCGAACCTGGCATCGGCACGGAAACGCTCGCTGTTTATTCGATTGTCGATTCTATGTGCTATAATATCCCTTCCGTGAAGCGCGTCAAGTTTCTCATCCAGGGGCAGGAAGTGGAGACGCTGGATGGACACGTGGACCTGACGGAGGCCTTCGTGCCGGACACCAGTCTGAAACCATCGACACCTTGAAGCGTGAGGTCTTATGCCTGCCACACCCCGAAAACTGACCGGCCTATTCTATGACCAGGGGAAGCTTGTCCGCAGCGATCAGCGTCTGCCCCAAGAGATGAGGCCGGTCGAGATCGTTCCGAATTATATTTCCAGCGCGGAGGGTTCGGCGCTCATCCGGCTGGGGGAAACGCAGGTCATTTGTACCGCTTCGATTGAAGACACCGTGCCGCAATTCGTCAAAGGCAGCGGAGCGGGCTGGATCACCAGCGAATACGCTATGATCCCGCGCGCCACGGCCACCCGCACGCCGCGCGAGGTGACGCGCGGGCGGCAGGGCGGGCGCACTATGGAAATCCAGCGGCTGATTGGCCGCTCGCTGCGCGCCGTGACGGACATGGCCGTCTTGGGCGAGCGCACGGTGTGGATTGACTGCGACGTCGTCCGCGCCGACGGCGGCACGCGCACCGCCTCCATCACCGGGTCGCTGGTGGCGCTGGGCCTGGCGTTTCAAAACCTCCTGGAATCGAAAACCCTCAAGCGCATGCCCCTCAAGGATTACGTGGCGGCCATCAGCGCCGGTGTTGTGGGAACGGAGAAACTCCTTGACCTGGACTACGGCGAGGACTCCAACGCCGAGGTGGACATGAACGTGGTGATGACTGGCACGGGCGACCTGGTGGAGATCCAGGCGACTGCCGAGGGGACCGCCTTCAGCCTGAAGACCATGAACGAACTGGTGGAAATTGCGCGCGGCGGAATCCAGAAGCTTCTGGACATCCAAAGAAACATCTTGAACCTCGGCGCGCAGCACCGGGGCACGAACTAAGAGGGTGCTGAAAAAGCGCACGAATTCTGTCATCCTGAGCGCAGCGAAGGATCTATGTTCCTCCGTTGCAGCAAAGGGCCAGATGCTTCGCTTCGCTCAGCATGACAAACGAGGACTTTTCAGCACCGTGCTGAGCGACCGGTATTAAACGCCAACGAACGAGATTTGGCTCAGCCATTCGAACCTTGTCACTCGTCACCCAACACTTGACGCTTTACCTGGCCTCCGGCAACCCGGGCAAGGTCCGTGAGTTTCGCCTCGCCGCGGCGGCGCGCGGCATTACGGTTGATTCCGTTCCCAATTTCAGCGAGCTTCCGCCGTGCGTTGAAGACGGTGAGACCTTCGAGGAGAACGCGCGCAAGAAGGCGCTCCATTACAGCCGCTGCACCGACGGGCTGGTTTTCTCGGACGATTCGGGACTTTGCGTTGACGCCCTCGGCGGCGCGCCCGGAGTCCATTCGGCGCGGTTTTCCGGTCCCAGCGCTACCGACGCCGACAACAACGCGAAACTCTTGCGCGAGCTTGAGCGCGCCGGAGGCCGTGACCGCTCCGCGCACTATGTGTGCATCATCGCTTTGGCCCGCCAGGGAAAGCTGCTAGGAACGTTTGAAGGCCGCGCCGACGGGCTGATCCTCCAGGCGCCGCGCGGCGAGGGCGGTTTCGGCTACGATCCCTATTTCTTCTACCCACCTTTCAATAAGACCTTCGCGGAAATCACCGCTGAGGAAAAGTTTGCCGTCTCGCACCGCGGGGCGGCGTTCCGCCTCCTGCTGGATTCGCTTCCGGACTTCGACGGCAAAGGGTAGCTGGCTCGCAAGAACCCCGACCCACCTGGGCAGCTTGCGAACCCCGCGAGGGCAAAATTTACCGTACCCGTATAAATACCGACCGCTGCCCACATACCTGTTGCCTCGTATCTCAATGAATATGTGGGACTTAAGTCGCAACGACTTTGGAATCCAGGATGCTATTCCGAACGTCAGATTGTTCGACTGACCGAGGAGGCGAGTTATTATGGAAGGACGTTCAAACCAGAAACTGGCGGCGTTTTCGGCTGCGGTCATCTTTGCCCTGGTGACCAGCGGATGCGCCACCAAGAAATACGTCAGCAAGATGGTTTCACCGCTCGAGACCCGCTTGGGCAAGAACGAGAACAAAACCGACCAGAACACCAAGAGCATTAAGGATCTCGACGACAAGACTTCCGAGGGAATCAGCGCCGCTCAAAGCAAGGCCGATGATGCCACCCAACAAGCCGCCAAGGCGGGCGAAGCCGCTCAGACGGCTCAGTTGACGGCTCAAAAGGGCGTGGACCAGGCCAACGCTGTGGATCAGAAGGTCGAGAATGCCGACAATTTCCAAACCGTGAGGACTGCGACTGTTCTGTTCGGCTTAAACAAGAGCGCCTTGACCGATGATGACATGCAGCAACTGGACCAACTGGCGGACTCAGTGAAGTCCATGAAGCATTACGTCGTTGAGGTCCAGGGTTACACGGACTCGACCGGCTCCAAGGCCTACAATCTGCAGTTGAGCCACCGCCGTGCCGATGCCGTGGTGCGCTACCTGACCGCGAAGCACAATATTCCACTGGTAAAGATCTCTTTGCTAGGGTATGGCGAAGATTCACCCGTCGCCCCCAAC
>JAHEKS010000214.1 GCA_024638215.1 Acidobacteriota bacterium | reverse complement strand
CTGGCGGACTTGTTGGACGGCGAGTTCGGGGCTCGAGAGGATGGGTTTTTGACGGGCTTGTGCGGAGAGGCTCTCCACGACGCGCGCCATGGAGGCCTGCGCCAGGACGATCACGTCCACTTGGCTCGTCAGTCCGGTGAGGGTATCCGCGACCATCCGGTCGTGCGTGGCTGTGTCCCCGGAGAGCACTTTTTCGAAAGCGCCCTCGCACAGCGCCGGGATGACTTCCACCTGGCGTTTGCTCGCCGCAGCCGTTTCCGAGATCAGACCGACCGTGGGTTCGAGCGTCGTTTTGAGAGTCGCCGCCACTCCCACCCGGCTTCCCAGCGAGATGGCTTTCCCCGCCATCGCCTCATCCACACGAAAGATGGGAAAGTCGTACAAGGCGCGGGCGACGACAACTCCCGGCCCGATGGAGGAGCAGGTCACCATGACCGCGTCGGCGCCCGCGTCATGCGCCGACCCGATCATTCCCACCAGGCGCCGGATCGTGCCCTTAGTCAGCCGGCCGGAGGCGATGGTATTCCGGATCAGGCTCTCATCCACCATGTGGGTGATCGTCACGCCCGCGAGCTCCCGTTTCGAGAGCTCTGAAAAAAGCGGAATCAGCACGTGGCTGGTGTGGATGTAAGTCAGCGTTTGAGACATTGTTTCTCCGCTTCGCGCCAGCTAGCGGCGCAATCACGACGGCGCTGCTTTCTGCTGGAAGTAGGTCGTGTACATTTCATCCTGCACCAGGTAGAAGGGGACGAACTCCAGCCGGCCTTCGGGCAGCCGCAATTCGAATGTCAGCCGCCGGTTGGGAACAGGTTTCAACCCGTGCGGGAGTGAGAGCGCTGGGAGGGAAGTCACGTCCGGCGGAAGGAGCGCCACCAGCATCAGCGGGCCGCGCATCAACGCTACGGTTTGCGGATGCTGGCCGTCAATCGGCTGCAATCGGAAACCTTGCGGAAGGCGAAGGTGAACCG
This sequence comes from Acidobacteriota bacterium, assembly GCA_024638215.1. Classification (GTDB taxonomy): domain Bacteria; phylum Acidobacteriota; class Terriglobia; order UBA7540; family UBA7540; genus JAHEKS01. The sequence goes on along the minus strand of JAHEKS010000214.1, from coordinate 7,406 downwards.
TGTCATTTTTTTTCCAGCGGCGCCGGACGGCAACAAAGGACTGTTTCCTGACTTCTCCGTCGAAAGATTTGCCGTTGATGGAAATCCCGGGCTCCGCATCCAGCCAGCCCGGCATCCGCACGCGCAGCGTTAATTCCATCGGAGAAGGAACTTCGACGCGAAGTTCGACAGTGTCTTCCTCGGGAAACTTTGTAGCCTGCACCAGCCTGACCGGGACTCCTTTCGAAGTCCAGCGGACTTCCGAAGGCGTAAAAAGGTTGACTGTGATACCGTCGGGCGTGTGGAAGCAAACGTCGAGCGGATAATCTGCAACCCCCTGCACGAGCGTGCCGGCGCAGCACGGCCACTTGCTGTGGTAATACCCTTTCTTCGCTGCGTCGTGATAATCCGAATAATAGAAATAATCGCCGTCCGAGTCCGGGTCTTTCGCACCAAGCAGCGTATTGTAGATCGCGCGCTCCAGGCCGTCACCGTAGCGGGCTTCTGCTGTGAATCGCAGCAGATAGCGCGCCAGCTTCGAGTGTGCATAGAAGCCGCAGGGCGTCTCAAAATGGTCGCGGGTTGAGACGAGGCTCTCGCCGAGTTTGCCCTGGTGCGGCGGCACGAACGTTTCCTTGGGTCCCCACCCTCCCGAGGCGAATTCCTGATCTTCCTCGAGCAGGTTCCAGGCGTTTTTGATGGCTTCAAGGTATTTGGGTTCGCCCAGCATCAAGTAAGCCTTCGCGGCAGAGCTCAGCGCCATGACATGACTGTAAGCGTGTTTTCCGGGAAGCACATCCTGGCCCTGAGCGAGCGGATCGAAGTATTCGCGATCGAGAAGATACAATCGAGCCATTTTCAAGAACTGCTTTTCGCCCGTCGCCTGGTAGGAATCGAAAAGATTCTCGGGCAGGATGTAAGGCTCGTCGTAAGGAGCCTGCTTGGGACTGTTGGGGCCGCGATCGTACGTATGGTCGGGAATGTACGGAATGGCGCCGCGGATCACACGCGCCAGAACGTCGCGCGCCATTTTGACATCGGCAAGCTGGTAAGCATCCAGCAAGCCGATTTCGTATTTGTCCAGAATGTAGCACGGCCAGGTTGTGGCCGCCTTCTCGCTGGCGTAAGGATAACCCCCGGGACCGAGCGTGGCGGCAAAGCCTTCGACCAAGGCTTTCACCTTGGCGGACGTGGGTCCGTCACCCGTGGCCCGGGCGTAACGGGAAAGGCCCGAAATGAATTGCCCAAGCAAATGGCCGGGGACGAAGCCATCGGCATCGTACCAGCCGCCCATATCTTTGCCGGGAGCCGGCAGGCCGGCCCGCTGACGGTAGACTTTCAGAAACCGGTCATTATCCAGAGAGAGATAATGCGCATGGATACGGTCATACTGGCTCTTCAGGGGGCCGCCCGTCAGCTTGACGTCGGCGTAACCGAACTCCTGAAGCTTTTCCCGCCCCTGGGGCGAGCGCGCCAGCGCTAATCGGGGAACGCCTGAGGCCGCCACCCCTGCCGCCATGCGTGAAAGGAATTCCCTTCGGGAAATGTGCGATCGCCCGGGTGCTTGAGGCACGTTTTCAGGTCTCCGAGACATCAAGCCGGTTCGTCCAAGACGGATTGGCCAAAGATAACACTGTCTTGGTTCGCCCACGCTCCTGAAACGCGTGGACGCCATTACCCTCAATTAACGGCTTGCGCCGTGAATTCATACGGCCGAGTGTCTTGCGTCATGCCGCCAGGAGCGGCTCCGGTTCGCGGAGTCGCTCCTGGGGCAGCGCGTGTTCAGTGGGTAGCCGTGGTGACTGCCAGAATCCTTACCGGACCCAGCAGGCCTGAGTCGAGCAAGGGCGTGTCAGCCCGGTAAGGCAGGTAATCGAGCCACGCGTATCGTTGTTTCGCGTTCGGTTGCTGGTCGCCGATAACGCGATTCGGCCAGAGGTTGGTGACTTTGATTTCGATATGGTTCGCGCCGGGCTTCACCGCGCTCGTCACGTCAATCCGGTAAGGCGGCTTCCAAAGGATTTCTTCGAGCGCCTTGCCGTTGACCGCGACCTGGGCAATGTCATCAACCTTTCCGAGATCGAGCAGGAGCTTCGAGCCATCGCGGAGCCAGCTACCCGACACCTGGATGTCTTTCGAATAAGTGGCCGTGCCGGAGAAGTATTTCACTCCTTCATCCGAAGAATCTGTCCACGAAATCAGCTTGTCGAGCTTGATTTCAGGGGGAGCGCCCAAGTCCGGCGGGAAGCTAACCTGCCACGACCCGGAAACCGTTTCGAGTTCCTTCTGCACCGGACGGGGCACCGTGCGGGATGGAGAAGAGGCTTTCTTCGGGAAGACCACGAAGACCGAACCAAGCGGATCGAAATGCAGCGGGACGGTGGTACGGCCATTGGCGATCTCATAAGAGGCGGGTTCGATCTCGCCGGTGTCCGGATGCCAGAGTTCCGCCTCCCGGCCCTCGACGCGGAAGCTCGCCGTGAGATCTTCCGCACGCCGCTTTTGATTCGCTACGAAGTAGATGTCCGTATCTCCATCGTGACGGTGAATCCAGACGAGGTGTGAGTCAGGCTCCGGCCGGCTGTACTCAAAGTCCGGAGGAGTCTTCGCGGCCGCTAGAACTTCTGCCACTGGCTTGCCCCAATAGACTTTCCCCTTACCGTAATCGTGTTCTGTGTCGCCCATGCCGTCCACCGCGCCCCAAACCTCGTTGACGATGGATCGGAACTCCGCTTGGTGATGGTAGTCGGCGAGGCTCGGCGAATGGATGGGTTTCGGTGCGACGACAATGGCGCCGTCCGCCACGAGATCGCGAATCTTGCGCAAGACCGGGAGAGTGACCTGATTGACATAGTCCGGCAGCACCAGCGCGCGATAGGTCATGCCGCTGGGGAGCGCCAGAAGCCCGTCCTCAACGCTCATCCGGTTCAGCAGAACATCCGCGTTGACCCAATCGTAGTCATACCCGTCGGGCGGCGCGGGATTAACAGCTTTCCAGAAGGGAACGGTTGCGGGAGCGCCTTCGCCGTAGAAGTATGCGAGGTCGCCCACGAACAGCCCCTGCTGCAAGAGATACGAGCACCGCGCCAGGTAGGTATTCCATGCAATCGCCTGGTTCGCCCACGTCACGTTGCGCGTGTAATGCTGCCCGAAGGGGCCAAGCGTCATTCCCGGTTTATGTTTGCCGTCCACAAACGGCTGCTGGTCCGAAGTGTGAAAGACGATGCGATTGATGCCCGAGGCCAGGGCATGGTCTCCGACTTGCTTCATGTAATACGGCGAAGCCCACACCGGAGCGCCCGGGGCGGTCGTAAACGATTCGGCGGCGGCAAATTTCTTGCCGTAGATGTGCGCCGCGGATGCAGCCTCTCTCAAATCCGCGGAGTGTGTGGCGCTGTCCTTCGTCCCGAAGGGCGGCGTCCAGAACTCGCCCATCGGAATGGTAACCTGGCCTTTGTTGAGCAGGCCGTCGCCCGTGGTGGGCGCATCGGTTCCCATAGCCTCGGCGTACAAGCCCTTTAGGCCATGCTCGTCAAAATATTTCGTCGCGACGGCGTAATGATTTTCTGCCAGGAGATCTGCAATGGTGCGGCGGAAATCCCATAAGAACCGGTCGCTCGCCGCCGAGCTTTGAACAATTCTGCCCGTCAGAACCGGCAGGTAGGGGGTGGGGTCATAGCCGCGCCGCTTCTGAAACTCTGCGATCATGTCGTCGGTCCAGTTTTCGACCCCCGCTTCCCAACTGTCCATCAGGAAATACTGGAAGCTCTTGCCAAAATACGGGCCGAGCGCACCCGAAACCATATCCAGGTAGGTCTTGACATAGTTGTGAACATGCTCAGCGCTCAGCTTATCAACTTCCAGGCCTGTCGCCTCGGGGCTGGCAGGATGGTTGATCTCCCCCGTCAGCGAGTAACCTAAACGTAGAATGACCCACTTCCCCGCCGGGACGCCCCAGTCGAGCGAGCCGTCGGGCTTCATTTTGGAGGTCAAATCAACCACGTCCTTGAGCGCCACGCCCTCACTCTTCGGCACGTGCGGAGTGGCGATGGAACGGAACTCGATCATGTTTCCAAACGCGGCCTTGCCCTCCCAGTGATTCACGCGGGGGCCGGACAGCTCGACCTCAGCAAGATTGACACTCCGGCTGGAAGGCATGTGAAATCCGAGTTGTTCTGCGATGTGAACCATCATGGGATCCGGCTTGGGAGGCCGAAGGACCAACCGGTAGAATTTCGCCGTTGTTTCTGGGAACGAGTACGTCTCGACCGGAAAGTTGCCGGTCGTCTCGCCCGGTCCCGGGAGGTTGACGAGCGTGAGCCAGTTTGAGCCATCCTGACTGAACTGGACCTCGCCGTCTGGGATGGCGCTGCCTCTGCCGAACATCGCCACTCTACCGCCGGCAATGGTGATGGCCTGCGCGCGATAGGGTTGGGAAAACTCCAACTGCACCCAAACGTGGTCCGCGCCGTCGGGGACGGTCAGTGAAATCGGGCTGGCCACGTTTCCATCCGCAAGCAAAGCGGTTTCGGCGCCGGAAGCATTGGTGGTGATTTGAGGATGCGCATCCGCCATGCTCACCTCGGCTTCGGGCAGGCGGTAGGCGATAACCTTGATGTCGCGATAGAACGTAGGCTCCGGCTTGGGCGGCGGTGGGGGTGGAGTCGGTTTTGCCCCGGGCAGATTGCTGGCTGTTGGAAAGTGATTCTCCGGGGGCATGGGCATGTTCTGGAACTTTCCGCTCACCGTGGGAGGATGCGCCAGCACGCCCGAGAACGTCTTTCCTCCCTCGACGATCGTCTCGCTCCAGACCACCTTCTTCATCGCCTCTTCGGGCTTCACCCACGGGCCGGCGGTTTCGCTCCAACCTCCTGAGGCCGCCATGGACATCTCAAGCCCCAGTCGCTGCGCTTCCTCGCCGGCGTGGCGGAAAGCGTCCTTCCAATCCGGCGTCATCCAGACGAGTCGCTTGTCCACGAACTGCGGCGTGCCCAGGTTGCCGTCGAACATCTGCATGCCGGCGATGCCGGAGCGCTTCATCCACTCCAGGTCGGCGGTAATACCTTCCTTCGTAACGTTTCCGTTCAACCAGTGCCACCAGGCGCGCGGCTTGGCGGAGTCGGGAGGGTTCTGAAATCCGTTCGCCAAGGCATCTTGGGGGCCTTGCCCCGCAGCCCGGCCTGCCAATCCGATCATCAAAATGGCGAACGACAGGATTTGAATCATCGTGGATCGCTTTCGGTTCATTTGCGGCCACCTCATTTCAGAAGGTTTCAAAAGCGGTTACTCTGGGAGTCATTCTTGGGAGCGGGCCCTCTGAACTCGGGCCCGCTCGTCACCATAACCCAAAATGTTGCACCATCGGCACAGCCACCGGCTGTCAGATTCGAGATTCAAACACCCAATGTCCAGAACCGACCTCAAAGACTGCCCGATCTTTTTCTTGCCGCACGAATTTCGCGCCCGATTCCCGCGTCAAACTCTTTCCATCTACCATCACCTGACCGGCTGCGGGGGCGGGAACAAACACCGTCGCGCTTGTGTTGAGAGGAACGGTGATCGAGAGCCTGAAGCCATCGCTCTCTTTCGTCCAGTGACTGATGATCTTGCCGCGGATTGAATCATAGCTTGCTTTGACCCAGGTCACATCGCCAACCGGCTGCGGAGCGATGATGATTTTCTTGAAGCCAGGCCCGCTGGGGTCGCTCCCGATGCCTGCCAAGTCGTGATAGAACCACTCGATGATTTGGCCGAGCATGAAATGGTCCTGCGAAGATCGAGGATTGGCGTTCCAGGCTTCGGTCAGGCTCGTGGCGCCCATCTTCAACTGATACCCGTAGCCGGGCTTGTCAGACTGGTTGTTCATTTCGAAGACCACGTCGGACCGCCCGCCATCCGCCAGTGCGCGTAAGAGGTAACGATAACCGACATCGCCTGCCGTCAAGCCATTTCCGTGCTGGCGCACATCCCGTACAACGTTCGCCAGGACGGCGGCGCGATCCTTTGGTGCCACGAGGTCCATGACCAAGGGGATGGAGTTCGCGCACTGCGAGCCTGTGGCGTACTCGTTATCCGACGAGTTGAAGAATTTCTGATTAAAAGCGCTGCGGATTTTAGAGGCAAGCTCCTGATAGTGCGTGGCGTCGTCGGTCTTCCCCAGCAGAGCGGCCACGCGCGCCAGAATGCTCGCATCTTCGTAATAGAACGCCGTTGCCGTGAGCGCCACCGGCGTCAATTGCGCATAGCCGGGCGGTTTCGGGCCGAGGTCGTACCAGTCCCCAAGCCCGTAGGAGAGAATGTGGTTGTCGGCGCGGCTGCCGAGGTAAGCGACATAGCGCTTCATTTCGTCGTAGTGCTGGCGGAGTAATTCCACATCTCCGTCCCATTCGTATTGCTGCCAAGGGACAATGACAAAAGCGCTGCCCCATTCAGGGGAGTCGCGGAAACCGCCCTCAAAGATCGTGTATTCCGGCGCGATGTCGGCCACCAGACCGTCTGCCAGTTGGCTGTCGGCCATGTCCGACATGCCCTTGGTGAACAGCCTGCCCAGATTGAAGTCGTACCGCAGCGACGGGCCGTTGAGGTGATACTCCTCGAGCCAGCCGAGGCGTTCACGATGCGGGCAGTCCGTCAGCACGCTCATCATGTTGTTGACTTGCGCCCACCGGACGAGTTTGTAAATGCGGTTAAACAGTTCGTTGGAACTCTCGAACATGCCGGCGGGCGGCGAAGACGAATGAATCACGACGCCTTCCAAAGACTCCACCACCGGGAGCTTGTCCCCTTGGGGCGCGGTGCATTCGACCTGCAGGTACCTCGCCCCGTGATAAAAGAATTTGGGAAACCACTCTTCCCTTCCGCCGCCTGCTAGCGTGTATTGCCAGTAAGAAGGTGCGAGGTTGGGCTCCGCGGATCTTCGGTTCGCTGAACCATCCGGATTCAGCAATTCCGCCGGCAGAATTCTTACCACCGAACCAGCCGTCCCCTCGACGGTGATTCGGGGAATAAGCGCAGCATTCTGTCCCAAATCGTACACGGTGACGCTGGGGCTCAGGTGCTTGACGCTGACGGGCGTCAGCACGTCAAAGGCGCGGATGGGTGGCGCCGCCGCGGAGAGTCCTTTCAGTTTTCCGCCGGGCCCTGGGGCCAATCGAGCGGGCTGCCACTTCGCGTCGTCAAACCCGGGCTGGTTCCAACCCGCCTGGTCCAAGCGCGCATCGTAATCCTCGCCCCCGTACACATCGGAAAAAGTGATGGGGCCGGGGCTGGTGCGCCACTTTTCGTCGGTGCCGATGATCTCTGTTGTGCCGTCGGCGTATTCCAGCCGCAATTGCAGGATGGCCTTAAGCGGGCCAAACGATCCTTTGAACTTCGTGTAACGCTTGCCTTCGACGTTATACATTCCATTGCCGAGCAGCAACCCGACG
>JAHEKS010000213.1 GCA_024638215.1 Acidobacteriota bacterium | reverse complement strand
CACCGCGAGCGGTATAGCCGAACCACTCGTCGGTGATGATACTCGACTGCGAGGCGGGCCAAGCGCAGGTATCGGTCACAGCCTCCAAGAGCCTTCCATTATCGTTGCCCGGGTTCACGCCTGAGGGTCTCGTGCCCAGCAGGCCGTTCGTGTTGTCGTAGCGGAAGCGTTTGCAGCCGGACGGTGTTCCCTCGTCGGTCAGACGACCCAGCGCGTCGTAGTAATAAGTCCAAGTGCCGCGCGCATCAGGCAAACAATCGTGCCACAGGCATCGGGAAAGTTTTTGACCGGACGGTTGCGCGCCTCGACCGGAGCCTGATTCGCTTCGTAGCGGACTCCCAGGTTGACCGACCAATGGGAGCGCGGCCGCCAGTTATCCTGTGCGAACCAGGCGAACGATTTGGCGCGGAAGCTGCGGTCGAAAGCGCCGACGCCGTTCACGCCGGCGAATTCCGGCCCCACTCGCGCGATGGAGGCGAGATTAGGCTCGTTGTAGATATCAACGTAAGGGATATTAAAGTAGGTCATAAGCCCGCGGCCCATGGCTTCGTTGTCCACGTCGAGGCGGTTGTATCGCAACTCGCCGCCGAATTTGAACACGTGCCGGCCGCGAGTCAGATTTATGCTGTCGGCTACGGAAGACACGTTGTCGGCACGGTTGGCGGGCGCCGTAAAATTAGCTCCCAGGCTGGCATAGGGGCCGAAAGTCCCGCCGGATGGGTCGAAGCCGCCGATCAGGATTTCCGGCAGTCCTTTGTATAAAAAGTTCAGATTCTTGAAATGCTGTGAGGCGTCTAGGGTGTGATCCTGAGGCATCATCGTCAAACGAAAGCGGTTCCATCCAATGCGAGCTTCGTTGACCGTCCTCGGGCTGCGGGTGCTGACCAGGTTATAGCTGAAGTTCTGGTTGCGGCCGGTCAGCGAAATGCCGTTGCCCGGATATGGAGAGAGTTGCAGATCGGGGGATTTGGGAATGGTGCCGCCTTGGACTTGGTTAATATCTTGGAGGTTGTGTTTGAAACTCATGCTGACGCGCGAACCGATGCGGCAGTCCACGCGACCCAGGAAATTGTCCGAGTCAGTGAAGTTTTGCGCCGCGCCCCTGTAAAACGCATCGTTGAAATTGAAGTCTCCAGGTTCCTGGCGAGCGGCCCCGGGATATTGCCCCGGAACTGGTTCTGGTTGAAATGCAGGTCGCGTCCGCCGTTGAACATTTGCGCCAAGACAGGATCGCTCATCACCGAAGTAGGGTAATAGGTCCCAAGATGGGTGTATGGGTCATAGGGATCCGGACCGCTGACGAGGTTGTCGACCCTAGTCGCCTGCGCGAAGGCGTCAAAGGTTCCGCCCCGGTAGGCGGAGAGCGGGTACTCTGGACTCAGCGCGGAGTTGCGGTTGAACTCGAACAAGGTTCCGTGAAATTTGTTGGTTCCACTGCGCGTGAGGGAGTTGATTTGCGCTCCGCCGCTGCGCCCGTATATCGCGGGCGAGGTCGAAGATTGAAAGCGGAATTCCTGAAGCGCCTCAACAATCCGGAACGGCAACGACTGGTTGACGGTGTAATCGTTGTTGTCAACGCCGTCCAGCAGGAAGCCATTCATGTTGGCCCGAGTTCCATTAACCACCAGCGACGCGCCTTTGATGCAGGCTTGGTGCGCTGTGGCTAAGGCGGGCCCTCCGCTTCGTGAGGGGATTTCGTTCCGGCATGCTGATCGAGCGGCCGGCGGCTTGGATGGCGGCAACAAAAATCTTCATCAGGCTCGCGTCTTCCTTGCTGAAGGCCATGAACGTTTGATATCTTTGCGCAGTACCGTCTTTTTCAGCCTCTTATGCTGTGTTTTGATATCTCGGGGCCTTCGAAATCGAGAAGAGGCGCCACGAAAACGAAGGTAGCCATGACTTAACGGAACGATTGTCAAATGTGGTCTTCTTGGAACTCACCGGGAGGCGTCTGGTTCAATCAATCGCTCGGACCGTTTTGAATTAACCGGGCGGAGACAGTAATGGAACGATACGTCTGCATTCACGGCCACTTTTATCAACCGCCGCGCGAAAATCCGTGGCTGGAAGCCATTGAGATTCAGGATTCGGCCTATCCCTACCACGACTGGAACGAGCGCATCGCAGCCGAGTGCTACGCGCCCAACCGGGCCTCCCGCATCCTGAACTCGCAGGCGCGCATTGACCAAATTGTGAATAACTATTCCAGGATGAGCTTCAACTTCGGTCCCACCTTGCTGGCCTGGTTGGAACACGCCGACCCACAGACCTACCAAGCAATCCTTGCGGCCGACGCGGATAGCCAGGAGAGATTTGGGGGCCACGGCTCGGCTCTGGCGCAAGCCTACAATCACATGATCCTGCCGCTGGCGAACCGCCGCGACAAGCGCACTCAAGTCATCTGGGGCATCCGGGATTTTGAACTCCGATTTGCTCGCCGTCCCGAGGGGGTGTGGCTACCCGAAACAGCCGTGGACTTGGAGACACTGGACGTGGTGGCGGAACAAGGGATCAAGTTCACCATCCTGTCTCCTTATCAGGCGAAGCGGAGCCGGCCCTTGGGAGGCCGCGCCTGGCGCGACGTCAGCGAGGGGCGAATTGACCCGACCATGGCCTATCAGATTCGACTGCCTTCCGGTCGAAGCCTGGCGCTCTTTTTCTATGACGGGCCGATTTCGCAGGCGGTGGCGTTCCAGGGGCTGCTGGAGAAAGGCGAATACCTGGTTGGCCGTTTTCTCAGCGCCTTTTCGGACACAGCCAAGCACGCGCAGCTCGTCCATATTGCCACGGATGGTGAGACGTACGGCCATCACCAGAAGTTTGGAGATATGGCGCTTGCCTATGCGCTCCACCAATTCGAGTCGCAGGACTCCACGCGGGTCACGAATTACGGACAGTTTCTTGAGTTGCATCCTCCCTCGCAAGAAGTCCAGATTCACGAGAATAGCTCCTGGAGTTGTGTTCATGGCGTGGAGCGCTGGCGGAGCAATTGCGGGTGCAGCACGGGCGGTCATCCTGGATGGAGCCAGGCGTGGCGTGCCCCGTTGCGGGATGCTCTCGACAGGCTCCGGGACCGGCTGTGCCCTTTGTACGAAGAGAAGGCTCGCGACTATTTCAAAGATCCTTGGGCGGCCAGGGACGCCTACATTGATGTGGTGCTCGATCGCTCGCCTGAGAACATAGAATCGTTCTTGTCTCAACAAGCAAAGCGTAAGCTGGACAGGGACGAGACCATCACAGCGCTGAAGCTTTTGGGGATTCAACGGCACGCCATGCTGATGTACACGAGCTGCGGCTGGTTCTTCGACGAAATCTCCCGGATTGAAACCATCCAGGTGATGCAATATGCGGGTCGCGCCATGCAGCTCGCGGCAGAACTTTTCGGGACCGATTTCGAATCTTCCGTTCTGGAAGGGTTGGAAGGCGCCCAAAGCAATATTCCCGAATTGGGCAGCGGGCGGCGCGTCTATGAGCGCTTCGTCAAACCTTCCGTGATTGACCTGCCCAAGGTAGGCGCCCACTACGCCGTGAGCTCGCTGTTCGAGGAATACCCGGAAATCGCCCGTGTTTACTGCTACGAGGTCCGTCGCGAAGATTTCAAGGTTCTGCAATCCGGCCGCGTCAGGATGGCCTTGGGCAGAATAGAAGTCACTTCCGGCATCACTCGGGAATCCAGCTCCCTGATCATCGGGGTTGTCCATCTCGGGGACCACAATTTCACCGGAGGAGTCCGTACCTTCAAGGGAATTGAAGAGTACGAAGCGCTCGCGCACGAGATCGAAGAGGTCTTTTCCCGCGGCGACATTCCCGAGCTTATCCGAACCGTTGATAAGAGCTTCGGCCTGGGGACCTATTCGCTCAAACTCCTGTTTCGCGACCAACAGCGCAAGATTCTCGAAGTCATACTGGATTCCACCCGCGCCGAGGCCGAAGCTCTCTATCGCCGTTTCTACGAAGATCATTCCAGCCTCGCACGGTTCCTGGCGGAACTAGGATTGCCCGTCCCGAAGCCGCTTAAAATGGCGGCGCAGTTCCTCCTCAATACCGATCTGCGTCGTGCGTTTGATTCTTCGCAAATCGATGTGACCCGCATTCAGAGTCTCCTGCAGGAAGGGAAGATGGCTCTGGCGGATCTGGATGTGTCGGGCCTGGAGTACGCGGCGCGAAAGGCGCTGATCCGCCTGGCCCATGAATTCGAGCAACAACCCGAGGACCTGGCGCGAATACAAACCCTGAACGCGGCCCTGGACCTGGTTGCGACCCTGCCTTTCGAGGTGAATCTCTGGGAGCCGCAGAACTTGTATTATGAAGTGATGAGACGCTTGGCGCCCGACCTCCACGCCAAGGCCTGCGCTCCCGACGAGGCGTCGCGAGCCTGGGCCACAGGTTTCATGAGACTTGGGACAAAACTTCACATGGCAGTTCCAAATGGGGATGGCCCCGAATCATGAACCGTTCGCGATCTCCAATTTCCACTTACCGGATCCAGTTCCATCTGGGCTTCCGGTTTGTTGACGCGCGCGATCTGATCCCCTACCTCCACGAGCTTGGGGTTACGGACCTCTACGCCTCGCCTCGGTTCAAGGCCCGGCGGGGCAGTTCCCACGGGTACGACGTCGCCGACCCCTTTCGCGTCAATTCGGAACTCGGCACGGACCGGGAATTCGAAGAGTTGGTGGAAAGGCTCAAGCGCTACCGCATGGGCCTCCTGCTGGATATCGTCCCCAACCACATGGCCGCCAGCTCGGACAACCCCTGGTGGCTGGATGTGTTGGAAAATGGCCCCAGTTCGCTCTACGCACCCTTTTTCGATATCGACTGGCACCCGCCCGTCACCAAAGCCGCCTTCCTGCAGGAGAACAGAATCCTGCTCCCGATTCTCGGAGACTTGTTTGGCAACGTCCTGGAGAATCAGGAACTCACGCTGAAGCTTGATGAGGGGGGATTCTACGTTCGCTATTTTGATTGGAGACTGCCGCTCGATCCCAAGACTTATCAGCTAATTCTGGAACCCGCCCTGAAATCGCTTTCGGCCTCGCTCGGCGAGAATCACCCGGCGTGCCTTCAGTTGTCTCAGATTATTGAGAAAGTAAACCTTCTTCCCGGCCGGAATTCGCGTGAGCCCGCGGAGGTCGAAACCAGACAACGCAGAGTCGGCAGCCTGAGGCACGAGCCGTGGCGTCTCTGCCAGGATTATCCGGAAGCGAAAGCCGGTCTGGATAAGGTGTTGCACGACTTTAACGGCACCAAGGGTGCGCCCTCGAGTTTCAGCTCACTGGACCCCTTGCTGGCAGGGCAGGTCTACCGGCTGGGTTTTTGGAAGCTGGCTGCCGAGGAGATCAACTATCGCCGGTTCTTCGACGTCAGCGATTTGGTGGGCCTCCGGGTGGAGGATGCGCGCGTCTTTGAGGCCCGGCACAGCCAAATCCTCCAACTCATCACGGAAGACAATGTCACCGGATTGCGAGTTGACCACGTTGACGGCTTGCGGGATCCGCTGGCTTACCTGCAGCGGCTTGTGGAGTCGGCGAACAAAGGCTCAGGTGGAAAACGAGGGGACAATGGATTCTTCGTGGTGGTGGAGAAGATTCTCTCGCCCGGCGAGGAATTGCCCCCGGAGTGGCCCACCCGCGGGACCACCGGGTACGATTTCCTCAACCTGGCCGGCGGCGTTTTCATCGAACCTGCGGGCCTTGTGTCGTTGCGAAAGCATTACCGCAAGTTTACGGGCAACGAAGATGATTTCCACGAGACCTGCTATAAAAGCAAAAAGAAAGTCGTGGAGGACCTGTTTGCGGGCGAAATCAATAACCTTGCGCATGCCCTGGGAAGGCTGGCGGCGCGTGACCGGCTTGCCCGCGACGTTCCGTTGTCGGAGCTGAGAAATGCCCTGATCGAGGTGACGGCGTGCCTGCCGGTTTACCGAACCTATATCCGGAACTTCGAAATCTCCGCGCCGGACAGGAACTATATCGAGCAAGCCTTGCTTGAGGCGTCTGGCCGCACGCCCGATTTCCGCGTCGGCCCGCCTGCGTTTGCGTTTCTCGCCAGCGTTCTCTTGTTGGACCCGGCCGGAGGTGAAGAGGAGAAGAGGCAAGGCTTCTTTGAGTTTGTACTGAATTGGCAGCAGTTCACCGGGGCGGTCACGGCCAAAGGCGTGGAAGACACCACGCTGTATCTCTATAACCCGCTCGTCTCTCTGAATGAGGTAGGTGGAAATCCGGGAGGCGCCGGTACCCGGGTGGAAGAGTTTCATGACGCCCTGCGCTTCCGGCAAAAGTATTTGTCACGCAGCCTGAATGCGACTTCAACCCACGACACGAAGCGGAGCGAGGACGTTCGCGCCCGGATCAACGTTCTATCCGAGTTTCCTTCGCGATGGGCATCGGCGGTCAAACGATGGCACAGGCTGAATCAGGCGCACAAGCTGCAGGTCAACGGAGAACTCGCCCCGGATCGGAACGACGAATGGCTCTTCTTTCAAACCTTGATCGGCACGTGGCCTTTCCGCGGCGAAGAAGTCCCTCCGCTGAAGGACCGCCTCAGAGAGTACATGATCAAGGTGGTTCGCGAAGCGAAAGCCCGTACCAATTGGCTTCACCCTGACGCTGGCTACGAGCATGCCGTCGCGCATTTCGCGGAAGCTCTGTTGAGCCAGACGCCAAAGAACAAATTCCTGAAGGATTTTGGACGTTTTCATCAAATCGTCGCGAAGTTCGGAGCGCTAAACAGCCTTTCGCAGGTGCTGGTCAAGATTGCTTCTCCCGGTATTCCGGACTTTTACCAAGGGTCCGAGCTTTGGGATTTCAGTCTCGTCGACCCGGATAATCGCAGGCCGGTGGACTTCAAGCTCAGGCTGGAGGTCCTTGAAGACCTGAGAAGAAAGGGCTCCGCTAATCTTGCCGGGCTGCTGGCCGAACTGCTTGCGAATTGGCAAGACGGACGGGTCAAGTTCTTTGTCGCCGACAAGGCGCTTGATTTCCGGAAAGCATGCCCCGACCTTTTCCTGGAAGGTGAATACATTCCAATTCAGGTCACAGGGCTCAGAAAAGCCCACATTTGCGCCTTCGCGCGCCGGTTCAAGCGCCTTTGGGCCATCATTGTGGTTCCGCGCCTCGTTGCCCACTTCACTCCCCCGGGCAAATTCCCGTTAGGCAGAGAGGCGTGGAAGGGAACCGCGCTCATCCTCCCCAGGCAGGCTCCTAAGCTTTGGGTGGATATTCTAACCAAACAGGAACAGAGCGCCGCTCCGCAGCCCAAAGGTTATGCAATACCTCTCCGGTGCATTCTGAGAACCTTTCCCGTCGCCTTCCTGGCCGGCCCCCTCAGCCTGCGTAGCCAACTTCAGGTCTAGAACTGGGATTGTGGCTCGCCTTTCCCTGCTCTCGCTTCCTGCCGGGCACTTGCGTAAGGACATGCTACGGCAAATAAACTTCCTTTCCGTGCGCCTTGCATGCTTCCGGGTCGCAGATGATTCCCAAAATGGGAATTGAGGCCTAAATCGAAATAGAGCAAGCGTGGGCTGGACATTGGCATCCAGATGGGAACAAACTGCCTGACCTTCTGGGCAAACTCCTGCTTGCCTGTCGCGGACCTTATCAAATCCTGCGTTGATGCCCCTTGCAGAACTCTAGCAGGGCGTTTGGCTTGCGCGCTTCGCGAGTCGCGAAACAGAGAAGGCACAATGGAGCACGCCAAGTTTTCAAGCGAGGCGATAATGGTCCTCCACATTGGAAAGTAAGTCGCACGCCACGGCAAACCGTGTGCCAGGACGACGATACCGATTCCCAAATCGGAACTCGGTAGCCTCGGCGAAGTGCTTGACTAGAGTCATCGGCTCGCGCGCCTCGATGGCAGAATATATTTAACGTGCCCACGAGCCTGGGCTACACGTTCGAATTCCGCAACCAAGGGCAGGCTGGTTCGATCAGAGTCCTGGAATTACGACGCCGGCCTTCGTTGCAAGTCGCAAACAATCAAGAGGTTGCGAGGCAGGGAAGAGAGTCGCGCTGGCGATCTCATCCCACGCCGGTTGACCGTCTGTTTCCATCCCGCCCCACTGGATAAGTCAACCTTCCACCCGGCCCAAGGCTAGGCGGACGTTCGCAGTTCGTCGTGGGGCATGGCATCCCGCGTGCACTTGTAGCCTACAGTTTGGCAGCCGCCCGCACCTGGGGCATCGGGTACAGCGCTCGGAGCGAAATGGCAGGCGCGGAGGGTAAGCGGATTCGCGCTCTGGCCGTTGCCTCGCGCACGAGCGCGGCGCACCGAACTGGACGACCAATTCTGCCGCGAGCGCTCTACCGAAAGCATGGTGAGCGAGGAGAGCGAGATTGTTATGGCGACTTCAGCTTTGGCACCGAGCCGGAATTCCCTTTCTCACGATTTCCGAGCGCGCCCGTCCCACCCTTATCCGCTGTCCGCG
>JAHEKS010000212.1 GCA_024638215.1 Acidobacteriota bacterium | reverse complement strand
GTCTTCGTGGCCGACACCGGATCGAGCACCGTCTCGGCCTTCCAGCAGGCTGGAGACTCCTTCCCCGCCCGATCCGTTTGCGGGTCGCCGTTCCGCATGGACGCACCGCCCACTGCGCTAGCGGGGGGTGGTCCCGAGCCCAGCAGCGAGCTGGTGTATCTCGTTGTCGGGAGCGGCCCAAGTAGAACGCTCTCCCTTTACAGGGTGGATGCAAGGACCGGCGTGCTAACAGGCCCCGTGGCGACGCTCGGGACGAAGTACACTCCGACGGCCTTGGTAACCTGGGGGTCCTTTATCTACGCGGCTAATTCCGATGGGGACGTTTCGGTGTTTGCAATTTCCGAGAACGGGAGCGCCCTGACAGAAATCCCAGGCTCGCCCTTCCTGGCTGGCTCCGGCCCAGCGGCGATCACCGCTGCCGACCCGGGGCTGCTTTATGTAGCAAATTCGAAGTCGAACGACATCTCTGGATACCTGTTGGACGTGAGCACTGGGGTGCCGACGCCCTTGCCTGGCTCTCCTTATCCCGCGGGGGTCGGCCCCAGCTCGATTGAAGCGGCGCCTCCCTACTTTCCCAACCCGCCCGGGGGGCCCACGTTTGTGATTGTGACCAACCAAGGGGACAACACGGTTTCTGTGTACAGCATCGCGGGTAACGGAGCACTGGGCATGGTCACCGGGTCTCCTTTCCCCACGGGTACAGCACCATCGTCAAGCGCAACGGGAAATATGTTGCCCCTGCGGTACCTCTACGTAACGAACTCAGGATCCGGCAACATCTCGGGCTATACCATTGACGATGCGACCGGAGCTCTCACACCCCTGCCGGGCTCCCCATTCCCGGCTGGGCTGCAGCCCGTCTCCGTGGCGGCGTCCATCGGACAGCGCTTCCTGTACGTGGCGAACCAGGGATCTAACAACCTCTCCGTCTTCTCGGTTGACCGCGACACCGGCGCGCTCGTCCCTGTCTCGGCGTCGCCGTTTCCGGTCGGCAAGTCCCCCAGCGCTGTGCTGTACTTCCAGGTGCCGCAATAGCAGGGCGGCTCGTTTCCCTCCGCATACAGACACTTCAGGCGTGCCCACCGGGATCGCTGCACGTCCTTCAGTCGCTTTTATATAGATACTTTAACGTGGCCCGAGGGCAAGCCGGTAAACTTGGCGGATTTCCCGTTGAACATCGCTCAGCTTGGCGGCCAAGGACTGGCCGGATTCAATCAACTCCCAGCGCCGCGCCAGATTGGCGATGGCCTCGGCGTGGCCCACGTGCTCAGGGAGGCCGGTCAGGGCCTTGCCGGTCACCAGGCGCACGGCATGATCCAGGGCGCGCAAGAATGAGCCGCCTTGCGCCAAGGTGCGCGCTTCCTCATCTCCCAGCAGCCCCGCGTGTGCGAGCGCCGCAATCTGGTCCGGCATGCACGTTGCGGGAGGGAGCGCTATTCCCTCCCGCAAGCGCAGAAACGATACGACGAAATCCACGTCGTAATAGCCGCCCGCTGCGGTCTTGGTGTTGGAGGGCGGCACAATGACTTCGGTTTCCAGCCGCCTGCGCATGCGGCGCATCTCTTCCTTCGCCGTGGCGCAGGAAGAGAAACTCTCCTGGCAGGCGGCGCGAATCTTTTCCACCAGGCGGCTGGCGTACGTTTCGTTCCCCGCCACCGGCGCCGCCTTGAGATAAGTCAGCGCCTCCCAGACCTGCGCGGACTCGCGCAAATAGGCGACGAGAGCGTCTTCGGTGATCACCAGCTCGCCTTCCTGCCCGCGCGGGCGCAAACGTGTGTCCACCACGAGAACCGTGCCATCGCGTGTGTAGCTGGACAAGACCTCGATGGTCTTTTCAGCCAGGCGAGTCCAGCGCGCCATCTCCTCGCGCCCCGTCCCGTCCGCTACAACAAACACCAGGTCGGCGTCGGAGGCCAGGTCGAATTCATTCAGCCCCAGTCTTCCCAGTCCCAGAACCACCAGCGGGGGTTGGTTTTGCCGCGCCGCCTCAAGCCCAAGCAGGGAGCCGGAAGCGATTTCCAAGGCGCTCTCGATGGCGCGCCGCGCCAGCCCCGACCAGCGTGCGAGCGCGGGAAAGATGGAGGGGCGTTCGAGCAGGTCATCCGCGCCCAGCGCCAACACGCGGGAGCGATAGTCGTTGCGCAGCAGGGCCATCTTCTCGCGATAGCCGAGGGTCGCCTGACCCACCCAGGCAAAGGGAGCGATGCCCGCCCGCGGCTCGAGCGGCATGGCGATTTGAGCTTCTGCCGGCGAGGGTGCCGCAACCTCAGCGCCTATCGCCGCGAAGTCTTCCGGGTGATGGACCAGCAGCTCGCCCAGGTATTCGCTCGCTGCCACCACCCCCAGGGCGCGGCGGAAACGGGAAGACTTTGAGAGCGCCAGGTTGAAATTCTCCTGCGTGGCCAGCAGCGACGCCATAAACTTCGTCACGTTGCGGCGCGGGCGATCTTCCATGGACAGGGCACGAACGTGCGCGGCCATCTCCGGCGCGCGCGCATCCAGGAAATAAAGCACGGCGTCCAGCGATTGCGCTCGCAGGTCCGGCGCCACGGAGGCCAGAGACCGCAGTTCAAAGGCGTCGCTCGCAGGAGCGGTCACGCGGGGATGAATCAGCCGCTGATAGATTTCCTCCACCTGGGCGAAGCGCCGCCCGATTTCCCGGTGCAGCGCCCTTCCCGCGCCGGGTGCCGGCCCGCACTCCGGGTCCACGCGGCGCGCCAGGCGGTCGAGCGCGCGGGGGTCGGAAGGAAGACGGTGCGATTGCTTGCCGCTCTCGAGCTGGATGCGGTGCTCGACCTTGCGGAAGTATTCGTAGCACGACGTGAGCGCGGCGAAATCGGCGTCGGGAAGCAGTCCCTTGTCGTTGAGTTTGCGCAGCGCGAACAGCGTGCCGCCCGAGCGCACCCAGGGGTCGCGCCCGCCGTGCAGGCGTTGCAGGCATTGGGTGAGGAATTCGATGTCGCGAATGCCGCCCCGGTGCAGCTTGACGTCCACTGACTCGTCACGTGAGGCGCGAAGCTGCTTCGAGATTCGCTCGCGCGCGGCGAGCACGCTCTCCACCGCCTCGAAATCGCCGGGCGAGCTGTAGATGTAAGGCCCCACCTCGCGCAGGAACTCGCGCGTCAAGCGAACGTCGCCGGCCGAGTGGCGCGCCTTGATGAGCATCTGCAATTCCCAGTCGCGCGCGCGGTGCTCGTAGTATTCGGCGGCGGAGTTGAGTGAAATCGCCAGGTCCCCCTGCTCACCCTCCGGCCGCAGCCGCAAGTCCACGCGGAAGACTTCGCCGTGATGGGTGGATTGCGTGATGGTGCGCACCGCGGCGTGCGCGAGGCGGACGAAGAATTCCTTGTTCGAAATGGCCGACGCAGGTTCGCTGCCGCCGGAAGTTTCACCGTCGCGTCCATAAAGAAAGAGCAGGTCAATGTCCGAGCTGTAATTGAGCTCGTTTCCGCCCAGCTTGCCGAGGGAGAGAATACTGAAGCCGCTGCGCACGATGCGTCCCTGCGCGTCGCGATATTGCGGGTGGCCGTAACGCTTGACCAGTTCCTGATGGCAGAACGTCAGGGCGTTCGAGAGAATCACGTCGGCCAGAGTCGAAAGCTCAAACGTGGTCTCGCCCAAAGTCGAGAGACGCAGAACGTCCTTCAGCACAATTCGCAGATAGTTCCGCCGCTTGAAGCGCGCCAGTTGCGCCGAAAGCCAGTGGTCGGGACTGGTGGTCGAGAAGCGCGCGTAGTCCTGCATCAAGTCTTCCAGCGATTTGAGCTTGTTGAAATTGCGGTCGCGCGCGAATTGCACCACCAGGTCCGGCTCAGCGAGAAGCGTTTCCGCCAGAAAGGCGCTGTAGCCGAAGATCGCCACGAGATAAGTGAGCGCGCTCGGATTGCGGGCGATCTCTCCCAGCACGTCCGCAGGAGCGTTCTCCGCGTAGCGCTCCAGCAGGTTGAGCGCGCCATCGGGGTCCGGCGAGTGGGCGAGCAGCGACGCGAGCGGCGCCATCAGCGTCGGCGCCAATTGGCGCTCCAGGCGCGCCACATTCTGCGCCGCTTTGGCCGGATCGAGAAAGGCTATGCCGGAGAATTCCGCCCGCATCATTTGGGATTATACCTTGGGCAGCGGCCGAGAAAAGGGCAACCCGCAAATTGGGACTTTGCGACCAAGGCGGAAAAACTGTGTCATGAGTGTCATCGGTATCATGAGTATCACAAGAATTGGAGTCCAGGGGCTGACGTGGCAGACAAATTGTCCGGCGCAGGGGGACAAAATGGCATGTCCCGATCTGCCAAATTCCGTCTCTAATTTACCAGGATGTCCTGCCGCACGCCCAGGAAGGCGGAGGCCCCAGGCCATCTCCCCCGCCGGTGTCCCGCACGCGGCTCGTCTCCGGCCCACGCGAACCCATCAAAATCCTGCTGGCGACGCTGCACTGACTTAGCGTCAGTGATGCCATAGTATGTTCCTCCCAAGGGCCCCTTCACACTGACCAATTTGGCTGCGTGACGATTGGTGAGACCGTTTCTCACTTTCGGATTCTAGAAAAGCTGGGCGGAGGGGGCATGGGTGTGGTGTACAAGGCCGAGGACCAATCCCTCGGCCGATTCGTGGCGCTGAAGTTCCTGGCTGTAGCGTCGGGCTTTAGCCCGGCACGTGCTTTCGGACGTAGCCCGGCAGGTGCCGCCCCTTCGCTTCGCTCAGGGCGGGCTCTCACCGGCGAAAGCGGCGATGAGGACCCTTCGCTTCGCTCAAGGGCATGCATCGCCGCTACAGATTGACCCGCAGGCCCTCGGCCGTTTCAAGCGCGAAGCTCGCGCCGCGGCGGCGCTCAATCATCCCAACATCTGCACGATTTATGAAATCGGCGGGCACGACGGCCAGCCCTTCATCGCCATGGAATTGCTAGAAAGGCAGACGCTCAAGCAGCGATTGGGGGTAGGGGAGCACCTTTACGGTGCTCCCGCGCGGGAGGGCCGCAAGGGCCCTCCCCTACCCGGCGCATCGCCCCGGAACCGCGAAGCGCGCGCCGCCGCGGCGCTCGACGACGCTTAAACGGCGCGACTTACTTAATGGGTGAATCCGGCGCGCGCCGAGTTCCCCACTCCGCCCGCCGCTTGAGCCGATAGTCGCGCCTCCGCCACCAACTGTTCGCATCGCAAATGAATTGAATCTCGCGCCATTTGCCGTTACACTTCGGTCTGCGTTACTCCTTTCGTGCGGAGACCTGGGTTGCCAACCTCCCTGGAAAATTTCAGGCAAAAGCTCGAAGGTCTGATCCGCAAATTCCGCGCCGACAGGGACCACTATCTTTCCAAGGAGTACCTGGAAACCCAAGCTCGAGTGGATTTCGTCGCTGCGTTCTTCAATGTGCTGGGTTGGGACGTAGAAAGCGAGGCGGAGCTGCCCCACCAGGACCGCGAGGTTCTGGTTGAAAAGCGCGAAACGGAAACCGAGCGCCGGCCTGACTAGAACTTCAGGCTGACGAGCGGTACATGCTTTGGACTATGTAAATTAGTTAAGCGGCGGATTTTGCGACGCCTTATAATTATTCCGATGCACCAGCTGCCCCGGCACGATCTGACCGATCAAATTCTCTCTGAGGCCTCGCAGCGATCTAACCGCCGCCGGAAGGAGGATCTCGGGCAATTCATGACGCCTGTTGCTATTGCAGGTTTCATGGCTGGACTCTTCTCCGCCCCGAAGGGACCGGTAAAGCTCCTCGACGCGGGGGCCGGTGTAGGTTCACTCACTTCGGCTTTCCTGGAGCGCCAATTGGGCGTACCTACGGAGGTTGTAGCCTGGGAGATTGACCCTTTACTTAGGCACGACCTAGAAGGGGTTTTGAAGAGCTCTCGCTCCAGATCTAATGGGCTCAGGGCCGTGATTCACGGAAGTGACTTCCTTGAGGATGCCGTATTCACCTTGACGATGGGGTCGCACCCTAGCTTCACCCATGCCATCCTTAATCCCCCGTACAAAAAGATCAATGCCAGATCTCCTCATCGCTTCCTGCTTCGGAAGGTCGGCGTTGAGACGGTCAACCTCTATTCAGCCTTCGTCGCGCTGAGCGTCTTGTTGCTCGGAAGTGGGGGCGAACTCGTTGCGATTATCCCCCGGAGCTTCTGCAACGGCCCCTATTACCGCCCCTTCCGGGAACTGCTATTTTCGCACTGCGCTATCAGGCACATCCATTTGTTTGAAAGTCGTAGTAAGGCTTTCCAACACGATCACGTGCTGCAGGAAAATATCATCGTGCATCTTGCGAAGTCCGAAAAACAAACCGAAGTAACCGTCTCGACCTCGTACGATGCGAGTTTCCAGGACTATACTGAGTGTCGCTTTCGTTTTTCGGAAATCGTGAGACCTGATGATCCGGAAAGATTCCTCCGTATACCGGCATCGCAGTACCTGCGAGAGGCCGATCTTCCCTTTGGTTGCTCCCTACACGATATCGGCCTGGAGGTCTGCACTGGTCCAGTCGTTGATTTCAGGGTGAGGACCTACTGGAGGGAGAGACCCTGCACGGGGACTGTGCCGCTGCTTTACCCTCACCACTTTGCAGGCGGCGCGCTTGTGTACCCGCGAGAGAAGAAGAAACCCAATGCCCTTGTTCTTAATTCGTCCACACAAAAATGGCTTCTGCCCCGAGGCTTCTATGTCCTCGTCAAGAGATTTTCGTCCAAGGAAGAGCGCAGGCGCGTAGTCGCGTACGTCCTAGATCCCGGTGAGCTCTTGTATCCCTACTATGGCTTTGAAAATCACTGGAATGTGTTCCACCTCGGCAAGCGGGGCATGGATGATCTCATTGCTTACGGGCTCGCGACTTACTTGAACTCCACCTTGCTAGATAAACATTTCAGAATTTTCTCGGGACACACTCAAGTGAATGCAACCGACCTAAGAACAATAAAGTATCCGGATCGCGACACGCTCCGAAGTGTCGGGGCTCGGGTCAAAGGCTTGCGCCTCTCGCAACAGGAAATCGACAGCCAAATACGCAGGACGCATTGAGGGCGCATTACTCACTTGGTTCGCCGAGCGCAGGGTACTGGAGGAGAGGGAGGAACTGACGGTGGCGGCCTTGGAGCAAAAGGTCAGAGATGCCCTGCGACTGCTGAAAGACCTGGGAATGCCGCCTGGCCAAGTAAACAGGCGCAGTGCGTTGTGCCTTCTCGCTCTCCTGGACTTAAGACCCAATAGGGGTTGGGGCGAAATTGAAAGGCCCCTTATGGGAATTACCCCAATTATGGACTGGTGTAAGCGCCATTACAAAACAAGCTACGCGCCAAATACGCGTGAGACGTTTCGCCGTCAGACGATGCACCAGTTCGTTCAAGCCGGTATTGCTGTTTACAATCCAGATAAGCCCGATAGGCCTGTCAACAGCCCGCACGCGGTCTACCAAGCGGATGTAAATCTTTGGGAGGTTCTGCGGCTTTACCCCAGGCCAAGCTACCGAAGGGGCTTGGTTGCTTACCTGCGAGAGCGGCAAACTTTGGCGGCGCGCTACGCGGGCGCGAGGGACATGCAACGTATCCCCGTGCAGGTCAGTAGGGGTCAGACCTTCCGCCTCTCTGCCGGACAGCATTCTCAATTGATTAAGGAGGTCGTTGAACAATTCGCTCCTCGCTTCGTCCCCGGGGCAAGGCTTGTTTACGTTGGGGACACGGCTAAGAAGTGGGCCTATTTTGAAGAGGAACTGCTCTTATCTCTGGGCGTGAAAGTCGACGACCACGGCAAGATGCCTGATGTCGTACTTTACTGGCCGGACAAAAACTGGCTATTTCTCGTCGAATCCGTAACCAGCCATGGCCCCGTAGATGCGAAGCGCCATCATGAGCTGGCTGTCTTGTTTGCAGCTGCGACAGCCGGGCTCGTTTATGTTTCGGCATTCCCGAACCGACGGGTAATGAACAGGTTTCTCGAAAACATCTCGTGGGAGACTGAGGTCTGGGTTTCCGATACCCCGACACATCTCATCCATTTCAACGGGCCTAGCTTCATGGGACCTCGTTCTTAACTCATGGGTTTCCTGCTTCACCGCTCCGCGCGGAACAGGAAAACTTTCAGCAAGTGCGCCCCCGCCGACAACGCCCGGCACGACAAGATGGTTGCGCTGGTAGACCGGATGCTGGAACTGAACAAGCAGAAGCATTCTAGCGAGCCCGCGCCGTCGCAACTCGAGACCGTCGAGCGCGAAATCGCCTCGACCGCAGGCTGGCGCGGACCCTGCGGGTCTGCGATCCATGTTTTCCCTCGCGCCTTCGGCGCGCAGACATCAAAACGCGATGCGCCACCCGCGGCCCTGAGCGAAACCATCCGCCTCATGGCGGAAATTGATGCGGCCATCGCTAAGTGGCCCATCGGGTGACAAGGCGCGACATCGTTTCCACGCAAAGCCCCCTCCGTCGCCATCTTCCAGCGTTCAACACCGCCAGCCTCCGCGCGATCCGGCTGTAGCGGCGATGCATGCCCTTGAGCGAAGCGAAGGGTCCCCATCGCCGCAATCCGGAATGCGGCTGCGAGGACGCCGCCGCTACGGAAAAAAG
>JAHEKS010000211.1 GCA_024638215.1 Acidobacteriota bacterium | reverse complement strand
ACGCGATCCGGCGCATCGAGAATTTTGATTATTTGCTCGTGACCTCGGCCAACGGAGTTCGCAGCTTTATGGCCCGGCTGAAGGCGGCGGCGCGCGACGCGCGTGACCTGAAGGGCTTGATCATCGGCGCCATCGGGCCGGCCACAGCGGAGGAATTCGCCCGCGCCGGCATCAAGGTGGATTTCGTTCCGCGCGAATATCGCGCCGAGGGCTTGCTCGAAGCCTTGCAGGGGCGCGAGGTGGCCGGGAAGTCGTTCCTGATTCCCCGCGCCAAGGTGGCGCGCGATCTGGTGCCCAAGGTTTTGAGCGAACGCGGGGCGCGCGTCGAGGTCGTCGAAGCGTACGAAACCGTTGCGCCACGGATTTCCGCGGGCGAACTGCGGGAGATGCTCACGCCCGCTCCGCACGCCATCACGTTCACGAGTTCCTCAACCGCAACGCATTTTGGCCAGATGCTCGGCGATACGCCCCTGCAGGAAATCCTTTCGGGCGTGGCCCTCACTTCCATAGGGCCTGTCACTTCCGAGACGCTCCGCAAGCTCGGCCTGCAAGTGGACATCGAGGCGAAAGAGTCCACCATCCCCGGACTCGTCAAGGCCATCGTCAGCTACTTCGCCCGCCCCAAGTAAGCATTCGAGCGGCGAAGGTGGTGCGCCGGCGAGGATAAATTGCTCCAAGTCGGCGCTTTATTTCCCCCAAAAATAATTGGTGTCAGTTGTGTCGGCAGTGTCCACCGTGTCATTTCGATGTGGCAGAATATGTTCGCGATGGACTGCGCGAAGGCCGCAACCATGCGACGGCAGATCGAAACTGGCGCTGCGTCGCGGCGCGAAACAAACGACTGCAGGAAAGAAGCCCCCCGAGTGTTTTGTGTCGGCGGAGGCACATGCATTTCAGCCAATGTTGATGCGGATGCGATGGCTACGCCGGCTGGAAAAGGGAGTAAATGGATTGTTAAATTTTGCCGATCGAAGCCGTTAGGCGATTGAAAACAAAACGGCGGCAAGAAGAAGCGAACCCAATTTCGTGCCCTAACGAACCCGCATCAAAGCGCCAGCGAAGCCAACTAATTAGATTGAAACTCTTCCGGGAGGCAGGGTCAGAGGTTCAGCAGTTCGCGCAGCTTGCGGGTTTGGGCGCGGCTGACGGGGATTTCAGTCTGCTTGCGGTCGTCCATCTTAAGCTGGTAGGAGCTCTTGAACCAGGGAACGATTTCCTTGATTCTATTAATATTCACAAGATATGAACGGTGCACGCGCCAGAAGATCTTGGAATCGAGGATGGCCTGGAGTTCTTCTACGGTGCGGAAATTGGAGTGGCCTTCCAGGTCTTTGGTGACGATGGAAATCACTCCGTCCTCGATGGCGGCGTAGATGACGTCGTCGGAATCCACCAGGAACATGCGCCCGCCGCTGCGGACGGTGAGCCGCGTTTTCTGGACGGCGGGCCTTTCTTCGACCATCTGCACCAGGCGGTCGAGCTTTTCGGCGGCGGAGGCGGCGGTCTCGAGCACCCGCCGGATTTTGGCGATGGTCTTCTCCAGCCGCGCGCGCTCGACGGGCTTGAGCAGATAGTCCACCGCGTTGACCTCGAAGGCGTGGACGGCGTAATGGTCGTAAGCCGTGGCGAAAACAAAGAGCGGCAGGGGCGTTTTCTTTTCCAGCAGCCGCTTGATCACTCCCAATCCGTCGAGGCCGGGCATCTGCACATCGAGAAAAACCAGTTGCGGCTCGAGCTCCCGGATCAAGTTGACCGCTTCAACGCCGTTCTTCCCTTGCCCGGCGATTTCGATGTCGGGGAAAGATTTCAGCAGGAAGGCCAGCTCATCGCGCGCCGGCTGCTCGTCATCCACGATCAGGGTTCGGATTCTCATGCGGTCATCCGTGCTTGCAGGGCTCTCGGCGCAGCACTCACTTCCAGCCTCGTATTATAGCAGCCCGGAGTCAAGCGGCGCGTTTCCTTCGCGCATCCTGGCGTAGCGATTTCTTGCCCCCGAGGTGGTAGCATGTGTTTTCAGTTCCGGGCGCGGAAGCGCAACGCGGAGCAACAAGCGACACGAGGAGGATGACGCGGTCGTGAAGGCTCAGGCTAGAATTGTGAGTTCACGGACGATTTATGAGGGCAGGATGGTAACGCTGAAATTGGAGAGCCTGGTCGAGCCGGGCGGCGTAATAGTTCGGCGGGAGGTGGTGTGCCATCCGGGCTCGGTCGTGATGCTGCCTTGTTTCCCTGACGGCAGCGTGCTGCTGGTGCGGCAGTACCGTCACGCGGCGCGGCAGTCGCTGTGGGAATTGCCCGCGGGAACGCTCGAGCCAAACGAGAATCCGCGCCACGCGGCGCAGCGTGAACTGGCGGAAGAGACGGGGTACCAGGCACGCCAATTGAAACTCCTCGGCGAATTTTTTCCGAGCCCCGGGATTCTCAGCGAGAAGATGCGGCTGTTCGAAACATCGGGGCTCGTGCCGAGCCACGCCCGTCCCGATGCCGACGAACGGATTCGAGTGCACCGCTTTTCGCGCCGCGCGCTGCGCAGGATGGTCCGAGCCGGAAGAATTCACGACGGCAAAACTCTCGTCGGGCTGTTGTGGTTTTTGCAAGGCGCGGAACGGGAACGGCGCTGACGAATTCGGCAGCAGCGTGAATATCTCCTTGACAAACATGGGGCTTTACCGATATTTATTACCTCGGGAGTTTGCACGGTGCGTCCATCGGGAAATCGTACTTGAAGATATGCCGGAGGTCCGGGCGGGCCTTCGGCATTTTCTTTTTCCGCGGATTTTCCGGTGGCCGACATCCCTAACGCGATCAAGGAGGCATGGAAGTGGCAAGACTTCAAGGCAAGGTGAAGTGGTTCAACAACAGCAAAGGTTACGGCTTCATTGGCCAGGATGGCGGAGCTGACGTCTTCGTTCATTACTCGGCCATTCAAGGGGAGGGCTTCAAAACCCTGCAAGAGGGCGACGTTGTCGAGTTTGAGGTGGTGCAAGGGCAGAAAGGGCCTCAGGCCGACAAGGTCACCAAGGTAGGGTAAACAGCTTCCGCCAAATATTATCCTGGCCCAGCCTGTCACCCTGAAGGCTGGGCCTATTTTCTTCCTCCCGTTCGATTCGTGTCGCGCCTTCCGCCTCAAGAACTTGACTCGCGTAATAGACTTGATTTCCGGCCCCGGCAGGTGCAGAATGTGGCTGCACTGCAAGTCTGGGCTCCTGAGTTTGAAAAGAGAGGTCTGTGGCGAGTTTTTTCAGCCTCAGGGCATGGGATTTCCACTGGGTTGTGTAACCGTCGGGAGGGATTATCGCATGAAGAAGTCGCTGCTCGCCTTTGCGTTCCTTATCTTGAGCGCCGCGGTCGGCGCCGGGCAGGAAGCGCCCTCGCGCGTGACGCTGGCGCCGCGCGCTCAACTACCCGAGAGCGCAGTAACCCATCGCTCGATTACGGTGGTGACGGTGCCCGCCGACACCGAGGCGGCGGTCGAGATGCTCTCCGGTCTTCACACGCGATTCAGCCACGTGGACGACCCGGTTGAGGCGCGCCTGCTGAAGCCCGTTTACGTCGGGGGCCGGGTGGCCCTGCCTTACGGCACGCTGATCGAGGGACACGTCACGCGAGTTCAGCCGGCCGGCCGCATGCATCACCCCGCCGAGATGGCTTTCCGGTTTGACACTATTTCCCTCCCCGACGGACAAAGGGCGCCCATCTCCGCGGTCCTGTTCGCGATGGGGAATTCGAAGCTCCAGAATGCGCACATTGACAACGAAGGCGATCTGAAAGGGTCTCGAGTCTTCTCGTTCAAAAAGATCGTCGGCGGCATCGCCGCCGCCGGTTCGTTCGCAACCATCCGCGCCGCGGTGGCCGGCGTGGCCACGCTGGCTTATTCTTTGCCCGCCAGCGGCGCCGCCTTCTTCGGCTATGAACTCCTGGCGCCCCGCGGCAGTGAGGTTCACGTGCCGCCGGAAACCCAGTTCCGCATTCGCCTCAATTACCCGTTGACGGTTCAGGTGCGCGGCTAAAGCAGACCGCCATTGACATTGCAGAGGGCCGCTTTCGGACGAAGCGGCGCAAGGCGTTGGGCTTTCGCGGACCGCGTCACGCCTCGGATGATCCACCCCCATGGACAAGCTGATTTTTCATAACGACCGCATCCTTCCGCTCCGTGAAGCTCACCTCTCGCCGGGCCAAGTGGGCTTGCTGATGGGTTGGGGCGTTTTCACAACGCTGCGGGTCTATCGCGGCCTGCCGTTCGGGTTCGAACGCCACTGGGCGCGAATGAGCCGCGATGCCGCGCGGCTGGGCATTCCCATCCCTTATTCGCAAGAGGGGGTCGCGCGCGCCGTGGAGGAATTGGTTCGCGCCAACGGCCATCCGGAAGGCATGGCGAGAGTTTCTTTCGTAAAGAACCATGGCGGCTTGTGGGCGCAAGCGGAGGGCCACCCCGAGGCGGACCTGCTGATCTTCACGCGCGAGCTGGTGGCCTGGCCGGCGGCGCAACGGCTGACGCTGAAAACCTCGGGGATTTTCGCGGGCGGGCATTATGCGGGAACCAAGATGCTCTCCTGGGTTTCCCACGCCGCGGTGCTCGACCAGGCTCATCAGGAAGGATTCGACGACGCTCTGCTCACCAACGAAAGGGGCCAACTTGCCGAATGCACCTCGGCAAACGTTTTCCTCGTGCGGGGCGGCAAAATACTGACGCCGCCCTTGTCCTCAGGCTGCCTGCCGGGAATCACGCGCGAAGTGCTGCGGGAAATCCTTCCGCGAGCGGGAATCGAAATGCAGGAACAAGAGCTTGGCCCGCTGGACCTCTCGACGGCAGACGAAGTCTTCATCAGCTCGACCACGCGCGAGGTCGCTCCCATCTCCGAAATACGTCCTGACTGGAAGTATGCCGCTCCCGGGCCGCTGACCTTGCGGGCGGAGGAAATCTTCAAGCAGCATGTTGCGTTGTGGCTCAAGCACGCGGGGCGCGCCGGATAACCACCTCTAGGGCGGGACGACAATTCCTTTCTTGACCGCGTAGAGGACCAGCTCCGCCGTGCGGTGGAAGCCCAGCGTCTCCATGACGTGGGCGCGGTGGACGGCCACGGTATTGACGCTGATGTTCAGCAGCGTAGCGATCTCCTTGTTGGATTTTCCCTGCGCAATCAACTGCAGCACTTCTTTTTCCCGCAGCGTCAGGCGGTCGTAAAGGTCGCCGCCCGGCTCACCGCGCGCGCCCGACCTCATGTTTTCAATCACGACTTTTGAAATTTCGGGACTCAGGTAATTGTGGCCTTCCGCCAGCGCCAGGACCGCGCGCGTCAAATCCACTTCGATGGCGTTCTTCAGCACGTACCCTCGCGCCCCGATATCGAGCGCTTTGCGCACGTAAGCTTCGTTGGAGTACATGCTGAGGATGAGGATCTTCACCTCCTGGTCGAATTTCAGGATTTCGGCGCTGGCCTCGAGGCCGCCCAGCTCGGGCATCGCCAGGTCCATGATGATGACGTCCGGCTTCAGCGTCTTGGTCTGCTCGATGGCTGCCAGTCCCGTCCCCGCCTCGCCCACCACGGTGATGTGCGGATCGTCCTCGAGAATGCGGCGAAACCCCTGGCGGACCAGGGTGTGGTCCTCTGCCAGCAGGACGCGGATTTTCTTTTCTACCGGATTGGAGCTCATCGTTTACCCCACCTTTTCCGTGGCGGGCTGTGACGCCCGCGCATTGAGCGGAATCAAGACCCTCACTGCCGTTCCCTGGCCCGGCGCCGAGCGAAATTCAATCGAGCCGTTCAAATGCTCGGCGCGCTCGTGCATGCCCATCAGCCCGATGCCATCTCCCACGTTTCGATCCAGTGCGGCGGCGGCGTCAAATCCCCTGCCGTTGTCGCGGATTTCGAGAGCCAGCATGCCGTCATGGCGCTCGAGGCTCACCCAAGCCTCGCGGGCGCCGGAATGCCGGGCGATGTTCGAAAGCGCCGCCTGCACGATGCGGTAAATGTGGATCGCCGATTCCGCAGGAACCCCGTACTCGGCGGCGGCGCAGTCGAAGTGCACCTGGATGCCTGTCTGCCGCGAAAACTGAGAGGCGAACCATTCCAGGGTCTGCTCCATGCCGAAGTCATCCAGGATGGCAGGGCGGAACATCTGCGACGTGTCGCGCACGTTCTGCAGCGTATCCTCGACGATCTTCTTCACCCTTTCCACGTCCTGCACGAAGAGCGAATCCTTCTCCAGCCCGCGCTGGCTGGCCCGGCTCAGCATCGCCCCCACCGCGGTCAGGATCTGGCCGAACTCGTCGTGCAGGTCCCGCGCCACGTGCCGCAACGTGTTCTCCTGAACCTCGATCAGCTTCCAGGAGAGCTTGCGGAGCTGCTCGGATTGTAGCTGCAACTTCTCCGCCAGGTGCTGCAATTTCTCAAACGTCCGGCGGTTCGCCTGAAGCGTGTAAAGGCCGGTGCCCAGCGCCAGGAGGAATAATACCCCGATTAATATGAGAATTTCTTCTTTAACACTGGAGTAAACGGTGGCGATCTTTTCCGCCGCCTCCACCTGCGCCCGGTCGTTCAGAATCAGCAGGCGCGACACGATCTCGGTAATCACGGCGCGCTTGGGTTCGAGCTCTCCCTCGATCATCCGGCGCGCTTCGGTTTCTCTGCCCTGCTCCGCCACGGAGAAGATATGGTCGGCAGTGCGCCAGAAGTCCGCCAGGACGGCGTGCAACTGAACTCGCTTGTCGTCGCTCGCCGGCGTTCGCACCGCGTAAAGTCCTTCCAGCGCGACCGCATGGTCCATGTCGTCGCGCAGGCGGGTGAATTCCGAACGCCAGTCGCGAATCGGATAGCGCGCCTCGTCGTTGGGCATGTCGCGGATGGAGATGGCCAGCAGGTAAGCATCGTTCTGCATCCGCAGTAGCTGGAGCGACGCCTTGCGGTTCTGTTGCACGACGTTGGCCTGGAAGTTTTCCAGCCAGCGGATTTCGTAGATGGCGTAACTCGCGAAACCCAGGAACAGCGTCAGGATGACGAACAGACCCACCCAAAGACGCTTGGTGGGCGACGGGATCTGCTGCAGCAGTTCGTGTTCCGATACCGGCTCGCTCATCGTTTCATCGTGTCTTTCGGAACGGAGTGGAGGAGAGAATTCCCTTGTCCTCATCCACCACGTAGATTCGGTCCCCTTCCAGCTTGCCGAGCTCCTGCACCTTGCCGCTCGGCCATTCGAGCTGTGCGCGCGCGACGCTCTTGTGATCGCCCAGGCCAAACGTCAAATCCCGCTGGCTGTGCGAGAGGTAACTCGAACCGCTCTTGACGGTCAGCCAGCGCATTCCCTCCGGCGTCCAGATGCGGACGTTGGTCCCAACGCCGTCCCGGTTCGAGCGCGACCCTATGGTATGAAATCGGATGCCGTGATTCGTCACACCGTCGTTGCGGTAAAGATAGGCCGGGCCGTTGTTGGTGGTGATGAGGACGTCCAAGTCACCGTCGTTATCATAATCCCCGTAGGCACACCCGCGCGCGACTTTGGGTATGGCGAACGAATTGCCCACCCGCGTCGAAACGTCCCGAAACTGGCCGTGGCCATCGTTGTGGAAGAGGTGCGGCGACTCGGCGTAGCTGATCGCCGATTCCACGTGCGTGATGGTCCTGTCAATGTGGCCGTTCGCCACCAGCAGATCCAGCCGCCCGTCCAGATCAAAATCGAAAAAGAAGCAGCCGAAGCCCAGCGTGAGCCGGCTCGACTTGCCCACCTGGGTGCGCGGCGCCTCGTCAATGAAGAACCCGTGCCCTTCGTTGCGGTAGAGCCCCACCATCTCCTGCGAGAAATTCGTCACCACCAGGCTGGGCAGGCCCGAGTTGTCATAGTCGGCGGCGTCAGTTCCCATGCCGGCGCGCGCCACCCCGTCCTCGCTGAAAGCCACCCCGGCATTCACCGCGGTCTCGGAAAACGTTCCGTCATGGTTGTTGTGATACAGCTTGTTCGGCTGGGTATCATTCGCGATAAAAACGTCCGGCCAGCCGTCCATATCGTAATCAATCAGCGCCACGCCCAGTGATTTCGAGGTCGGGTCGTGCAGACCCGAACTGCCGGTGACATCCTCAAACGTGCCGTCGCCGCGATTCCGGAAAAGCCAGCACGTGGTCCCCGGATAAGCTTCGGGCGTGCAGTAGGATTTGGTCTTGCCGTCCAAGCTGCAATAGATGTCGGTCTGGGGCGACCACTTGACGTAATTCGCCACCAGCAGGTCCAGATGGCCGTCGCGGTTGTAGTCGAACCAGATGGCCGAAGTGCTCAGGCTCGAGTAACCCCAGAGGCCCGCCTGCTGGGTGACCTCGGTGAACGTTCCGTTGCCGTTATTGTGAAACAGATGGTTCTGGCCGTAGCAGGTGATGTAGAGGTCCGGGAAGCCGTCGTTGTCGTAATCGCTGACGGCAACGCCGATGCCGTACATTTCCACATCCAGGCCGGCTTCGCGCGTGACCTCCGAGAACGTCCCGTTGCGGTTGTTCCGGTAGAGTTGCATGGTCGTCCGCCGGCGGTAATGTCCGGGCCAGTCCATGCTGTTGATCAGCAGGATGTCCAT
>JAHEKS010000210.1 GCA_024638215.1 Acidobacteriota bacterium | reverse complement strand
CTCCGCGCGTAACGCACCCCCGGCCTCCCCCCGAAGAGGTCGTTGACGGCGTCCGCAAGCGCCACGATGGGAACCTCCTCATTGTTGCCCACGTTGAAGGCTTCACCATTAAGGTCTGACAACAAAAGCAGCAAGATCGCCGACACGGCGTCGCTGATGTAACAAAAGCTTCGCGTCACGTGCCCATCGCTCAATACCGTGATGGGCACACGTTTCAGAGCGTCGCGGATGAAATCGGTGATGACCCTGCCGTCATCCAATCGCAGCCGCGGCCCGTACACGTTGAAGGGACGAACGATCTTGACGGGCATTCCGTAGTCGCGATGATAAATCGAGCAGAGCGTTTCAGCCAGCCGCTTTGATTCGTCGTAGCAGGCGCGCGGGCCGGTGAAGGAAACATTCCCGGTGTAAGTCTCCGGAGTCGGAATGTTCTCCGCCGGTGGATCGCCGTAAACCTCGCTGGAACTCAGATAGACGAAACTCCGCACGCCGCGCTGGCGCGCAAACTCAAGCAGGTTTCGAGTTCCCAGCGCGTTCACCTCCAGGGTCTCGAGCGCACGCTTTCGATAGGTCGAAGGCGACGGAATGCTCGCTCCGTGGACCACGTAATCAATTCTCAAATCGCGCTCGAGTTCCAGTGGCCGCCGAATGTCCTGAGAAAGCAGACGGAACCACGCCTTCCCTTCCAGATGCCGTCGCTGCTCGGGAGCGCTGGTCGAAAAATTATCCACGCAGATTAGAGTGCAGGGGCGATGCAGGATTTCGTCGTTGGCGTATGCGACGACGTCCAGGATCCAGCCCGGCAGAAATCCGCCGCCTCCCGTCACCAGCAGGCTCGAACCTTCGAGCAATTTCAGCCGATCGCCCGCGCGCTCGATTATCTCGCGCAAATCCCTCAGCAGGATTTCGTCAGTATTGACTGGAGAAGCAGGCTCGCTTTTCGGCATCGGCGTCAGGGTGGCTTTCAATCCGGCCAGATTTTCCACGGCGCGCCCTTTTTCCAGGCCTCGTTCAACGCCAGAAAATCGCGATAGGTGTCCATGCAATGCCAATAACCGGAATGCATGTAGGTCATGAGTTCTCCGTCGCGCACCAGCTTTTCCAGAGGCTCGGCCTCGAGGACGCACCGGTCGTCGTTCTCGACATAATCAAAGAACTTCCTCTGACATACAAAGAAACCGCCATTCACGAATTCGTTTTGGGACTTGGGCTTCTCACGGAACTCTTTGACGAGCCCGTTTTCGGAGGCAAGCTCGCCGAACTGCGAGACAGGCCGCACGCCGGTGACGGTCGCAATCTTGCCGTGCGCCCGATGGAAGGCCCACAGTCTCGTAATGTCAATATCGCCCACGCCGTCGCCATAGGTCAGCATAAAGTTGTCTTCCCGGATGTAGGGCTCGATTCGCTTCACCCGCGCGCCCGTCATGGCCTCACGGCCGGTCTCTGCAAAGGTGATGGACCAATCCTCGCGCGTATGTGAGCCGTGGAGCTCGGGCTCGTTGCGAGCGCCCAGGCGGAGCGTGAAATCGCTGTTCATGAGCTCAAAGTTCAGGAAATACTGCTTGATCATCTCGCCCTTAAACCCCAGGCAAAGCACGAAATCCTTGAAACCGTGATGCGCGTATCCCTTCATGATATGCCAAAGGATGGGCTTGCCCCCGATCTCCACCAACGGCTTGGGGTGGTACTCGGTTTCTTCGCGGAGCCGGGTTCCCATGCCTCCGCACAAGATGACAACTTTAGGCGTCATAGAACCTTTCCAGACTCGCAACAGGCTCGCCGATTCAAGGCGTGGCATCTTCCGCCGGGTCACCGGCCGGGAGGATTTATCGCCGGCGGTGAATTTCGCTTTCGAGCGGCCTTCCTCTCAAGAATCTTGACATCGACGAGAAATGGAAACCAAAAACTCCACAAAACATGATAGATGAACCCAGGCCCCCCGTCCAAGAATCCGCCCTTGAAGACGTAGTTAAGAAGAAAGTAAAGGAACGGTCGCAGGAGCAGAGGCAATCGGTTCCAGAGCCGCAAGCGCAGCCACCGCTTCTTTTGGACCGGGCTGCCGGAGAGCGAAGGCTGCAGCGAAACGGGAAAACGTCTATCCCGGTCGCCCAAATATTCTTCCGCCTGGAGGTCGGCGTAGAGGTTGTGCTTGGCGACCCAGGTCGAGATCGGGCGGAGATCAACGTGGTGGAGCGGATTCTTGAGGTATCCGGCCGGTCCCTCCAGGATCACGTGCTCGTTAAACGGCCGCTCCTCGAACCTGCCGGCGTGGCGTTTGAAAAGGCGCAGAATCCAATTGGGCGAGAGCGAACCGTGCTTCAGGCACTTGCCCAGGAAGAAAAACCTCCGGTCGATGTAGTAACCCGCCGCTGCAAGGGAGCCATGGCTGACGACCGACTTGATCTCGTGCGCAAGCGCGGGCGGAATTCTTTCATCGGCATCGAGGACCAACACCCAAGGGTCGGTGAACGGCAAATGATCCAGTCCCCAGTTTCTCTGCTTCCAGTATCCTTCGAAGGCGTGCGAGTGGACCTGCGCGCCCAGGCGGCGGGCAATTTCCACCGTGCGGTCATTGCTGTCAGAATCCAGCACGAACACCTCCCCCGCCCAGCCGACGCTTTCCAGACAAGCGGCGATGTTTGCCTCCTCATTGTGAGTCAGGATGAACAGGCTGACCGGGGCCTTCCCCTGCGAAACGGCTGGAGAGTCCATTGTCTCTGTG
This sequence comes from Acidobacteriota bacterium, assembly GCA_024638215.1. Taxonomy (GTDB): domain Bacteria; phylum Acidobacteriota; class Terriglobia; order UBA7540; family UBA7540; genus JAHEKS01. The sequence goes on along the minus strand of JAHEKS010000210.1, from coordinate 5,855 downwards.
CCGGAGCTTACGGCCTTCAAGCTATTTGTCTCGTTCAAATTCGAAAGCCCGTCCTGCCCTGGTGCGATTTCCCCTCCGCAGCCAAAGCCGAGGCCGCCGCAACATTATCAGATAAGACGGCTCCGCGCGCCAGTGCTCGCGGCGGCGTGGATGTGAATCGGGTTCCGCTCAGCGCCCCGCGTGCGACTCATTCGCGCGGCAGTCTGCCGTTGCCGCCCGCTCGGAAGGGAAAGCACATTCCAAGAGCGTCCGAACATGGTCTTCCCAACGAAAATGATCGTGGGCACGTTGCCGCCCGGTCCTTCCCAGTTCCTCCTGAAGCGAACGATCTGCGGACAGGCGTTGAACTTGTGATGCCAGATCCTCGGGGCTGAGAGCGCTGAAGTAAACCGCCGCCTCTCCGCACACTTCCCGGTTCACGGGCGTGTCCGCCGCGACGATAGGCAATCCCCATGCCATCGCCTCAACCAACGGGAATCCAAACGACTCGACAAGCGAAGGAAACACGAAAATGTCCGCGCCCCGATAAAGCTCCAGGGTCCGGCCCCGATCCAAAGGCCCAATGATGTTGACCCAAGGATGAATCTCACTTTCCGCAGCCAGCGCAGAATCTTCCGCGTGAGTCACGGTCCATCGCGCCCCCTCCCATTGAGGATCGGCCGTCGTGTCCAAAACGAATGTTCCTGGGTTGGCGCGATTCAGGAGGGCGAGAGCTTTCAAGAGTGTTCGCAAATTCTTGTGCTCCGAATAGAGTGAAACACACAAGAGTCGAATGGCGTGCTTGGCAGACTGATTCGGGGTGTGATCCTTACGGTCTATTCCCTGCTTTTCGGTTTCCTGCAAAGGCGCCCCGTAAGGATTCACGACACCCTTCGCGGGCGGCACGTCCACTCGCGGGCGCAAGCCATCCATCATCGCCTGCGTGGGGGTCATCACAACGTCTGCGGCGCGAACGCTGCGCAAGATAAGGCGGCGGCGGAGCCAGAACGCGAGCCTGTACCCAAGGCCTTGCCTTTTTAAAAACTGCGATTCATAGCTCGCCGAGAAATAAAGAGCGTTTCCTACCAGAAGAAGTTGGCGCACCGGGCACCGGAACATCCCGAAGCTTCCGGTGGAGAATAGCGCGTCCGCCTTCTCGGCCTTTACGAACCGGCGCAGCGTGACCTGCTCCCACACCATGCGCCTCAGCCAGCCCCATTCTCCCGCTTGCACCGGCATCAACCGAATGTTCTGCGGCAAGGGGCCGACGTGGTCTGCGGTCGCGGGCGGTAAGAAGACCACGAATTCCTGAGCCTCCTTCATCATGGACGCGAGATTTCGCAATACGTGGGTTACATAGTTCAAGTTCCCACCCATCTTTGCAGATGCTGCATTGATGATCATCTTCATCGCGAATCGCCTGCGGGTCGCGCTTTTCTTGCAACCGTGCCCAACTCGCTTTCACTCAGAAAGCGGACAGAGTGGACCTTGCGCTGATCGGTTGTGGGCGAGGCAAAAATCCGGCGCATCCAACGCCTTAACACGAAGAGCGACCAGGGCCTCGACCAACTCGTTTCCCCCCGGAGGAACGCTTCCCATACCGCGGATGCCGCAGCGGGATCCACCGGCCACCATTCTTCGTTTCCGCGGCCGCTCAACTCCAGTCCGATTACGTCTTTCAACGGCCCGCGGAGCCACCGGTCGAAAGGCAAGGTGAAACCCATCTTGCGGCGCGCATAGACCTCCCGCGGAAGGCGTTGGCCTGCTGCCTCGAGCAGGAGCGGCTTGGGAACGCTGGAGTCCAGCTTCAATTGCCGACGGAGCGGGAGCACAAATTCCCAAAGCTTATGGTCAACCAAAGGACTCCGCACCTCAAGCGAATGGGCCATGCTCATGGCATCCGTGTCCCGCAGCAGAGTGTTGGCCATGTAGGTCGCACCCTCCAGGACCGAAACCTGGTTCACAACATCGAGCGGACCGATTTCCCTGACAATGTCCAGGATTTGCCCGGGCAGGCCGGCTTCCTGAGGATTGGGCTCCGCGACGCAAAGAAGCTTGCGCGCCGCTTGCGGCACAAAGAGAGCCCGGCATAGAAAGTAGGGATGGTCTCCCGCATAGCTCTCGCTCAGGAGAGCTGTAAGTTTACTGAAGGAATTCCTCTCTGAAATCCCGGCCCAGCCCTTGAGCGGCGCCCAAAAGGGATCGGTCCAACTCGCCAGACGCTGAAAGCGCACCATCCAGGGAACCGAACGAAAATAGGAGTAACCGGCAAAAAGCTCGTCACCTCCCAAACCGCCGAGGGCCACGGTTATTCCCGCCTGCTTGACGGCTTGGGAGATCAAATAGGTGTTCACCCCGTCTATGGTGGGCTGGTCCATCGCAGCCAGGCACGCGTCAAGGTTCGCTAGGAATTGTTCCTCCCTGACCTCGACCTTCTCGTGGCGGACTCCGCAAGCCCGCGCCACGCTCTCGGCATACCGGGCCTCGGAATACTCGCGTTCCGCGAACACCACGGAATACGCGGTCGGCGGGACGCGGCTGACCTCGCTTGCGAGCGCCACAATGCTGCTGGAATCCACTCCGCCGCTGAGAAAAATCCCGACCGGAACGTCGCTGATCAGGCGGAGTGAGACCGCCTCAAGCAGAATCTTGCGAATCGCTTCGGCGGCCTGGGGAAAAATATCCGCGGCGGGAGGGCGGGCTGCAATCTCCGCCAGATTCCAATAAACGTGCTCGCTCCATTCTCCATTCTTCCAAACGAGCTTTCGGCCGGGGAGCAGGGAGCGAATACCTTCAACCATGGTCAGCGGAGCCTGAACGCTCCCAAATTGAAGGTAGGACATCACGCCCGAGAGATCCCATCGCCGCGCGATCAATCCAGTCGCCAGCAAGGCTTGATGCTCCGAAGCAAAGACAAAGAAATCCGCCGAAGAAAAAAAGTAAAGCGGCTTCTCGCCCAGCCGGTCGCGAGCCAGAAGGAGTCTCTCCTTCCGGGAGTCCCAGACGGCAAAGGCGAACATCCCACGCAAGCGATCCAGGCAGTCGTCGCCCCATTCGCCATAGGCTTTCAGCAGAAATTCTGTGTCAGCGTGGGAGGAAAAGGTGTGGCCCCGTTTTTCCAGTTCGGCCCGGATTTCGAGATAATTGAAGATCTCGCCGTTGAAAACCAGCCAATTGTCGCGCTCGGAGTCGTGCATTGGCTGGTGGCCCGCGGACGTCAGGTCCAGAACAGCGAGACGACAAGCGCCCAGCGCGACACCGCGGTCGGGATTGCTGCGAAAGGTGAGGACTTGCGTGCCCTTGTCATCCCGGCCGCGGTGAGCCATGGCTCGGGTCGCCCGGACCGCCGATTGTTCAGGAGCGGCGGACCTGCGTCCGATCAGTCCGAAGATGCCACACATGAGCGGGGCTCGCAGACGATATCCATAGAAAACCTTACGATGAGATCCTGGCGCAATCCTTCCAGAACCACCCCAAATCTCGCACGCGAAAAACCAGGCCCGCCACGCACCCAAACGCTCAAGCCTGGTCCCTTCTCGCGCCCTTGGAAAAATCGTGCTAGGTCCTTGGACGAACGCTCGTCAGGCTGCGAACGAAGGGGCTTCCCGAAAAACGAGAACCGGAAATGCGTGGAAATCACGTGTCGCGCGGCCCCGGTCCGGGCGTCTCAGGTGAACGTGCCCGTCTCCTGGGCGACGCGCCTCTCTTCCCGCAGCTCGATACAAGCGGCTTTATATCCGATGCCCAGGACCAGGGCAAAAATGAGAGCGTTGGTGGGAATCTCCAGATTAAAATCCGTAACGCTGTGAAGGAGAATGGCGAATGTGCTCCCGATACAACCCAGGGTAATGGCGCGCCGGTAGTGCCGGCCATCGGCCAGGAACGCCACAATCATTCGGTAAAGAAGATAAAGGATCGGCAGGAAGAGCAACACGGCGCCTAACAGGCCGGTTTCCGTAGCAATCTCCAAGTAGTCATCGTGGACGTGGTCCACCAGAAGATCCACCTGGCTCCTCTGGAACCTGCGCTGGCCCAGGCTGAAGGTCCCGAGGCCCGTTCCGACGATTGGAGAGGCGCGGAACTGCGAAAGCGAATCGTTCCAGATGGCAGTTCTTCCTGCCATTTCGATGCTCGGCGCGCTGCGCATTTGAGTGAACCGCGTGACAAGAGGATTGATTCCGATCCACAAGGCATATCCCGCAATGCAGACTGAAAAGATGAAGAGACCTACCAGCCAGGCTTTGCGACGGGTTTTGAATTGAGCCAGGAGCGCGACAAAGAGGATGCTGAACAACAGGCCAAATACGCCCATTCGCGAGCCCGACAAGAACGCGGCAACAACCATCAGGAGGGTGAGAAAGAGATAAAAAAGGAATTGGAAAAAATAGCTCTCGCGCGCAGACTCCTCCGACATCCCATGGCGGCCCTCGGTCCAGCGCTGGAAGGAATAAAAAGCGGCGGCAAGGGCAAAGGGAGTGGTCAATTCCAGCAGACCGGCAAAGTGATTGCGATTGATGTAAGTGCCGGTGGCGACCCCGACGTCGTAAAGCTTGGTGAAATTCAATATCTTTCGCGAACCGGTCAGGAACTGGTATATCCCATAGACCGCTTCGGAACAGCCCAGCCACAGCAGCGCGCGCGGCAAAATGCTACGCGATTTGCCCGAGTCGAAAAGTGATGCCGCCAGCAGGAACGCCGCAAGATAAGCAAGGAACTTGACCAAGTCCAACAGGGTCGCATGCGCGCTGATGCTTAATATTCCCCAGACTTGTGAAGCCGAAGTCCCTCCAGTGAGATGGGGATCTGTGGCCCGGAAGGGAGACAGGGCGAGGATCCAACTACCGGGCAGAGGAATGAGTTGCAGAAGAACCCAAAGCACGAAAAAGGCCGTCCAGGCGGGAAGAAAGAGCCGAGCTTTTCCTTGGCGAGCCCGGACAATCAGGAACACCAGCAAGAGTGAGAAAACACCGGTCTCCAGCAACGAGGAAGCGAGCTTCTCAACCCCGCCAAAAGCCACTGCCGTCCCGAACAGGATGAGTGTCAGGCCAATCTCGATCGCTCTATTCACTGGCTACTGCCCCCTCCTTCACCTGCTCCTCTCCGACTGGGCGATGAAAGCCCAAACTCATCCCTTGAAGAATGGCGTAAACCTTCTGAATGTTATTCTCGTCGGCGGCCTCAGCTAGCTGGGCCACGCTTTCCATGACGCGAGAAGTATCGAGCGCGTGATTCTCCACCTTGGAAATTTTTTCAAAACGGGTCGGCTGAAGATTTTCTTCCGAACCGAACAGTTCCTCGGAAAGCTTCTCACCCGGCCGCAATCCGGTAATCGCGATTTCGATATCCTTGCCCGGCTCCAAACCATAATGACAGACGATGTCGTGCGCCAATTCGAGGATATTTCGCGGGTTGCCCATGTCAAGGACAAAGACCTCGCCCTGCTTTCCCAAGGCCCCCGCGCAAAGGACCAATTGAACGGCTTCGGGAATGGTCATGAAGAACCGCACCACGTCGGGGTGGGTCACGGTCAGGGGTCCGCCCTCGGCGATCTGTTTCTGAAACAGAGGGATCACGCTGCCCCGGCTGCCCATGACATTGCCGAAGCGCACGCAGGCGGAAGGAACGGAGCCATCGTTGGTGTAAGCCTTGACGAGAAGCTCGCCCACGCGCTTGGTGGCGCCCATGACGCTGGTGGGATTAACCGCCTTGTCCGTGGAAATGAAAACGAAACGCTCCACCTGCACCTCTTCGCAAGATTCGAGCAGGATGCGGGTACCCATCACGTTGTTCAGGACGGCTTCGCAAGGCTGTCGTTCCATCAAGGGCACGTGTTTGTGGGCGGCCGCATGAAAAACGACCTGAGGATGAAACTCCCG
>JAHEKS010000209.1:1984-8583 GCA_024638215.1 Acidobacteriota bacterium | reverse complement strand
TGCCGGACGGGAAGCAGGACGGCGAAGCGCGCGCCCTGGGGAGCGGAACTTTCCAGCGCGATGGTCCCGTTGTGGGCCACGATGATCTTCTGCACCAGCGCCAGTCCCAGCCCGCTTCCTTCCTGCTTGGTGGTGAAAAAGGGGAGAAAGATTTTTTGGCGATCTTCCGGCGCCACGCCCGGTCCAGTATCTGATATATGTATGCCTAGTAGAGTACGGCCTGCTTTACGTACTATCTCTCCACTTATATGAATCTCGCCCGGCGTGGCCTGGCCGGCCATCGCCTGGCAGGAGTTGCGCACGAGATTCGAGAAGGCCTGCCGCAACAGGACTTCGTCACCTTCCACGGGGGCGAAATCGCCTTCGAGCCGGTACGACAACTGCCCATACGGCTCCATTTGTTTGAAATCGTCGATGACCTGGCGCAGCAGCCTCCCGAGATCCACGGGTTCCTTCGTGGGGCTGAGGGGCTTGGAGAGGCTGAGGAAATCCGTCACGACTTGCGTCAGATTGCGGATTTCGGCAACGATTTTCTGCGCGAACCCGGCGTCTTCAGCCGAAAGGTTCGCGTCGCGCAGCATTTGCGCGTAGCCGGAAATCGTAGCCAGCGAGTTCTTCAGCTCATGGGCGATGCCGGCCGACATCGCACCAAGCGCCGCCAGGTGTTCCTTCAGCCGGACCTGCTCCTGGAGTTGCTGCACCTCCGTGACGTCGCTCAGAAGGCAGAGGGCGCCGTCCAATTCGCCATTCGCGGCGTGTAGGGGAGAAAGCGAGAGGCCCAGAACGCGCATTTCCCCCGCCGGGGTTTGACATTCGAGCGTTTCTTGCGCCACAGTTTTGCCGGTTTGCAAACACTCTTCGAGCCGTTGGGTCAGCGCTGATTCCCGTCCAAGGATCTCCGGATAGCGGCGACGCGACCAGGTGTCAACTGCGAGGAGCTTTCGCACGGCAGGATTCGCGGCCGTGAGGAAACCCTCGCGATTGAAAGCCATCAGCCCGTTGGGCATTTCGCGCAAAACGTTTTCGCTCAGCCTCGCGCTTTCCCGCGCGCGCCGCTCCGCCGCCTGGCGCAGTTCCACCAATTCCTTTTCCTGCGCCTTCATGGTAGCGATAACGCCCTGCAGCGCCGCCGTGGCGAAGCTGGCTTCGTCCGGAAGGCGCGCCGTCGCAGGTGCGAACGTGCGCGACTCGCGCCGCTCCTTGAAGGATTTATGGACGAGATAAACCATGAAGACGAGCAGCCCGCCCAGGACGACGGCCCCGCCGACCAGAAGCGTGAGTTGCGAAAGCGGGATGGGGTGATTCATGGCTTCACGCAAATCCGGCCCAGCGGAGATACGCATCGAGCAGCGCCGCTCCCCACAGGCTGGTGTAAATCGCGGCGACGCCGAGGAACGTCGCATAAGGCCAGTGGTAGTTTCGAAATCGCGAACTGGCAACCGTCAGCGGAAGCGCGACGAGCGTGCCGCCCAGCGAGCCGAGAAGAACTGTCATCAGGGTCAGCGGCGGCCCGAGATAGAACCCCACCATCAGCATCAGCATGACGTCGCCAAAACCCAGATATTCTTTCTGCCGGCCGCTGGCGAGATAAAAGGCCTCGCCCACCGCATAAAACAGCCCGCCCCCGATCAGCGCGCCTACGATGCCCGCAAAAACAGAGAGAGTAATCTCACTCGGGAAATATCCCAGCCGCCCCAGAATCCATCCCAACGGCCGCGCGTCCATCGGAACCAGGAGGCTGAAGCAGACGCCCGCCGCCATGCCGAAGATCGTCACGGCGTGCGGAACGGAACGTTCCAGCAGGTCGGTGAAAACCACGATCAGGACCAGCATGTTGAAGACCGTCACCTTGATGAACTCGGGGCTCAGACCGTAGCGCGTGAGCCCTGCGATCCAAATGCCCGCCGTCAGCAATTCCACCAGCGGGTAGATGGGCGAGATTCGCGCGCGGCAGTCGCGGCAGCGGCCCGCCAGGATAACGTAGCTTGCCACCGGCACGTTGTCGTACCAGCGAATCGGATGGCCGCATCGCGGGCAGTGCGAGCGCGGCGTCACGATGGATTCGCGCTTGGGCAGGCGCGCGATGCAGACGTTCAGAAAGCTCCCGAAAACCAGCCCCAGCACGCCGCACACCGCATAGGGTATCAACACTGTGATCTCCACAATCTCCTGTCTCTTGCGGGATGGCTTCTGCTCGCGGAAAAGAAGGGCAGGGCGAGCGCCCTGGCCAAAGCATCCGCCGCGTCGGGGCATTATATCATCCAGCCGCTGGTCCGAAGGGGCTGGGCAGGAAGAGCGGGGCGAACGAGCGCGGCGCCGGACTGCTTCAGGGGCCGGCGCGGCGGGATTGGAGAGCTCGTGCCTTCTGATATTTGCGCCGCACGTAGCGGGCAGCCATGCGCGCGATCAGAAATCCTTGATAGCCGTCCAGCACGCCGAGACGCAGGAAATAGGTGTGGAAGAACTTCCAGGGCGGGGCAAGGAGCAAGGCCGCCAAACTCGCGCGGCTGCGGCGTTCGACCATTTCGCGCGCCGCAAGGTCGGTATAGGATTCGATGCGCTTCAGGTGCTCTTCGAGCGAGTCGCAGGTGTAATGGAGAATCTCGCCGGGCAGCGTTTCAGCCTTACCCGCGACCACGGCGGACTCATGCACGGCGGTGCCGAGCCACTCGCCCGCGCGACGGTCGTACAGGCGCAATTTGTAATCGGGATACCAGCCGGAGTGCAGAATCCATCGCCCCAGATAGCGCGCGCGGCGCGCGAAGCGGTAGCCTGCGGCTTGCGGCGCTTGAGTTTTCCACCGCGTTACCGCGGCTTGGGCGTCGCCATTCAATTCTTCGTCCGCGTCAAGACTCAGAATCCAATCGTGCCGGGCTTCGTGCGCGGCGAAGTTCTTTTGCGCAGCGTAGCCTTCCCAGTCGTGCTGAATCACACGCGCGCCCAACTCGCGGGCGATCTCGACCGTCGGGTCCGTCGAGCCGGAATCCACAACGACAATCTCGTCCGCCATCGCCAGGGACCGAATCGTTCGCGCGATATTCGCAGCTTCGTTGAGAGTGATGATGGTCGCGGAAAAGGATGGCATTTCTGGTTCGAGAGAGCGGCTCAACAAAAGCCCGCCACCCTGTTGGGCTACGGCGCACCGCGCGGGCGAAGCAACCGGGCAAATACGCCATCACGAACCAGCTGCGCCAGCCGCGCCATGTCAGGGGAAATTGAGCGGTCATGCTTCGGCGCCGGCGAAGCGCGACGGACCAAGTCCCGCGCCCGCTCGGCGAGCGTGCCCGTGCGCAGGGGAGCAAGCAAGTCAATGGCCCACGAGGCGGCGAGCAATTCGATAGCGAGGATGCTGGCGACGTTCGCGAGGATCGCTCGCAGCTTGAGTGCCGCCGCCACGCCCATGCTCACGTAATCCTCCTTGTTGCCCGAGGTTGGAATCGAATCCACTGACGCCGGGTGCGCCAGGACCTTGTTCTCCGACGCCAGCGCCGCGGCAGTCACCTGCGCGAGCATCAGGCCGGATTCGAGGCCGGGCGAGCCGGCGAGAAAGGGCGGCAGGTCGGACGTCAGAGGATTCACCATGCGGTCAATGCGGCGCTCGGAAATTCCGCCCAGTTGCGTCATGACGATGGCCATCAGGTCGAGCGCGGTGGCCAGCGGCTGGCCGTGGAAATTCCCCCCCGAGAGAACTTCGCCGTCGCGCACAAAAACTAGCGGGTTGTCAGTCACGCTGTTCATCTCGATCTCGAAGACCTTGGCGCCGTAAGCCAGCGCGTCGCGCGCCGTGCCGTGGACTTGCGGCATGCAGCGCAGGCTGTAAGCATCCTGAACGCGCGCGCAGTTCAGATGCGAGCGTCGAATGGCGCTGCCGCGATTGAGCCGCCGCAGGTTTTTGGCGGTTGTAAGCTGCCCGGCATGCGGACGGGCGCGCTGCAAACGCTCGTCGAACGCGATGGGCGAGCCGCGCAGCGCGTCGAGCGAAAGCGCTCCGGCCACGTCCGCCGTGTCCACCAGAATCTCCACTTGGCGCAGCGCGAGCAATCCCAGCGACTGCATCACTTGCGTTCCGTTGACGAGCGACAGCCCTTCTTTGGCTTCGAGAGCGAGCGGCTTCAGACCCGCCTTTGCAAGCGCTTTTCCGGCCGCCATGCGAGCCGCGTGGAGCGGCTCTCGGCCGGGGTTCTTGATGACGCTCACTTCACCTTCGCCCACCAGCCCCAGCGCGACGTGCGCCAGCGGCGCCAGGTCGCCGCTGGCTCCCACCGAGCCGCGCTCCGGCACGACGGGATGAATGCCATGATTCAGGAACTCGCACAAGAGATCCGCCACTGCCGGCCGCGTGCCGGAGAGACCGGTGGCCAGCGCGTTGGCGCGGAGCAGGAGAATCCCGCGCGTCTCCGCCGCGCCCAGCGGCTCGCCCACCCCGCAGGCGTGGCTGCGCACGATATTCAATTGAAGCTGCCGCGCCTGATGGGGATCAATGTGCTCGGTGGAAAGGCTGCCCACACCAGTGGTCACACCATAAACCACTTTCTTCTCGGCGATCATGCGCTCGACCAGCGCGCGCGAGCGTTTCATCGCCCGGCGGGCGCGCGGCGCGAGCGCAACGCCGCGGTATCGCAACACCACATCGTGGAAATCTTTGCGGGTCAGCTTATATCCGGTCAACAGCAGCGAACGCGGCATGCAGGCACTCTCAGATTTCTTCGCCTTTCAAAATAAATGCGAAGGTTCAGCGGGAAACGCGATCTGTCTTCTCCAATCCCGGTTCCAGCAGCAGGCGATACTTGTCGGGAAGCACGCGCGGACGCCCGTGGCGGTCGGTGATAACGTGGACGGTCTCGCCTTCCGCCAGCAGTTCATCCGTGCTGGGGCGATAGATCTCGTATCCAAAGGTCAGGACACGCTTGCGGCAGGATTTCACGCAGGTGCGGACCTGAATCTCATCGTCGTAGCGCGCCGGCGCCTTGTAGCGGCAGCGCGACTCCGCGACGATGATGAACAGGCCGTCCTGCTCCTCCATATCGCGATAGGCAAACCCTCGCTGGCGGCAAAAGTCCGTCCGGCCGATTTCAAACCAGACATAATAATTCGCGTAGTAAACGATTCCCATCTGGTCCGTTTCCGCGTAACGGACGCGCAGCGTGGAAGTGGACCAGACGCCTGCTGTCGGTTGATTCATGGTCGAACCTTCGCCGGCGGGGCGGCCGCCGCGTTTGCAAGTTATAGCACAACGGCGCCGCTCCGCGACACTTTCACGCGAGGCGAACGCCGTCATCATCAAAGGGAAAGCGCAGGACTTCTCCCAGCGAGAAGCGAAGAGCCTTCCAGATCAAATCGGCATAGCGGCGAAATTCCGCGCCCCCTTCGACGGAATAGTCGTTGCGGTTGTCGCGGCCTTCCCGTGCGCTTGCAAAAAACGCCGCTGCCTCGCGCCACGTGAGCGTCACGCCGGGATGCTTGACGGGACGGCGGTCGAATTCAACCCGCCCGCGGTCCAGAATCACGGTCCACTCGAATCCCCAGTCTTCGAGCACCCAGTGCATGGTGACGCGCGCCTCGCGGATGTGCTGACGCACGTTGCGGTCGCGCCCCACCAGCACCGTGGCGCGCTGAATCAGCCGCCGTGCCGCGCGCCGGGAAAGCTCCTGCGGGGCCGGAGCCGTTTCGGAATCCATCATCAGTTTAGATTACTCGCCGCGCCAGTCCGGCTTGCGCTTGTCGAGGAAAGCCTGCAGGCCTTCGTGGAAATCCGCCGTGGCGCGGATGCGGCCGCTCTCCGCAACGGCCAACTCCAGATCTCGGTCAACCTGCGCCTCGACAAACTTGCTCAGAAGGCGCTTGGTGAACGCCAGGCTCGTGGGGCTCACCTCGATCAGCGAGGAGGCCAACTCGCGGGCGCACGACACGAGCGATCAGGCTGCGTACAGCTTTCGAATCTCGTTCGTGGCGTCGAGCGCGCTGAGCATGGCCCAGGGCTCGATGCCCGTGTCGGCGCCGTGCCCGCCCAGCGTCTGCACGACGATTTCGGTAGGAATGTTGCCTACCAAATCGTCGCCGGCAAAAGGACAGCCACCGAGCCCGGTGAGCGCGCAGTCGAACCGCCGGCAGCCGGCCTCGTAGGCCGCGAGCACCTTCTCCGCCGCGCCGTCCGGGCGGCTATGCAGGTGAACGCCCAACTCTATACCTTTCGCGGCTCGCTTGACGGCCTTGAGCAAGTCGCCAATTCCCTTGGCGTCCGCAATGCCCACCGTATCAGCCAAGGAAACCATCCCAACGCCGATGCCCTTGAGCCAAGTCACAGCTTCCTCCACGATTTCCTTCCCCCAGGGCTCATCGTAAGGATTGCCGAAGGCCATGGAAACGTACACGACGAGCTTGCGCCCTGCCTTTTCCGCCGCGTCGTGCAGTTTTCTGGTTAGGTTCTGCGATTCTTCGCGCGACATGTTGGCGTTTTGCCGCCGGAAATTCGCCGAAACCGAATACGGATAACCCAGCGTTGTCACGCCGGGCGCGTGCAGGGCGCGTTCCAGGCCCTTTTCGTTTACGACGATGCCGATGATTTCGGGATTTGCGTTTCGCGTTTCGGGTTTCGTCGT
>JAHEKS010000209.1:0-1974 GCA_024638215.1 Acidobacteriota bacterium | reverse complement strand
CCTTGCCATTCGTGCGGCCTTGGATAACTCCCGCCTCGACCAATTCCTCCAGTACGCGTTCGCTGTCGGCCATCTGGAGAACGTATTTGGGCGCGACAAAACTCACCGCGTCTATGTGGCGAAATCCCGCTTGAATCAATTTACGCAGGTAGTTGGCCTTGACCTCAGTGGGGATGATCTTCGCCAGCCCCTGCCAGGCATCGCGCGGGCATTCGATGATTTTGACTGTCTCCATATCGTGAGGCACGCCGCTTCTTAGGTTTGCGGCACTCCTGTCTTGAACTCGCGCCTCTCCGGATTGAGCGCCGCCGCTTCCAGCGCCCAGATCAAGGCGTTGCGCGTTTCCGCCGGACCAATGATGGCGTCCACCCAGAGGCGCGCGGCCGCGTAACGCGGGTCGCGCGGATGTGCGAAACCCGCCAAATCCTGTTCCTCGCTGTGAGCGTCTGCGGCCGATTCGCGCCGGTTGCATTTCTTCCAGGCGACCCGCTGCGCCGCGCTGGCGGCTGTTGCGGGGAAGCTGATGCGTCTTAGGGCAGTCCCCTTCGGCCACATTGGAAAGTGTACAGCAAAACAGCCCCTCGGAAAACTATGGGAAGCGCTTTGAATCTACGCCTGACACGCAATACCGGAGCGGGATCATTGGGCTCCGGTCCGTGTTCGTTACACGGGGCCGTCGCGCGGCGTCACCGGTTCGGCGGGGACGAAATAGACATCCGTCGGTTCGAACTTGGAGTTGCGGCGGAACTGGGCGCGAATCTTCATGCCCACGCGAAGTTCCTCCTGGGTGACGCCGATCATGCGCGCCAGAAGCAGCGTGTCAAACCCGTCGAACTCCACCAGAACCAGGTTGAAGGGCGTTTCCTTCAAAAACGCTTCCGAGCCGAAGTGGCAGGTGGTCCAGGTATGGACGCGGCCTTCCAGCGGCACGTTGACCCACTTGGTCTTCTTGCCGCAGTGCATGCAGTAGGCGCGGGGCGTCGCGTACTTGTAATGGCAGCCGGTGCACTCGCTCCCACGCAGCTCGCCTTGCGACAGACCCACAAAGAACGGCGAGTCCTCAGCGTAGCTGTGCAGGTAGTCAATTTCGTAATGGTTCTTGATGATCAGCGGGTCGGTATTGAAGACCACCGTGCCCGCGTCTGTCTCCGGGAGCCGGACTTTGTCGTAACGGGGCTTGAGTGGCTTGGCGGCGGAACGAGATGTTTTGCGTGATGGCATGAGATCCTCCTGGTTGGGCGCGCTCTGCCGAGAGCGCTTTGGGGCGGCCGCCCTCAGCGGCCTGCCACGTTAGGCCGCTTGCGTGCTCTCCAGAATGCTGACAGTCACGTACGTTCCGGTGCCGGCGTGGGAATGAATAGCGCCGCGCATGGGACGGGACTTCTTCTTGGGTTTCACCTGGAAGCTGCCGTCGCCGTTATTGTGCTTGGCAATGGTTCCTTGCAATTGCCAGAAGGCAAACACGGCCTGCATGAGGCCGGTGGCGCCCACGGGGTGTCCGCAGGCGATCAGCCCGCCCGAAGGGTTGACGGGAATCCGGCCTTTCAGCGTGGGCGCGCCGGACTCGATAAACTTGCCACCGTCTCCGTAACGGCAAAGGCCCATGTCCTCGTAAGTCTGAATCTCCGACGAGGTGTAGGCGTCGTGCAACTCAACGAAGTCGAGGTCTTCCAGCGGGTTCTCGATGCCGGCGTGCTCGTAGGCGAGCTTGGACGCCATACGCCCGGCGCGAAAAGAGTGGACCCCGGGATATTTCAGGTTCTTGTACCAGCTCGGGTCCTCGTGCTTGAGCAGGATGACCTTGCCGTGCGGGCGGTCGGCCATGCGCATGGCGTCGGTGCCGGTGCCGATGCCGATCACCTTGACGGGGTTCGGGCAGACTTTGGCCGCCGCTTCTTCGGACGCCAGGATGCAGCACGCCGCGCCGTCGGACATGGTGCAGATGTCGAGCAGGGTAAGCGGGTAGGCGATCAT
>JAHEKS010000208.1 GCA_024638215.1 Acidobacteriota bacterium | reverse complement strand
CGGTTATTTCCTCCCAACGGTCCGGCCCGGCACCCAGCGTGACATCAATATCCTTCGTGAGACGTGCTTCCCCATAGAGCAACGCCGCCTGCCCTCCAATCACCATGTAGGAGATGCCGTGGCTCTCAAGTGTCAGAGCGATCTTTTCCAGAAGTTGTTGGAGCATTCACGACCGCAGCCAATCGAATCTTTGTCTCAATGCCTTCCAGCGGGTCGAGCGAATCAAAGGCGCCAAGCGCTTTGGCATGCTCGTACATCCACTCGACCAGTTGCAGGTTTCGTTCGAAATCCACAGGCTCGCTGCGAATGAACTCGGCTTCCCACTCTTCCCACAGGGCTGCGTCTTTGATCAAGTGCGCCTCGCCAAGGCCGGTTCAGCCGCCCGCGGCCCACTCGTACACGAGGCCGCGGGCAACTGATCCGGACGCGGGTTACTTTCCGGTTGTGAACCGCTTCTCGATGGCGTCCCAGTCCACGACGTTCCACCAGGCCGCGATGTATTCCGGCCGGCGGTTCTGGTACTTCAGGTAATAGGCGTGTTCCCAGACGTCCAGTCCCATGACCGGGTACTTGCCTTCCATGAGCGGCGAATCCTGGTTGGCGGTGGAATAGATGTCCAGTTTTCCGCCTGCGTTCACTAGCCACGCCCAGCCGGAACCGAATCGCGTGGCGGCCGCGGCGTTGAACTTTTCCTTGAACTGGTCGAAGCCGCCGAAGGTGCTTTTGATGGCCTCGGCGATTTTCCCGGAAGGCTGGCCGCCCTTCTTCGGACCCATGATGGTCCAAAACATCGAGTGGTTGGCGTGCCCGCCGGCGTTGTTGCGCACGGCAGTTCGAATGTTTTCCGGAACGGCGGCGCAATTCGAGGCCAGCAGTTCTTCCAGAGTCTTTCCGGAAATGCTGGCTGATTCCAGGGCTTTATTGAGATTGGCCACATAACCGTTGTGGTGTTTGCCATGGTGGATTTCCATGGTCATCTTGTCAATGTAAGGTTCCAGAGCGTCAAAAGCATACGGCAGTGCGGGGAGCGTGAACGGCATAGAACCTCCTTTAGTCGGTGCAGCTGAAGTACCCATCATAACCTCCAAAGATGGATTTTTCTCGCCCTTCTGATTTTGCGGGAGGGCGACCCTAGGCGCCCGTCCATCCGGCGCCGGTATTTGCAGCCCCTGGCTCCTCCGCATATCAGGCGGGGGAAGGGTAATTTCTCCCCCGGAGGAACTCTTCGTTGGGGCCTGCCTCACAAACTTCGAATACCCTGATACCTTAAGCTTATCACACCCGGGCGAGATGGGAGACGCCCTTTGCGCTGCGAAATCCGATTGATCTCGCGGTGTGCACCCGGTCTGGGCCGTGGTTCAAGAAACCGCGCCTTGCGGCCGATGAGCAGTGAGACCGCCGCGGAAAGATGAGCCGCGTCCGGCCCGTCTGTGATAGCGTGATAGAATGAACTCGGAGTTAATTGCAGGGATTTGCAGCCTGTGGACTCGGCTGAAACTAACGCGGAACTGAGGTAGCAGGGCGATGGCCAACAAACCCAAACCGGTGCAGGAGTTCAGCGAACTGCCGATTCTGCCGGTTCGCGACACGGTCCTGTTCCCCAACGCGATCCTGCCCCTGACGGTGGGGCGCGAAAGCTCGCTCAAGCTGGTGTCCGAACTCGAAGGGGAGAACAAATTCATCGCCGTGGTGGCGCAGCGCGACCCGCGCGTGGACAATCCCCAAGCCGTGGACCTGTATCAGATCGGCACCGCGGCCTACATTCACAAGATCATCAAGCTGCCCAGCCAGAGCCTTTTCATCTTCGTGGAAGGCTTGCAGCGGCTCGCCGTCGAGGAAATCGTGCAGATCGAGCCTTACATGCGCGGCCGGGTGAAGAACCTTCCTGACCCGGGCGTGCCCGCCGACCGGCCGGAGTTTGAGGCGCTGCAGCGCAGCGTGACGTCGCTTTTCCAGCAGGTGGTTCAGCTCTCGCCCACCCTTTCTGACGACTTGCAGACGGTGGTGATGAATATTGACGACCCCTCGCGGCTGGCTGATTTCATCGCCGCCAACCTGCCCTCGCTTTCGCACACGGAAAAGCAGGAGCTTCTGGAAAGCCTCGACCTGGGGACGCGGCTGGAGCGGTTGAACAAGCACCTGGCGCGCGAGCTCGAAGTGCAGCAGCTCCGCTCCAAGATCCAGTCCGACGTTCAAGACCAGGTCACCCAGAGCCAGCGCGAGTATTACCTGCGCGAACAGATGAAGGCCATCCAGAAGGAATTGGGCGACGCCGACGAGGCGCAGGAAGTGGAAGAGTTGCGCCACAAGATCGAAGCGGCGGGGATGAGCGAGGAAGCGAAGAAGGAAGCCTTCCGCGAGCTCGGGCGCTTGAGCAAGATGCCGCCCGCCGCCGCCGATTATCACGTTACGCGCACTTACCTCGAATGGCTGATCGCCCTGCCCTGGAACAAATTCAGTGACCTCAAGGTGGATTTGCGCAAGGCCAAGGAAGTCCTGGACGCCGACCACTACGACCTGGAAAAAATCAAGGAGCGCATCCTCGATTACCTGGCGGTGCTGCAACTGAAGCCGCAGATGAAAGGCCCCATCCTATGCTTCGCCGGGCCGCCGGGCGTGGGCAAGACGTCGCTGGGGAAATCCATCGCGCGCGCGCTCGACCGCAAATTCGTGCGCATGTCGCTCGGCGGCATCCATGACGAGGCGGAAATCCGCGGCCATCGCCGCACCTACATCGGCGCCCTGCCCGGCCAGATCATTCAGGGCATCCGCCGCGCCGAAACGCGCGACCCCATCTTCATGCTCGACGAGGTGGACAAGATCGGGCGCGACTTCCGCGGCGACCCCTCCTCGGCGCTGCTCGAAGTGCTCGACCCGGAACAGAACTCGCACTTCCGCGACAATTACCTCGACGTGCAATTCGACCTTTCGCGCGTGCTCTTCATCTGCACCGCCAACGTGCTCGACACCATTCCGCCCGCGCTGCTCGACCGCATGGAAATCCTCGACCTGCAGGGCTACACAGAGGAGGAGAAGATCGAAATCGCCATTCGCCACCTGATTCCGAAACAGACGGAAGAGCACGGCGTGAAGGCGCCCGAGCAGATCGAATTCTCGCGCCCGGCGCTGGCCTACGTCATCCGGCACTACACGCGGGAAGCGGGCGTCAGGAACCTGGAACGCGAGATCGCCACGCTCTGCCGCAAGCAGGCGCGCAAGCTGGCGGAAGGCTCGGCGGAAAAACTGGTGGTGACCGAGGAAAACATTCCGCACTCGCTCGGCGTGCCGCGCTTCCGGCCGGAGGCGGAAATCGTGGACCGCACGCGCCAGCCGGGCGTGGCGATCGGCCTCGCCTGGACGCCAGCGGGCGGCGACATCCTGTTTGTGGAATCGAGCGTTATGAAGGGCGGCAAGAATTTCACCATGACCGGCCACGTGGGCCAGGTGATGCAGGAATCCATGCAGGCGGCCCTCGCCTGGGTGCGCGCGCACGCTTCCGATTACGGACTCGACCCGGAGTTTTTCCAGCACAACGACCTGCACGTGCACGTTCCGGCGGGAGCCATCCCGAAGGACGGCCCCTCGGCGGGCGTCACCATGGTCACGACGCTGATCTCGGCCTTGACCAAGCGGCCCGTGCATGAGCGCCTGGCCATGACCGGCGAAATCACTTTAAGCGGGCAAGTGCTGCCGGTGGGCGGCATCAAAGAAAAAGTCCTGGCCGCCAAGCGCGCCGGAATCAAGAAAGTTCTGCTGCCGGCGGAAAACGAGCCCAACGTCCACGAAGACTTGTCGCCCGAAATACTGGAAGGGCTCGAGGTCAAGTACGTCAAGGCTATCGGCGAAGTTGTGGACCTGGCACTGGAAAAGGAACCCGTCTCCGCGGACGATCTGAAGGCGCGCCACGCGGCGCTGACGACCGCCACCGCGGGCCCGCCGAATTAAAGCGGTTGGCGCTGGAGTCGCGCGCCTTCTTGCGGACGCCCCAACCTCAGGTCCCGTCGTGCCGGACAGGGATTGCCATCACATCCATTGGCAAGTCATGGAATATCAAACTGGAGGCGGAATATGAGCGGTGAACAAGCCAAGGTTCAGGGACCGGCTGCGGGCGTGGTGAAGCAATCCCAGGCCGTGCAGTTGAAGGATGTCGCCGCCGGCACCGCCACGCAAATGCACGTCCTGATCGGCCCGGGCGACGGCGCGCCGCACTTCGCCATGCGCCGCTTCGTGATGGAAAACGGCGGCGGGATGCCCTCCCACACCAACCTGGTCGAGCACGAGCAATACGTGCTGCGCGGCCGCGCCGAGGTGGGCATCGGCGGCAAGGTGCACGAAGTGCGCGCCGGCGACGTTCTCTACATCCCCGCCGGCGCCCCGCACTATTACAAGGTGCTTGAGGGCCCGTTCGAGTTCCTCTGCATGGTTCCCAACGCCCCCGACCAGATCGAAATCGTCCCCGACGGGTGCTAGGCGGTCCGCCGATTGCATCGGGCTTCTCGCCTCCCAGTGGGTTTCCCGTGGCGTGCCTTGCGTAAGAACCCCCACATGCTTGCCAGTTAATTTACCCCAGGCTATTAGCTCACCGGCCGGTCAGTTACCTATTGACAAACACCCGGCGAGGCGAGAAGATACGCTCCGTGTGGCGCCTGAGCAGAGAACGGAGAAACCCCTTCTCCTCTGCCGGGCTTGAGATGGACATCCCTAAAAAGCGCAGAAGCGACCGCATCTTGGCTCCTCTGCGGATTCTTGTCACCGGACTGGACAGAGGCGCGGCGCGCTTCGAAGAGGAAGGGGTCACCGTCAGCGTCAACCAGCACGGGGCGTGCATCAGCCTGCTGCATCAATTGCAGCCCGAGCAGAAACTTTCCATTCGCAATCTGGAAAACAACCTTGAGGCGCAGTTTCGCGTGGTGGGTGAGCTTCGCTGCGTCTTTGGCGAGCGCCGTGAATGGGGCGTGGAGATGCTCGGCCCGGAATGCAACATCTGGGGCTTGGATTTCGAGCCGCCGCCCGACCACGTCCAGCCCAAAGCGCTCATCTGCTGTTCCCAGTGCAAGAACGGCTCGCTCTGTTCTCTTTCTTCCATTGAATACGACGTTCTGCTGGCGGCCGGAAAGGTTTCCCGCCACTGCGAGTCGTGCGGCGAAACCACGCGCTGGGAGCCCTGCAAACAATGCGTGGACACCTATGTCCCGGCGGCGCCCGCTGTCGAGCGTCACGACGAGCGCCGCAAGGACCGGCGCCTAAGCTTAAGCATGCTGGTGCGCGTCCGCGACCCTGACGGCGAAAGCGAAGTGGCGCAGACAATGGACGTCTGCAAGGGCGGCGTGCTTTTCGTGGCCCGGCACAGGCATCGCGCCGGTGACATTCTCTATCTGACCCTGCCTTCCACAGACAAACCTCTCCCCACCGAAGTGCGGGCGCGTGTCGTTCGCACAAAGCCGGCCGAGCGCGGAACTCTTTGCGCGGTCAAGTTTGAGCCTGCCTGAATCGCCTCTGCCACAAGCCGCGGAGCCGCGTAATAGTCCGGGCGCGACTGGCTCTTTAGCGCGGCGATGCTGTTTTTTTGCCCGTCGTCCTTAGTCCGCAGTCCGTGGTCAGTAGCCGGAAGCCGGTGTCCGCATTTTCGCCTGCCGGGTTTCGAATTTCGAGTTTCCAATTTCGAGTTTCGTTTCTGATTTCTGATTTCTAATTTCTGGTTTCCGCCTTCTCGCTTCTGCTCGTCACTCATCACTCGTCGCTTTTTCCGTTCTGTGTTATAAGTCTGGCATGGGCAGTCTTCGCCAAGGGTCATTCCGTCTCGCCAACATTGCCGGAATAGATCTGTTCCTTCACTGGTCGTGGTTTCTGGTGGCGGCATGGGAAATTGAGGCGCGCGCCGGGACCTATTCCTCCATCTCCTGGAACGTGCTCGAATACCTGGCGCTGTTTCTGATCGTGACGCTGCACGAATTCGGGCACGCGCTGGCCTGCCGCCAGGTGGGCGGCCTGGCCAACCGCATCGTGCTGTGGCCGCTGGGCGGGGTGGCTTATGTGCAGCCGCCGCCGCGCCCGGGCGCCACGCTCTGGAGCATCGCCGCGGGGCCGCTGGTCAACGTCGCGTTGTTTCCCGTGCTCGCCGCGGCGTGGTTTGCGGCCCGGTCGGCGGGCCTAGCGGCAACCGAGCACGATGCCTATGCCCTGGTCCGCACGGTATTCTTCATCAATGTGGTATTACTGGTTTTCAATCTGCTGCCCATTTATCCGCTGGACGGCGGGCAGATCCTGCGCTCGCTCTTGTGGTTCGTAGTGGGACGCGCGCGCAGCCTGATGGCGGCGGCAACCGTCGGCTTTGCGGGAGTGGCGGGGCTGGTCGTGCTGGCCTTCGCCTTGCACTCCGTCTGGATCGGGATCATCGCGGCGTTCGTTCTCCTCAGTTGCTGGGGCGGGCTCAAACAGGCGCGCGTGCTCGCCAGCCTGGCGCGGGCGCCCCGGCGCGAAGGGTTTGCCTGCCCAGCGTGCAAGAACAGCCCACCTGCTGGCGAGCATTGGATTTGCGGGCGCTGCCGGACTCATTTCGATACCTTCGCCACCCACGCCACTTGCCCGCAATGCTCGGCGCAGTACAGCGTGACGCGCTGCCTCGATTGCGGCCAGGCGCACTCCTTCAACGCATGGGTTGTCCCGGCGGCTGCCGCGGCGGCGAAGTGGTAGGTGAGTCGACAGTTCACAGCCGACAGTCAACAGACGTCCGTTGTCCTTGGTCCGTTGTCCGTCGTTTTTGGTTCATCGTACTTCGCCTGCCGCAGCCAGCCCCCAGCCCCCAGCTCCTATTCTTGATTCCCGAGTCGCGAATCCCGAGCCCCGAGTTGCGAGTCCCGAACCCCGAATCCCGGGTGTATAATCCTCGGTCAATATGAAAAGCCCACTGAACGTAGCAGCCGCGGCCGGGTTGGCGCTGGGCGCGGTGTTGGGAATGGCGGGGACGTTTGTCACTCAGGCGAGCCTGCGCAGCACTTTGTGGGGAATCGGAGCGCTGGGCTTGGTGATGGCCGCGGCGCTGCTGAGCCTGAAATTCTTCCGCAAGCAAAATGATTTTGTCGCCGCCGGTTTCCTGGTTTTTGCCATCGGCGAAGCGGTGATGCTTTCCGGGACGCCGACGTCGCTTGCGGGAAGCGTTCCCGCGTTTGGCGCGGGCACCGCCCTGTGGGCCACGGCGCTGCTTCTAATCAGCCTGCCGCGCGAGTTTCCCAACTGGGTTCGATACGCGGGCGTGCTGAGCGCTCTCCTCTTTTTCAGCGTGGCGGCGCGAATCTTCTGGGGTGAGCCGCTCGCGCCCATCGCCCGGCCTCTGCCCTTCTTCGCTTATCCCTTCCTCGTGCTCACCTTCATCGGATGGATTTGCAGCCTGCTGAAAGAGAATTGACCGCATCATGCGCATCCTGGTCATCGGCGGAACGCTTTTCATCGGCAAGCTTCTCGTCGCGCGACTCCTCGAAGCGGGCCACGAGGTGACGCTGCTTCATCGCAAGGCGGAGAATCCTTTTGGCTCCAAGGTTGCAGACGCCGTCGCTGACCGCAACGACGCCGCGGCCGTCGCGAGCGCACTGGCCGGCCGGCGCTTCGACGCGGCCTACGACATCGCCTACGATTGGCAGCGCGGCACCACTGCGCCGCAGGTGGAAGCCACCGCACGCGCCGTTCCCGGTGAGCTTTCCCGTTACATCTTCATGTCGAGCGCGGGAGCCTACGGCGAGGGTTTGAACCACGACGAAGACGATCCGCTCGCGCCCTCCACGCACCCCAGCGACTACGTCCGCAACAAGGCGGAAAGCGAGCGGGCGCTTTTCCGCCTGCACCGCGAGACGGGCTTCCCCGCTGTCACTTTTCGCCCGCCGTTCGTTTACGGCCCGGAGAACGCCTTCTATCGCGAGGCGTTTTTCTGGGACCGCATTCGCGCCGGCCGTCCCGTCATCGTTCCCGGCGATGGACAGCGCCTGATGCAGTTCGTCTATGTTAACGATTTAGTTGCGGCCTCGCTCGCCGCGCTCGAAAGTCCGGCCGCGCCCGGCCGGGCGTATAACATCGGGCATGAAGCGCCTTTGACTCATCTCGAGGCGGTCAACGCCTTCGCCGCGGCCTGCGGGAAGCCCGTGGAAATCGTCCGCGTGCCGCGCGAAATCATCGTGCGCAACGGCGGCCACGTCTTCAAAGTGCCCATGTATTTCGGGGAGTATTACGACCTGCCGCCCATCACCGAGCGCATCGCCCGCGTGCAGCGCGAGCTTGGCGTCAGTGTCACGCCCCTCGCCAACGGCCTCAAAGAAACGTATCAGTGGTACACGGCCCACGCCCCGCGCCGCAAGCTTGATTTCGCGTTCGAAGATAAGCTGATCCGCGAAGCGCGCGGTCCCGCTCCTGACTGACGAGGCAGAACTTATCCCTGCGACAAGGCAGTCAGAATCCCAGCCAAGCCCGTCGTGATAAGCCGACTTGAACAAAGCCGCCGTGCGGCGGACGCTGCGCGTTCAGGTTGCCAGCCGATTTGCCGTAATCAGGATAAGGTCGGGTCATAAGGAGGTTCCTTATGACTCGTTTGCGCCAGAT
>JAHEKS010000207.1 GCA_024638215.1 Acidobacteriota bacterium | reverse complement strand
CAATATGATCAAGCGGCATACCCGGCCCAACCCCAACAAGCAGATTCGCGGCGGGATTCTCGAGAAGGAAGGCCCGATTCACGTTTCCAACGTCGCCCTGGTTTGCAGCGACTGCGGCCCGACCCGATTCCGCCGCGCCGCGAAGGCGGAAGGCAAGAAAGTGCGAGTCTGCGTCAAGTGCGGGAAGATTTTGGACAGGTAATCTAAAGGAAACAGGACAGCGCGATTATGGCGCCTCGATTGAAAGAGCGGTACCAAAAGGAAGTCGTTCCGGCCCTGCGCAAGGAATTTCAGTATTCCAGCACCATGGCGGTGCCGCGCTTGCGGAAGATTGTGGTGAACATGGGGCTGGGAGAAGCGATCCAGAACGCCAAGCTGCTGGATTCGGCGACGCAGGAACTGGCGCAGATCGCCGGCCAGCGCCCGGTGATTACGCGGGCCAAGAAATCCATCGCCAATTTCAAGCTGCGCAAGAGCATGCCCATCGGGGCGATGGTCACGCTGCGTGGCGACCGGATGTACGAATTCTTCGACCGCCTGGCCAACGTGGCGCTGCCGCGCGTGCGCGATTTCCGCGGGCTTTCCACGCGCGCCTTCGACGGGCGGGGCAATTACACGCTGGGCCTGCGCGACCAGTTGGTTTTTCCGGAAATTGATTACTCGAAAGCGGACAAGGTCAAAGGAATGAACATTTCCATCGTCACCGATGCGCGGACGGACGCTGAGGCGCTGGCGCTGCTGCGCCATCTCGGTATGCCGTTCCGCACCGAGACGCCGCGCCAGCCGGGCGGCGGGACGGCGGAAGTGGAAAAGGCGGGAGGCTAATCCGTGGCGCGTACCTCGCAGATGGCGAAGCTGGTCAAGAAACCGAAGTTCAAGATCCGTCACCGCAATCGCTGCCGGATTTGCGGACGCCCGCGCGGTTACCTGCGCAAGTTCGATATGTGCCGTCTCTGTTTCCGCCAGTTGGCGCTCAAGGGAGACCTTCCGGGCGTCATGAAATCGAGTTGGTAGGCCAGGCACGGGAATTTTGGAGCCGGGGAGAATGAATGTCAGCCGTAACTGATCCGATCGCCGACATGCTAACGCGAATCCGCAACGGGATTCGGGCGCGCCACGCGCGCGTGGATATGCCCGCCTCCAAGCTAAAGACCGAGGTGGCGAGGATTCTGAAGGAAGAAGGCTACATCAGCAACTTCAAGCTGGCGGAAGAGGGGAAGAAGAAGGTCCTGAAGATCTTCCTCCGCTACGGCGCGGACGGTGAGAGCGCGATCAGCGTCGCCGATCGCGTTTCGAAGCCGGGGCGCCGGGTGTATGTTGCCGCCGACGAAATTCCCCGCGTGCTGGGAGGTCTGGGCATCAACATCCTCACCACCCCGCGCGGCGTGATGACCGGCAAAGCGGCGCGAAAATCGCGCCTGGGCGGAGAGCTGCTCTGCAACATTTCGTAAGCGGGAGCTTGAGAAGGGCCGCCGCAGCCGGCGGCGGGAATAAGAGCTATGTCGAGAATTGGAAATAAGATTATCGAGGTGCCTGCCGGTGTCACCGTGGACCCGCAGGAGACGGCGGTCCTGGTCAAGGGGCCGAAAGGCTCGCTGCGCGTGGACCTGCCGAAAGGCATTCGATTCGAGAAGAAGGATGGACGGTTGCTGGCCCATCGCGAGAGCGACGAGCAGGCGGCCGTGCACGGCTTGGCGCGCAGCCTGGTGGCCAATGCCGTGCGGGGAGTCTCGCAGGGATTCGAAAAGCACCTGGACATCGTGGGAATCGGCTACCGCGCCGAGGTCAAAGGCAAGTCGGTGAGTTTCGCGCTTGGTTATTCGCACCCCATCGAGTATCCGATTCCCGATGGCTTGACGATTACCGTGGACAAGCTAACGCACATCGTCGTCCAGGGTTCCGACCGGCGCCTGGTGGGACAAGTGGCGGCGGAGATTCGGAGCCTTCGTCCCCCCGACCCTTACAAGAACAAGGGGATTCGTTATACGGGCGAACGCCTGAAGAAGAAGGTGGGCAAGGCGGTCGGAGCGGCGGCGGGCGCCGCGGCGGGCGGTGCCAAGTAACCGGGGGATGCTGACGCAAGGGTAATTCTATGCTGACACAAATTTCCAAGAACGCCGTACGCCAGCGGATTCACGAGAGGAGCCGCCAGCGCCTGCGCGGGCAGGCGCAAGCGCCGCGCGTGAACATTTACCGGTCGCTGAATCAT
This sequence comes from Acidobacteriota bacterium, assembly GCA_024638215.1. Classification (GTDB taxonomy): domain Bacteria; phylum Acidobacteriota; class Terriglobia; order UBA7540; family UBA7540; genus JAHEKS01. Next base: position 6,447 of record JAHEKS010000207.1, on the reverse strand, counting down.
ATCTACGTGCAGATTGTTGACGACACGCAGGGGCGAACGCTGGTGGCGGCATCTTCGCGCGACAAGGAAGTTCGCAAGACGCTGAAGAACGGCGGGAACATCGCCGCAGCGAAAGTGGTTGGCAAGGTGCTGGCGGAACGCGCCAAGACCGCCGGAATTACGCGCGTGGTTTTTGACCGCGGCGGTTACGCGTATCACGGGCGGGTCAAGGCGCTGGCGGATGCGGCCCGCGAGGGCGGCTTGAAATTCTAGTCCGCCGGCCGGCGCACGGGGAGGAGCAAGTTGTCGAATCGGATTGATCCCAATACGTTGCAGTTGAAGGACCAGGTGGTTTCCATCAACCGCGTGACCAAAGTCGTGAAGGGAGGCAAGAACCTTAGCTTCTCGGCTCTGGTGGTGGTGGGCGATGGCGGCGGCCATGTGGGGTACGGCTCCGGCAAGGCCCGGGAAGTTCCGATGGCCATCCGCAAAGGGATCGAGGCAGCCAAGAAATCGCTGGTCAGGGTGAACATTACGGCCACGTCTATCCCCCACGCGGTGCTCGGCCGGTTCGGAGCGGGGAGAGTGCTTTTGAAGCCTGCCGCTGAAGGCACGGGCGTGATTGCCGGCGGAACGGTGCGGGCGGTGGTGGTGGCGGCGGGAATCCAGAACGTCCTCACGAAATCTCTCGGGACCACCAACCCTCACAACGTGGTCAAAGCGACGATGGACGCTTTGCTCAAGCTTCGCTCCAAGGACAGCGCCGCGGCGGCCCGTGGCAAGGCGCCGGAAGAGATCTGAATATGAGCGGAACTGTGACGGAAGACGCGCGCAAGACAATCCAAATCAAGTGGGTTCGCAGCGGCATCGGATTCACACGCCATCAGAAGAAGATGGTGCGAAGTCTGGGGCTGCTCCGCTTGAACCAGATCGTGGCCAGGCCCGATACGCCGCAGATCCGCGGGTTGGTGGAAAGCATTCCCCACCTCGTCAAGATTGTTAGCGCGCCGGGGAAGCCGGCTTGGATGTCGGTGCCGGAGTACACGATTTATCCTCCGAGCCCCGAGGAGATTGCCGCTGCGCGCGAGGCAAAAAAGAAGAAGCCGGCCAAGGAGGCGGAGCCGGCAGCCGAAGCGGCCGCGGCAGAAACGGTGGCTGAGAAACAGGCTGAGCCTGAGGAAGTTGCCGCCACGCCTGCGGCCAAGGCGAAGAAACCGGCGAAAGCTGCGGCCGCGAAATCCAAGGCGGCCAAGGGCGCCAAGGGCGCGGCAGCCAAAAAACCCAAGAAGGCGGAGAAGCCTTCGAAGGCTGCCAAGAAGACCAGGAAATAGGTAACCGAACATGGCCATTCACGCGGGAACACTTCGACCTCCACGAGGCGCCAACAAACGTCCGAAGCGCATTGGCTTCGGGATGGGCTCGGGTCACGGCAAGACGGCCACGCGCGGTTCGAAGGGCCAGCGCTCGCGCACAGGCTCGCGCACACGGCCGGGCTTCGAAGGCGGACAGATGCCGCTCCATCGCCGCCTACCCAAGCGGGGATTCACCAACATCTTCAAGAAGCAGTACGCGCTCATCCATCTGGGCGACCTGGAAAGGTTCGGCGCCGAGGAAGCGGTCACGCCGGCAGCGCTCCTGAAGCGCGGCATGATCAAGCGGCTCGGTGACGGGCTGCGCGTACTCGGCGACGGCGAATTGAAAGCGCCGCTCAAGATTTCCGCGCACCATTTTTCCAAGTCCGCGCTGGAGAAGATCCAGAAGGCGGGCGGCACGGCTGAGGTGATTCCGGCATGATGGAGTCGCTGAAAAGCATCACAGAGATTCCGGATCTGCGGAAACGCATCCTGTTTACTCTGCTGATGCTGGCCATCTACCGGCTGGGCTCGTTCGTGCCGACGCCGGGCATCAACGCCGACGTCTTCGAGCAGATGTTCAGCCAGTTGGCGGGCTCGCTCTTCGGCTTGCTCTCCATGTTTTCCGGCGGCAGCTTGCGCCGCCTCACGGTTTTTGCGCTCGGGATCATGCCGTACATCACGGCATCCATCATCCTGCAATTGATGGGCGTCGTTTCCCCCACGCTCGAGAAACTTCAGAAGGAAGGCGAGCTGGGACGGAAGAAGATCACCGAGTACACGCGCTGGCTGACGGTCGGGCTGAGCATGTTCCAGTCGTTCGGCATCGCGGTGGCGCTCGAGAAGCAGTCCACGGGCGGCGGCCCGCAGATCGTTTCCCATCCCGGTCCGCTTTTCGTGTTTTCCACGGTCGTGACGCTCACCACGGGCGCGGTGTTCGTCATGTGGCTGGGCGAGCAGATCACCGCGCGCGGCATCGGCAACGGCATGTCCCTGCTGATCTTCGCCGGCATTGTGGTGGGTTTGCCGCGGGCCATCGGCGATCTGTACGACAAGGTTTTTGTTACGCGCGAGTGGAACCTGGCCGTGCTGCTGATGCTGCTGACCTTCATGCTGGCGATTGTCGCGTTCATTGTGCTGGTCGAGCGCGGCGAGCGCCGCATCCCGATCCAGTACGCCAAGCGCGTGGTGGGGCGCAAAGTGATGGGCGGCGTTTCAACCCATTTGCCCCTCAAGGTGAACAGCGGCGGCGTGATGCCGATCATCTTCGCGGTGTCCCTGTTGACGTTTCCGCAGACGATCGGCCTGTTCATGTCGAAGACGTCGACCGCCGGGCATATTATTGATCGCTTTATGCAATTGTTCGCCTGGGGCGAGCCGCTTTACACGCTGACCTACATCGTCCTGATCATGTTTTTCGCGCACTTTTACCTGTCCATCATCTATAACCCGGACGAGGTGGCGGACAACGTCAGGAAACAGGGCGGATTCATTCCCGGCATCCGGCCCGGCAAGCGCACCGCCGATCACGTGGACGACGTGCTGACCAAGATTACCTGGGTCGGCGGCATTTACCTGGCCCTGGTGGCGCTGATCCCGGAAATCATGCTGGCCGGGCTACGCGTCAATCACCTCCCCATCTGGCTGGGCGGCGGTTGGTTTGATTCGCACTTTCCGACCTGGCTGCTGCACGGGCTGAACGTGAATTTCTATTTCGGCGGCACTTCGCTGCTGATTGTGGTCGGCGTGGCGATGGACACGATCCAGCAAGTTGAAGCGCAGCTCATTATGCGGCACTACGAAGGGTTCATGAAGAAAGGGCGCATCCGCGGGCGGAGAAGCGGTTACTGACCCGCCCCCCGCTGAGGAGGGAGGAACCAGATGAGAGCTCAAGCACTGATATTCCTCGGGGCCCCGGGAGCCGGCAAGGGAACGCAAGCCAGGGAAGTTTCCAAAGAGCTTGGCATCCCGCAGATTTCGACCGGAGACATGTTGCGCGAGGCGGTGAAGAAAGGGACGCCGCTGGGGTTGGAGGCGAAAAGGAAAATGGAGGCGGGCGAGTTGGTGCCCGACGAAGTGGTTTGCGGCATCGTCGAAGAACGCGTGGGCCAGCCGGACGCCGCCAAGGGATTTGTCCTGGATGGCTTCCCGCGCACCATCCCCCAGGCTCAGTTTGTGGACGCGATGCTGGAAAGGAAAGGGAGAGGCAATCCGCTGGCGGTGAATATCCGCGTGGATGAGGACGTTCTGCTCAAGCGGCTGACCGGCCGCCGGACCTGCTCGGTGTGCGGCGAGATTTACAATGTGCACTTCAATCCCCCCAGGGTGGATGGAATCTGCGATAAGGACGGCGGCAAGCTCCTGGAACGGGCCGATGACAACGAGACCACCATCCGGCAGCGCTTGGTGGCTTACAATAACCAGACGAGCCCGTTGATTGACTATTACCGGAAGAAAAAGCTTTTGCACGAGGTGAACGGAAATCTGGAGCCGGACCAGATTGCAAGAACGCTCATTCCCTTTTTGAAGGGCGCATGATCATTTGCAAATCACCTGCGGAAATCGAGAAGCTGCGGCGGAGCGGGCAGGTGGTGCGGCAGGTTCTCCTGGAAACCAAAGACCGGGTACGGCCGGGAGAAACCACCCTGGAACTCGAGAGGTTTGTGGAGAAGCGGCTGCGCGAGCTGGGTGCAAAGCCCGCTTCCAAGGGCTACCGTGGGTATCCCTGGTGTTTGTGTACTTCGGTCAACAACGAGATCGTGCACGGCATGCCCTCCAACCGGAGGCTGCGCGAGGGTGACATCATCGGGCTGGACCTGGGCGTGATTGTGGACGGCTACTACGGCGATTCCGCTCTGACGGTTCCTGTGGGAAAGATCTCACCGCAGGCTGAGAAGCTGATCCGGGTCACCGCGGAATCGCTGGAGCTGGGGATTCAGCAAGCCCGGTACGGCAACCGGCTGGGCGATATTTCGTTTGCCGTGCAGCAGCACGTGGAACGCAACGGCTTTTCGGTGGTGCGCGAGATGGTCGGGCACGGCATCGGCCGGGAATATCACGAAGAGCCCCAGGTGCCGAACTTCGGGCGGCCTGGCCACGGCCCGGTGCTGAAGGAAGGCATGGTCTTCACCATCGAACCGATGGTGAATGTCGGCGATTATGCCATGCGCATCCTGGACGACCAGTGGACGGCCGTCACCGTGGATGGAAGTCTTTCGGCGCATTTTGAGCACACAATCGCTGTGACGCGAAACGGGCCGGAAGTGCTCTCGCGGCTGCCAGTCGCCTCCGGCGCGGCCAAAACAGCATGAGCAAGAAAGAAGACGCTATCGAAGTGATTGCGACGGTGATTGAGCCGTTGCCGAACGCCATGTTCCGCGTCGAGCTCGACAACAAGCATCGCGTGCTGGCGCACATTTCGGGAAAGATGCGGAAGAATTTCATCCGTATTCTGCCGGGTGACAAGGTTGCGGTGGAGCTTTCGCCCTACGACTTGACGCGGGGCCGGATCGTTTACCGGTACAAATAGCGAGTCCCGAAGGCGCGCGCCCAAGGCCGGCAGGCTGGAGAAGGAAACGATGAAGGTGCGATCCTCAGTTCGAAAGATTTGTACCAAGTGCAAGATCGTCAAGCGCCGCGGCGTGGTGCGGGTGATCTGTGTAAACTCGAAACACAAGCAGCGGCAGGGCTGAGTTGGAAACTCGAAAACCGGAATTCGAGACTCGCGAGCCGAACTTCGAGTTTCGAATTTCGAGCTTCGATGGGCGAGGTGACCAATGGCACGTATAGCAGGCATTGATTTACCGAGGACCAAGAGGGCCGAGATCGGGCTCACGTATATCTACGGCATCGGCCGGACGCGTTCGATGTCCATCCTTGTCCGGGCGGGCGTGGACCCCAACAAGAAGGTGAAGGACTTGAACGAAGACGAGGTGTCCAAGATCCGCCAGATCATTGAAGAAGAGGGGGCGGTGGAAGGCGACCTGCGCAAAGAAGTCGCCATGAACGTGAAGCGGCTGATTGAAATCGGCTCGTATCGCGGATACCGGCACCGCCGTAGCCTTCCGGTGCGCGGGCAGCGCACGCACACCAACGCGCGAACGCGCAAGGGGCCGAGGCGCGGGACGATCGCCAACAAGAAGCGCGCCACAGCGAAAACGTAGCCCGGAGGTCGAATCGAGGAGTTATGGCCAAAGCAGCACCCAAGGCGGGAAAGAAGAAAGTCTTCAAGAAGAAGGAAAAGCGCATCGTGCCCAGCGGCGTGGCGCACATCCAGGCGTCGTTCAACAACACCCTGGTGAGCATCACGGACCTGGAAGGGAAGCTGGTGTGCTGGTCGAGCGCGGGGTCGCTGGGATTCCGCGGCTCGCGCAAGGGCACGCCCTTTGCCGCCCAGCAGGCCGCGCAGCGTGCCGCCAGCAGCGCGCGCGATCACGGAATGCGGTCGGTGGAAGTGCACGTCAAGGGGCCGGGCTCCGGCCGCGAGTCGGCGATTCGCGCCCTGGCGGCGGCGGGCCTGGAAGTGCGCGTGATCCGCGACGTCACCCCCATTCCGCACAACGGGTGCCGGCCGCCGAAACGGCGCAGAGTTTAGTCCGGGAATTTTGTTTGCTGTAACGGGCGCTTGAGCGCCCGGAGGAGGATGGATTGGCAAGGTATCGCGAGGCAGTATGCCGGCTGTGCCGCCGGGAAGGCATCAAACTGTTCCTGAAGGGACAGCGCTGCCTGACAGACAAGTGCGCCATTGAGAAGCGCAACTTCCAGCCTGGCCAGCACGGCAAGGCGCGCCGGCCGAAGCTGGTGGGCTACGGATTGCAGCTGCGCGAGAAGCAGAAGGTTCGCCGCTTGTATGGAATCATGGAAGACCAGTTTCGGGGATACTTTGAGAAGGCCGCGCGCATGAAGGGCATTACGGGAGAGAACCTGCTCTCCATGCTGGAGCGCCGACTGGACAACGTGGTTTACCGCATGGGGCTGGCCACTTCGCGCGCCGAGGCGCGGCAACTGGTTCGGCACGGCCACATCCTGGTTAACGGCCGCAAAGTGAATATCCCTTCGTATCAGGTCAACTCGGGGCACGAGATTTCGGTGCGCGAGTCGAGCCGCAAGTCGCAGT
>JAHEKS010000206.1:3941-8729 GCA_024638215.1 Acidobacteriota bacterium | reverse complement strand
GGTGTGCGGCCGGCAATTTGGCGCCGCCGCCGTGCCGTCGCTGAGCAGCCTGATTCGCGAAGTCGCGAGCGAAGTCACGGATCCTGTGAGCGGGCGGTCCGTGCTCGACGCCTGGAGCACGGAGGACCGCGGCACTCGCCCGCGCGTGACGCAGACCGCCGCCCGCAAGTTCAGACATGGCCAGCAACCGCTTCCCGAAGCCCCGGAAGTGCAAGTGCGCGAGTTGGGCAGCGGGTCCGACTACACGGCCTTCCTCGAGCACCTGGGCGTTCCATCGCTCGATATCGGTTTCAGCGGGCCCTACGGTGTTTACCATTCCCGCTTTGACGATTTCGACTGGATGCAGAAATTCGGCGATCCCAGTTTTCGCTACAGTGTTGCGGAGGCGCAGATTTATGGCACGCTGGTGATGCGCCTGGCGGATTCGGACGTCCTGCCGCTCGATTATGGGCAATACGGGCAGGCGATTCAGGGATACCTTCGCGAGCTCGACGTCGAAACCCAGAGGGAGCATCCCGGCGCGCGGTTGAGGACCGGGAAGGCTTTGCGCGCCGCCCGCCAGTTCACGCGCGTGGCGGGCGAGTTTCGCGTGCGGCTCGCGCAGGTCGAACAGGGTGGCGATCTGGACCCCGAGACGCTTCATCAGGTCAACCAGGACCTGTTGGAGGTAGAGCGTAACTTCTTGCTGGACAAGGGATTGCCGCGCCGCCCGTGGTTTCGCCATGCCTTCTTCGCCCCCGGAGTGTATACTGGATACGCAGCGGCGATTCTCCCTGGAGTTCGTGAGGCGCTGGACCGCAACGATTTCGAATCGGCGCGGCGCCAGCTTGACTTGGTCCAGGCCGCGATCGGGCGGGGCACGCGGACTCTGTCTCAGGCGCTTGAGGCGCTGAGCAAGCCAACGCAACCGAGGACGCCAGGCCAGTGATCGGAATCGCCGCGATGCGCGCTGGGCATTGAAATCGGCCATAAAGCATGATGATCCGAGTTCTTTTTTTTGGCCTCACGCATGATCTTACCGGCTTCGATGAGGAGCGAGTGGAGTTGCCGGAGGGCGGACGGTTGGCGGATTTGTGGCGCCGCTATGAGATTCGCTTCCCCAAGCTTGGGGAAGTGCTGCCGTCTCTTCTCACCGCCGTCAATCAGGAAATCGCCGAAGGCTCGCAGCCGCTTCGCGATGGCGATGAAGTGGCGTTCCTGCCGCCCGTGAGCGGCGGCGCGCCGGAGGATTTTTGCCGCATCACGCGCGAGGCGATTCGCACCCAGGACCTTGCCAACGAGCTGAAAGCGCCCGAGGACGGCGCCGTGGTGGTTTTTGAAGGGATTGTGCGCAACCATTCGCACGGGCGGAAGACTCTCTACCTCGAATACGAAGCCTACGAGCCGATGGCCCTCGGCAAGATGGAAGAGATCGCGCGGACGGTGAAAGAGAAGTTTGCGGTGGACCGCGTGGGCATGATTCACCGCGTGGGCCGCCTGGAGATTGGCGAAACCAGCGTCGCGATTGTCGTGACCTCCGCGCACCGGCGGGCGGCGTTCGAAGCGTGCCACTTCGCCATCGACCAGCTCAAGCAGATCGTGCCCATCTGGAAGAAAGAGTTTTTCGAGGACGGCGCGGTGTGGGCGCAAGGCGAAGGGAGGAAGTCAGAAATCAGAAATCAGAAATCAGAAGACGGATCAGAGGAGATTACAATCGACAGTCCGACAAGGGGCTGAGCGCCTCGCATTTATCGGAGCCGCTCGTTGAATATCTATGGAATTAGGGCGACGGGTGCCGCAGGACTTGAAAGTTCGAACCCGCAATTTTGCGCTTCGGGTGATTCGGTTGTACGATGCGTTGCCCAAGAACGGCTCGGCCCAGGTGATCGGGAAGCAGGTTCTTCGGTCTGGGACGGGGGTGGGGGCGAACTGTCGCGAGGCGCTGCGTGCCAGGTCGAAACTCGAATACGCCGCCAAAATGAATATTGGGTTGATGGAGCTTGAAGAAACCTTGTATTGGCTTGAGCTCCTTGAAGCAGCCCAGATTGTTCCGCACGCCAAGCTCGCCGACCTCGATTCGGAGGTCAGGGAGCTGACGGCCATCTTCGTCACGCTGGTCAAGCAGGCACGGGCCGCCGCCAGAAAGACAGAACCCCATCAAGGGGTGGGTGCAGGTTCTGATTTCTAATTTCTGATTTCTGATTTTCTAAATTATGGAGAACTACCTCAACACCGCAGTTGACATCGCGCGCGAAGCGGGCGCGCTGCTGGCGCAACTCTTCAAGCGCCCCAAGGAAATTTCCTATAAGAGCCGCTCGGATCTCGTGACCGACGCCGACCGGCGCTCCGAGGCGCTGATCGTCGAGCGCCTCCGCAGCCATTTTCCCAAGCACGGCATTGTGGCCGAAGAGGGCGGCGGCGGGCAGACCGAATCCGACTATTGCTGGTACGTGGACCCGCTCGACGGGACCACCAATTTCGCGCACGGCTTCCCGGTTTTTTGCGTGACGCTGGCGCTCGCTTACCGCGGCGAAGTGGTGGCGGGCGTGGTTTACGATTCGATTCACGAGGAATTGTTTACCGCCGAACGCGGCGCGGGCGCTTATCTGAACAACCAGCGCATTCGAGTTTCCAAGGCTGCGACACTTGCAGAATGCCTGGTGGCGACGGGTTTCCCGCCGTTCGCCGACAATCACGACTTGAACATCGAGTATTATTATCGCTTCACCCAGCTCTGCCACGGCGTGCGGCGCGCGGGCTCGGCGGCGCTCGACCTTTGCTCGGTCGCCGCGGGCCGCTTCGACGGCTTTTGGGAACTCAAACTCAATCCCTGGGATAAGGCGGCCGGCACGTTGCTGGTCACCGAAGCCGGCGGGCGCGTCTCCAATCTGGACGGCGGGCCGTTCGAGCTGCTGGCTGACCCGGTCTTTGTCTCCAACGGCCTGGTTCACGACGCGATGCTCGCGGTGTTCGCGGATGTCCTGAAGAATCGAGTAAAGCGGTAGTCGCAGAAGCAGGGATTGGGCGGACGCGAGTCCCGAGCCCCGGGTCCCTGATTGAAATGGCCAGACGTCCCGCATCAAAACGTTTCTTAAGGCGCGGCGAGCTCATCACGCTCCGCCTGAGCGGCCCGAAGGAAGAGTACTATCCAGGGGAGCTTTCCGAGGAGCCGGAGCTCACCGAGACCGACATCTTCCTCACCCGCCTGCCCGTGGCGTTTGACGGGTTGTCGATCGTTCACCTGACGGATATTCATCACAGCCTCTATACACCTCTTGAAACGGTTGAGGAAGCGGTTCACCTCGCGAACCTCCTGCACCCCGACGTGGTGGCGCTGACGGGCGATTATGTGACGCTTTCGCCTTCCTACATCTGGCCGGTGGCGCGCGCGCTGGGGAAGCTTCGCGCGCGGATGGGTGTTTTCGCGGTGCTGGGCAACCATGACTTCCAGGTGGACGCCGACGAAATCGCCCGCGCCCTGCGCGCGCAGCGCATCCGCGTGCTGCGCAACGCGCACGTCGCGCTGCGGGTGCATGGCTCGACGTTGTGGCTCGCGGGCGTGGACGATCTGTGGTGGAACGCCGACGATTTTCACGCCGCGCTCGCTTCCGTTCCGGCGCGCGAGACCAAAATCCTGCTTTGCCACAATCCCATCGGCATTCGCCAGGCCGCTTCGCACGGCGTGGACTTTGTGCTCTCTGGCCACACGCACGGCGGCCAGGTGCGCCTGCCGCTGGTGGGCTCGCTGCGCGGCCGCTCCAAGTTGGGCCAGCGGTTTGTCGAGGGCTGGAACCGGCTCGACGGGACGCAGATTTACGTCAGCCGCGGCATCGGCAAGTCCGTCGTTCCTCTGCGCCTGAACTGCCCGCCGGAAATCGCCTGCCTGCGCCTTCGCCGCCCGTCTTGAAGCTTGCATTCGCGCAGCGGCCGGCCTTTCTTTCCATCTTCTCCTCGTTGCGATGCAAAATTCATAGGAAATCCCTCCAACTTCTGGTATATCTCCCCACTCGGCTTCCGCCATGGATACTCCTCGCATCATCCGCAAGAAGCGCGAAGGGCGGGCGCTCGCGAAGGAAGAAATCTTCGACTTTGTCACGCGTTATACGCGCGGCGAAATCCCGGACTACCAGGCGTCGGCGCTTTTGATGGCGATTTTCTTCCGCGGCATGGACGTGCGCGAAACCGCCGACCTGACCGAGGCCATGAGGCGCTCGGGCGAGGTGCTGGATTTCTCCGAAATTCCGCTGCCCAAGGTGGACAAGCACTCGACGGGCGGCGTGGGCGACAAGACCTCGCTGATCATCGCACCCGTGGCGGCGGTGGGCGGGCTCGCGGTGCCGATGGTTTCGGGCCGCGGCCTTGGGCACACGGGCGGCACGCTCGACAAGTTGGAATCCATTCCGGGCTTCAACACGCGGCTATCGCTCGCGGAGTTTCGCCGCGTGCTGGCCCAGTGCGGCCTGGGGCTGATCGGCCAGACGGAGGAATTCGCGCCCGCGGACCGCAAGCTCTACGCGCTGCGCGACGTGACGGCGACGGTGGAATCGCTGCCGCTGATTTGCGCTTCCATCCTGAGCAAGAAGCTGGCGGAAGGAATTGGCGCGCTGGTGCTTGACGTGAAAACGGGCTCGGGCGCCTTCATGAAGAAGTTGGAGGACTCGCGCGCGCTGGCCGAGCGCATGGTCGAAATCGGCACGGCGTGCGGGACGAAAGTCCGCGCCCTGATTACCGACATGAACCAGCCGCTCGGCAACGCCGTCGGAAACGCGCTGGAAGTGATCGAGTGTCTCGAAGCGCTGAAGGGACGCG
>JAHEKS010000206.1:0-3931 GCA_024638215.1 Acidobacteriota bacterium | reverse complement strand
GACCTGGTGGAACTCTCGCGCGAGCTGACGGCGCAGATGTTCGTCCTGGGAGGCGTGGAGAAGTCGCTCGACGGAGCGCGGGCGCGGTTCGATTCCATCATTGCCGGCGGAAAGGGCGCGGAGAAATTCGCCGAGGTCATCGCCGCGCAGGGCGGCGACGCTCGCGTGGTCGAGGACTACTCGCGGCTGCCTGCCGCCCAGCACGAGGAGTCCTTTGTGGCCGCGGAAGACGGATACCTGGCGGGGCTCGAAGCGGAAACGATCGGCCGCGCCTCGATGGTGCTGGGGGCCGGCCGCGAACGGTTGGATTCGGTGATTGATCCCGCCGTGGGACTGGTCTTCGAAAAGAAAGTGGGCGATGCGGTATCGGCCGGCGAGCGGGTTTGTATGCTGTTTGTGAACGACCGCTCGCGGCTGGAGGAGGCGCGCCAGCTTCTTGCGCGCGCCATCAGGATTTCTCCGCAGCCCGCGGAAGCAGGAAAGCTAATTCTCGCGCAGGTACCGGAATGAAGAAGGCGGTACGCTGTAAGCAGAAAGCAGAAGGATGAAGTACGAAGTGCCAAGTATGAAGTGTGAAGTCCTGAGACTGATAAGTGATAGCTGGCAACGGAGGACGGACAAAGGACCACGGACTCCCTTCGACAGGGCTACGCAGAGGGAATGAAAGACATATCCAATTCGAGAGTGAAACTTAACTCATGAGTCATTTTATTCCGCTCATTGGCATCAGTGCCATTCTTTTGACGGCGTTCCTGCTTTCCAAAAACCGGAAGGCGATCAAGTTCCGGATTGTCGGCTGGGGGCTCGGCCTGCAACTCCTGCTGGCGCTGTTTGTGATGAAGACCAAGCTGGGCTTTGAGCTGATGCAGAGCGTATCGAACGCCGCGGTGTGGTTCCTGAATTTTGCCTTCGAAGGAACGAAATTCGTCTTCGGCCCCATCCTCGGCGACCCACATGGCAGCCAGGGATTTGTTTTTGCCTTTACGGCGCTGCCTTTGATTATTTACGTTGCGGCCTTCTTTGCGCTGCTTTATTACCTGCGCATCCTGCCGCTGATGGTGCTGGGGGCGGGGAAGCTGATGTTCCGGCTGTTCGGCACGAGCGGCGCGGAATCGCTGGAGGTGGCGGCGAGCGTCATCATGGGCCAGACGGAAGCGCCCCTCGTGATTCGCCCGTATCTCGAAGGCCTGACGGAATCGGAGCTGTTCACCATCATGACGGCGGGGATGGCGCACATCGCCGGGTCGGTGTTCGGAGCCTATGTCCTGTTTGGAGCGTCCGCGCGCGACCTGCTGACTGCCGTGGTGATGACCGCGCCGGGAACCATCATGATTGCCAAAATGCTCTACCCCGAAACGGACACGCCCAAGACGGCGGGCACAGTCAAGCTGACACTCGAGAAGCGCGACGTTAATGTGCTGGATGCGATTTCGCACGGCGTCGGCGACGGCTTGTTTCTGGCGCTCAACGTGGGCGCGATGCTGGTGGCCTTTATCGCTCTGATCTATCTCACCAACGGCATTCTCGCCCTGGTACATACTAACCTGCAAACGCTCTTCGGCTGGGCGCTGGCGCCCGTCGCGTGGGCGCTGGGCGTTCCCTGGAAAGACGCCATGCAGGTGGGAAACCTGATGGGAATCAAAGTGGTGCTGAACGAATTCGTGGCCTTCTCGCAGCTCGGGCCGCTGAAGGGACATATCGCCGCGCGCTCCTTCACGATTGCCACCTACGCGCTGTGCGGCTTCGCCAATTTTTCCAGCATCGGCATCCAGATCGGCGGCATCGGCGCGCTGGCGCCCTCGCGCAAGCAGGATTTGGCGCGCCTCGGCTTCCGCGCGTTGCTGGCGGGGACGCTGGCCAATTATCTTGCGGCGGCGATTGCGGGACTGATGCTGACGTGAGGAGTCAGAAGTCAGAAGTCAGAAGACAGAAGACAGAAGTCTGAAGTATGAGGGCAGACGGCTGAAGGCTGAAGGCGTCTCCCCTCGCGGCCTGGAATTGGAAAGATAACAAACCGAGGTCCACAGGTGACAGGCAGCAAAATCCCCGGTTACGACGAGGCCACGCGCGCGGCGCGATACATCCTGGCGCACTCCAAAGTGCGGCCGCGCGTCGGGGTCATCCTCGGCTCGGGCCTGAGCAGCGTGCTGGGGGGCCTGCGCGAAGCCGGTCAGATTCCGTACAGCAGGATTCCGTTCTTCCCGAAGACCAGCGTCGCTGGGCACGCCGGCGTCTTGCACCTGGGGAATTGGGGGAAGGTTCCCGTCGCGGTGCTCGAAGGGCGGATGCACCTCTACGAAGGATACAAGCCTGCGGAAGTGGCGTTTCCGACACGCGTGCTGGCGCGGGCCGGAGTCGGAACATTGGTCGTCACTTGCGCCGCTGGAGGCATCGCGGCAGCGGCTTCACCTGGAAGCTTCATGATTTTTCGCGACCACTTGAACTACCAGGGCGCGAACCCTCTCGCAGGGCCGCACGATGCTCGCTGGGGGGAGCGGTTCGTGGACGTCAGCGAGGCTTACGACCGCGGGCTGCGGCGAGAAGCGAAGCGCGCGGTGCGCGCGTGCGGCGTGAAATGTTTCGCGGGCGTTTACGTTGCGCTGCTCGGGCCGAGTTACGAAACCCCGGCGGAAATCCGCGCTCTGCGCCGCCTGGGTGCGGACGCGGTGGGCATGTCCACGGTGCCGGAAGTTCTGGCGGCGCGACAGGCCGGCCTGAGAGTGCTCGCCATCGCCACGATTTCGAACCGCGCCGCGGGGCTCAGCCGGACGCCGTTGAGCCACCAGGAAGTTCTGAGCGTGGGAAAGAAGACAGGGCGCGATCTCGCGCGGCTGCTCGATACCTTGATGCCGAAGCTGGGGGAAGCATGAGCGTCGAAGAACTGGTGCAGGCCGCGCTGCGCGCACGTGAGAACGCCCTGGCGCCCTATTCAAACTTCAAGGTGGGCGCGGCGCTTGAAACCGCGGGAGGCAAAGTCTTCACCGGCTGCAACGTTGAGAACGCCACCTATGGATTGACGGTTTGCGCTGAACGCGTCGCTTTATGGAAGGCAATTTCCGAAGGTGAGCGGAAGTTCCAGCGCATGGTTGTTGCCACCGCCACTGAACATCCCGGAACTCCTTGCGGCGCCTGCCGGCAACTGATGTGGGAATTTTGCGGTGATATCGAGGTGATTTTGGCCAACCCGCAGGGCTTTCGAGAAAACCACCGCTTGTCCAACCTTTATCCTCGCCCTTTCGACGAGAAGTCGCTCTAAACGGATCCTTCGCGGAGTTGACCCTGAGCGAACAAAGCCGGGATTCTTCGCTTCGCTCAGAATGACACCGAAGGGCTCAGGAAGACAGAGAGGAATGCAAATTTTTCGCTTCGCTCAGAATGACATGCGCGGGCGGCCGTTCAGATGACCGCTAATGTTTGCCCGGCAACTTCGTGTGCTGGGGTTCTTTCTTCTGTTTATACAGCTTCATCCCCAGGGTGCGCAGCGTTTCCGGAACGTTCTTGTTGAGCGAGAGGTTCTTCAGGTCGCGTTCATTCAGGCGATTAATCAGGGGGAGAGTGACGTCCAGGGGTGTGCGCGGGTTATTGACGAGGGCAACCGCCACCGTGTAGCGCTTCATAAAGGCGCGATTCATCGAGATAAGCCGCAACACTTCTTCGGTGACGTTTCTCATCATCGCGAAGGCTTCGACCTCCGCCTCGGAGAGTTTGGGGGAGCCGAGCACGGCGCGCGCCACCAGCTTGTTGGAGTCGCGGATCAGCACCAGGCGCTCTTCCTGGTTGCCCGTAAGCGCCGTCTTGATTTTCTCCGCCGGCGTCATGGAGTTGATGCGCTGCAAAAGGGTTTGCCGCTCCGGGTCCTTCTTTTGCTCGCCCTCGGTGGATTCTTCGGCGGGAGGCCCCGCCCCCGGCAAAGGAGGCGGAGCGTCGGTGG
>JAHEKS010000205.1:6443-8764 GCA_024638215.1 Acidobacteriota bacterium | reverse complement strand
CGCTGGGGCAACCATATGTCGGTGCTGGCGGGCGACTGGCTTTACATGCAGGCCTTCAACGTGGCGCTGGCGGAACGCAATTTCAAAATCCTCGACATGCTGATCGGCGTCACGCAGGTGATGGTGGAAGGCGAACTGCTCCAACTGACGCATCTTCACAGGCTGGACGTGACGGAAGAAGAGTATCTTGAGCTGGCGGACCGCAAGACGGCTTGCCTGTTTTCGATTTGCCTGCGCCTGGGAGCCGTTCTGGGCGGCCGCAGCCTGGAAGAAGAAGCCAAGCTGGGCGAGTTCGGCACGAACCTTGGCCTGGCCTTTCAACTTATTGACGACGTCCTCGACTTCACCTCGTCGGAGGAGATTCTCGGCAAGCCGATCGGCAGCGACCTGCGCGAGGGCAAAATCACGCTGCCGCTGATCTATCTGCTGCAGAAGTGCTCGGCGGCGGAGGCCCAGCGAGTATCGCGGGTGCTGGAAGAGGGCAGCTACGATTCGGTGCCCTTCGCCGAGATCATGGAGCTCGTGGAGCGCTACGGAATGCTGCAGGCGGCGCGCGACAAGGCGCGGCACTTTGCCGAAAAGGCCAAACGCTGCCTGGATATCTTCCCCGATTCGCAATACAAGGATGCGCTGCGATCGCTGGCGGAATTCATCGTCGAGCGCGATTCCTGATCCCTTCCCGAAACATGGCTGCTTCCCACGAAACCGAAATCAAGCTGCCGGTTTCCGGCCTTCGAGCCATCCGCCATCGCCTGAAGTCGCTGGGCTTCCGCGTGGTCGAGCCGCGCCACTTCGAGAGCAACCGTGTGTTTGATTTTGCCGACTTGCGATTGCGCAGGGCGCATTGCCTGCTCCGCTTGCGCCTAGAGCGAGCGCGTTGCAGGGTGACTTTTAAGGGTGCGCCTCTCGACTCGCGCGCCTACAAGGTCCGCCGCGAAACCGAAACGTGCGTTGCCGATGGGCGCCGCATGGCAGAAATCCTGGCCGCGCTGGGACTTGGGGAAAAGTTCCGTTATGACAAGTACCGGACGACCTTTGCGCGCCGGCGGGAGAAGGAAGGCGCGACGCAGGCCCTTGTTGAACTTGATGAAACCCCGATTGGGGACTTCCTCGAGCTGGAAGGGCCAGCCCGCTGGATTGATGCGGTGGCCTGTGAGCTGGGGTACAGCCGCAAGGATTACATCACCGAAAGCTACGGGGCGCTATTCTTTGCATGGCGCCGCCGCGAGGGTCGCCGCGCGCGAAACATGGTCTTTTCCCGGGGAAATAAATAAGGGTTCGATTCGTGCCCGTGTTGGGCTATAATACCCACCAGGAAGGCGCCGGTGGCCCTACGCCTTCGGCTCGGAAGGAGTAACAATGGAAGGCTTGCTGCAACCGACCCATTTGTTCTTTATTCTTCTCATCGTGCTGATCATCTTCGGCCCGGGGAAGTTGCCCGACCTCGGCCGCGGATTGGGTAAAGGCATTCGTGAGTTCAAAGACGCCCTCAAAGGTGGCATGGAGGGTGGTTCCGATAAAGAAAAGAAAGACTAGCCGGCGAATTGAAGCATCGGTCCTGCCTCCTGATTCCCCTGCCCGTTGACGGCCTTTTCTCCGCTGTGCTATAAATTGGATGTTCGATTGTTTCGCGGTTCGCCCAATTTGAAGCTCCCGCCTGTTCCTCGGTAGCTCAATGGTAGAGCATTCGGCTGTTAACCGAAGGGTTCCAGGTTCGAGTCCTGGCCGAGGAGCCAAACCTTTTCATTGATTTAGCGTGACTGCTTCTCCCCCTGGCTGGGATTTGGTTACAATTTTGGTGCACAGCCACGTCAAAATCAGCCCTATCGATGGCCTTGACGGCCTCCCGCTGGGCGTCCTGCCCAATATGACTGTAACGCCGTGACATTCTAACGGCGGTTGATGGGCTCCACCCCATGACGGTAGCGACAGTGGAAAACGACGCGCCGTGTTCGAGCATCCGGGTGCACGCTGTATGCCGGAGATCGTGGAAGCGACAGGCGAGCGGGGAAGCCACTTCGTCATCGGGCTTGCCCGACACGGCCGCTCCGGCGCGTTGCTTTGCTGCTTCCCATGCTTTTTTCCAATCGCCAATTGGTTTTGTGGGGTCCGTTCCCCACACACACGGTTTGAACTCGTCCCCCGCAGCGCCGCACTTCTCAGCAGGTGTAGGGGCAACCTAATTATGATCGAATTCTCCGAGAAAAACGGGCAACACTTTGGTGTTCTGAGTGATGGTGATCTCTTGCAATGAACCCGGCCAGTAGTAACGTTTCCCCAGACAACATCCTCACCGTGTATAGTTCACTGGAAGGCGAAGG
>JAHEKS010000205.1:0-6433 GCA_024638215.1 Acidobacteriota bacterium | reverse complement strand
GGGTCGAAAGGGGGAACTTCCATGAAACATCCAAAGAAAATCATACTATTGCTTGCGGTACTCTTCATGGCCTTTGCTCTGCTGCTTCTGCCCGCCTTGGGAGCATAGGGAAGCACTTCTCAAAAGACGACGAAAGCTACCAAGACAGAGAAAGCGCTGCCGTCAACCGCCTCCGAGAAAGCCCAAGAAGCGACGGGTAAGGCGAAACTCCTCGACATCAATTCAGCGACCAAGGATGAACTGATGGCGCTGCCAGGAATCGGGGAGGCTTATTCGCAGAAGATCATTGATGGAAGGCCCTACAAGGCCAAAACGGATTTGGTACGCAAGAAGATCATTCCCGAGGCAACTTACAAAAAGATCGCCTTCGGGGTGGGTGGCAGCGCCGGCAAGGGCGCGCTCGTGTGTCGTCGCGGCGGGACCGGCGCGTGGGGCGCTCCGTGGACGTTCGAAATGGGTGGTACGAGCATCGGCTTGCAGATCGGCGGCCAATCCACCGACTTTTCCTGCTCGTCATGAATCCGGAAGGAGCCCGGAAATTTGTGGCGGGCCACACGAAACTCGGCGCCGATGCCTCCGTCGCCGGCGGGCCGGTGGGAAGAACAGCCGGCGCTTCAAGCGGGGTATTGCTGCAGACCGAGATCCTGACCCATTCTCGTTCGCGCGGAACGTTTGCGGGACTCTCGCTCGAGGGCCAGGTCATCAAGGATGATGGCGGAGCGAACGAGGAAATCTACGGAAGGAAGATTGACGCAAAGGACATCTTGTTTGGGAGCACGGGCACACCTAGTGCGGCCGCACCGCTCGATTCAACGCTGGCGAAATACTCGCCGCGCGGGGGAGAACCCTTCCCCAAAAAGCAGTCGCCTTGAAACCCGCAAGCAGGGGCGCACTTTCGCGCGCTCCTGCCTATTTGATTTCTCGCGAGTAAATCCTCATCACCGTTTCGAGGAACCGCAGTGCGTGCTCCTTCAGCCGCTGGAATGAGTTCCTGCCGATGATGGAGCCAAGTCCGCCGTACGACCTGCAAGAGGGGCGTAACGACGTCGCGAGGGCCTGCCGAAGAGCTTTGACCTGTGGAGTGGGAAAGTGCTTGAGGCATTCGACGCGATCTGCTTTTTGAGACGGTTGATTGAGGTCTCTTAAACTACAGATCTCGGACCAGTCTCCGAGAAGACGACTTCTCAGGTCCAATCTCCAGCTTGAGACGCAAGTGGCTAATAGTAAGTAAGTTGCGACATGTGAGACTCACCAGCCAGTGAACTTTCTCACTTCTGGGGGCAGAAACTTGAGAGGGTCAGGTCTCGGCCCCCTTCATTCCGGCAACGCCAACTGCCCGTTCACACGGAAGCTCTTTGTGACCCCCGGCGCTCCGGTATCAGGCTGGCCGCCGCCGATGCTGATGATGTAATCACCGCCGGCGATGATCGGATTGCCGTTCTCCGTGACCATGCCCAGGTCTCGACCCTTCAGCTCAAAATGAACCTTCTGGCTTGCGCCGGGATCGAGGTGAATGCGCTGGAACCCGCGGAGAGCTATTCGCGGCGCCCCTTTCACTGGCGGGAATTTCAGATAGAGCTCGACGACTTCGTCCCCCGCCACCTTTCCTGTATTGGTCACTGTCACATCGGCTCCAACCGGATCGCCTGCGTTCACCTCGGTCTGCGGGAGGCTGAGATCGCTGTAACTGAAGGTCGTGTAACTCAGCCCATAACCGAAAGGATACAGCGGCTTTCCCCGGAAGTAGCGGTAGGTGCGGTTCTCCATCGAATAGTCTTCAAAATTGGGAAGCTGGCTGATGTCCGTGTAGAAGGTAACCGGCAAACGGCCCGCCGGATTATTCTTCCCGCTCAGTGTTTCGGCGATCGCCGCGCCGCCTTCCTCGCCGGAATACCACGCCTCGAGAATCGCATTGGCGTGTTCATTGGCCCAGTTCACGGCCAGCGCGCTGCCATTCATCAGCACGACGACCAGAGGTTTGCCGGTTGCCGCAACGGCTTCGATGAGAGCTTCTTCCGGCTCGGGCAGGTCAATGCTGGTGCGGTCTCCGCCGAGAAATCCGGGTTCGCTCACCGGCATCTCTTCGCCTTCGAGTTGGCTGGTGATTCCGACGACGGCAATCACGACATCGGCATTCCTCGCCGCCGTAACGGCTTCAGGCGAAGGCGCATTGTTCACCTTCGCCCAGATCAGCTGCGCGCGCGGCTCGCCTCCGCCCATATTTCCGTAGTTGACGGTCAGCGCAACTTTCTGCCCCTTGTCGAGGTGCACGCGCCCGACCTTCGCTTCGACCCCGTGGGTTCTGAATTCCTGCGCGACCGTTTTGCCGTTAACCGTCACCCTGGCAAAGCCATCGGCGCGTACGCCGATGAGGTAATCGCCGGAATCCGGCGGCTTCAGGAAGCCTGTCCATTCCACTCCAATGGCCCTCTTCCCCGCGACCTCCGCCGGCAGATTGCTTTCGCTGAGGTTAATGTTCGGCTCAACCTGGCTCATGATCGCTGCCGGCCTCGCTCCGGGCCCCAGTTCTATTCCTTCCCAGTTGCTGTACGCCGCTGTGAGACCAGGTTTGCCATCGGCAGTCGTCAGCACGCTGTCCGGCACCGGATTGCCGTCGTTGCGCAGGAACTGGGTTCCGGGAACGAACGTAATCTTCGCGTTCGGGAACTCGGCTTTGAGGCCATCCAGCATGGAAACTGTATGCGTCGGTATTCCGGTATAGTTTCCGAGCAGAACCCTGGTCTGATCAGCCAGCGGGCCGACCACGGCGATCTTGGTGATGCCTGATTTGAGGGGCAGAGTGCCATCGTTCTTCAGCAGCACCATGGACTCATTGGCGAGCTGGCGGGCCAGCGCGCGATGTTCGGGGCTGTCGAGCTCCTTCTCATCAATCTTCGTATACGGAACCATCTCCGGCGGGTCAAACATGCCCAGCTTCATCCGCGCCGTGAAGAGGCGGATCAGCGCCGTGTCGATCGCACTCTCACTGAGATAGCCCTGCTGTACAGCTTCGACGTACGGCCTGTAGTCGTGGTCGTCCTTCACCTTGGCAAAAAAGTCGATGCATTCATTGTCCATGCCGCGTTCGAGCGAGATCGCCGATGCCTGTGGCTGCGTGGGGCGGTAGTGGTGGCCGCTGAAGATGTCGCGGACGGCGCCGCAATCGGAGACCACATAGCCCTGGAAGCCCCACTTTTCGCGTAGCTGATCCTGCAGCAGGAAATCGTTGGCGCAAGCCGGCTCGCCATTGACGGCGTTGTAAGCGCACATCACGGATCCCGCATGGCCCTCCACGACGGCGGCGCGGAAAGCCGGCGCGTAGGTGTCGAGGATGTCGTGCTTGCTCACGTCCACGTCGGCGAAGTGCCGCGTCGGCTCCGGGCCGCTGTGCACGTCATAGTGCTTGGGCGTCGAGATCACGCGGTAGTACTTCGGGTCATTGCCCTGCATTCCGGTGACAAAAGCAACCCCCATGCGGCCGGTGAGAAAGGGGTCTTCCCCGTAGGTCTCCTGGCCGCGGCCCCAGCGCGGATCGCGGAAGATATTGATGTTCGGAGACCAAAAATCGAGACCGTGCATGATGCTCGAGCTTCCGTCGTGCGATGACTGGGCGTGCACAACGCGCGCTTCGATTCCGATGTCCGTGGCCATCTTGTGAATGGCGGGCACATCGAAAGTAGCGCCGAGCCCGATCGGCTCCGGGAACTCCGTCGTCCCATCAACGGCGACTCCGTGCAGCGCCTCACTCCACCAGTCGTAGGCTGGCACGTTCAGCCGCGGAATCGCGCGCGCCTGGTTCACCAGTTGCGATGCTTTTTCCTCAAGCGTCATGCGGTCGACCAGGTCAGCCGCCCGCTGCTCCGGCGTCAAGCTGGGATTCATGTAAGGCAACTTCGCAACGTCCTGTGCCATCGCGGTGGAGGCGATGAGGGCGAAGCCGGTGATGAGGACAATGCAGGAAATAAGGACAGCCAACTTACGCTTTCCGGAAAAGTTCATTTTTCCCCTCCTTCTGAGTGTGGAAGTGCAACTGCGCTGTCTTCCGAAAATCGGCTGAGGGATCCAAGGCCGCTAGGCAGAATAATGGCACGCAGCCGGACTGACAAGAAAACAGCCCGCCCGGAAAAATCCGGGCGGGCCGAGGAGTTTCATCCCAGACAGCTTTCAGAAGGTAAACTTCGCTGCGATCTGAATCTGCCGAGGAAGCCGCGCGCCAGTCGCCTGGCCAAAGTCGCTGGCTCCGACATTCGTACTATAGGCATTGAACTGCGTGTGGTTGAAGCCGTTGTAGAATTCGAACCGCAATTGCAGCGACCCGCCTTCCTTGCTCTTGGGAAGCGGAATGCCGGCAAAGTTCTTGAACACGGAGAAGTCGAAGTTGGCGATGCCGGCGCCCCGCACGATGTTGCGAGCGCTGTTTCCGAAGGTCCCACCCTGCGCCGGCGCGAAGACGCTGGTGTCGAACCACTGGTTCACGGTCTTGGGACCGTTGTTGGGGTTGCCCGTCACATCGGCCCGGTAGCCACCGCAGTTGCAGTTGGCCAGATCCTTGTCCGCCTGGGTGGTGCCAATGGTGAGGGGTTGGCCGGAATACAGAGAAGTGATCCCGGAGACTTGCCACCCGCCCAGAAGCGTGCGCTTGGCCCCCGCCGCCTGGTTGAAGAACGGAATGGTGTAGATGTAGTTCCACATCAGCATGTGGCGGATGTCAAACCCGCAGTGCCCGTACTCGCGGGCGAGGTTGTAGTTGTTGGGGAAGTTCCCGGAGTTGTCGTTGTCCACGTAATCCAGGCAATGCGAATACGTGTACGCCGCACCCGTGGTCAACCCGTGCCAACTCGAAAACCGCAAGTTGGCCTGGAGCGAGTTGTAATTGGCGTTGGCCATGTTGTCCCAGGTGCTGATGGTGGACCAGCCGAGATACGGCCGGATCCCGTTGATGCCCGCAGGGTAGCCGTGGGCGGCATCGTAAGTCGTCCCCGGAGGCGCCGGGTTCGCCGGCTGGTTGATATTGTGGTTGACCTGCTGGTGAGTGGACTTGTTCCCCACGTAGGACAGCGAGAACATCGTCCTGGAGTTGAGCTGGTACTCGCCGCCGAAGTTCCACTGCCAGGTGTTGGGCTGGAAATAGTGGGGCTCGAAGGTTTGCAAAGTGCCAGGGGAGCCGGCCGGCAGCGTGCCGCCCGCCGGATTGGTGAAGCTCGTGTTGAGGATGTTCGCGTTGGCGGCGGCCGGCGGGTTGGCGCCGGCGCCGTAAACGTCGTTGCCCTGGATGTTCTCGTAAAACAACCCCGCACCGGCGCGGATCACGAACTTACCAGTCGCGTGTGGCTGCCAAGCAAAGCCCACGCGAGGCTCGAAGAGGTTCCAGTGGTTCTGCACCAGACCCTTCTGAACTGATGGCAGGTTAAAGTTGGGGTTTGGACTTCCCATGCCGTTCAGATAGAAAGGCTTGCCGAGGATGTTGTAGTTGCCGCAGAATGACCCCGGGTTCCCGCAAAGGGAGCCGTCGACGTCAAACTGTGCCGCGGCAGTCGCTGGATCATAGAGACTGGGCCGGAAGACTGCCACTTCGTTGTGCCTTTCGTAGGCGTGCGGCATGCCTTCCCAGCGCAGCGCCAGGTTTAAAGTGAGCCCCGGCCGCGCCTTCCAGGCGTCGCCGAACCATACTCCCATGTGGTTGTTCATCCATGCCGGCGTCGGCTGGACCAGCATTTCAGTGTACGACTGCGCCCGGCCCAGCATAAAGTCAGCAAAGGCATTGCCGGCGGTTTTTGTGGCTACACCGTTGTCCAGGTAGTAGCCGCTCGTGAGGCTGGCGTCGAAGTTGTAGGCTCCGTTGGTGTTGCCGAACAGCCTCTGCTGCTTCATGTAGTGGAGATCCTCGAAGCCGAAATTCATCGTGTGGTCGCCTTTGATCATACTCAGCGAGTCGCGCCACGTCCAGGTATTGAGGACGTTATACCACGGCGCCCAGGACCCGGTCGTGTACGTCACGCCGATGCCGCCACCGATGCCGATCTGGGGGATGCGGTGGAGGGGATCGTTGCCCGGGAAGAGCTTCGTGATGTTAGCGCCCGAGGGCAACGTCACCACGCCGGCGGCAATCAGGGTTAGAGGCTGGCGATTGAAAGCGATCAAGGTTTCATTCAGGAGAGTCGGGCTGATGCTGTGTGTCACTTTCAGGGCAATAGACTCCGGCTCGTTGAGGAAGAGTGTCTGAACGTCCGGGTAGGATTGCCCCACCCACAGGCCCTTTCCGACGGTCTGGTTAACATTGTCCCGGATGTAGTGGGCCATCAACGAGGTTTTCTCAGAGAATGTGTGGTCGAAGCGGATGATGTCCTCATCCACTTTGATCGGACTGCTATAACCCTCGACGCGTTTCCCACCGCTGCTGTTGGGGGGCAGGAAAACACCCACGCTGGGATTG
>JAHEKS010000204.1 GCA_024638215.1 Acidobacteriota bacterium | reverse complement strand
ACAAACCGCACGGAAGCAGGTAATGATTGATTCCGCCGATTCCCAGCATGCCGTCCCAGATGCAGACGGCCACACACGACCCCAGAATTGTGGTAACGGCCGCCGGTCCCGCGGCCACGAAGAGCTGGCCCGGGTGCAGGTAGACGGCGGGTAGCGTCGGTGCTTCCGCTACGGCGCTGGCCGACTCGATCGACGGCTCCAGGCCCCGCCACGAAAGGTCGGTCTTCACTCTGCAGCTCCGTTCTTTGCGTTCATGCGTTGATGCAGTTCGGCACAGTAGAGGGCCACATCGAGATGCGCTTCCAAAAGCCAGAAGAGCTCGCGATCCAGCTCCTGCAGCTCCAGTTTCTGAGGCAACAGCCGGAACAGGGCGATCGCGCCGGTCACCACGTCATTGCGCTTGAGGGGTATGCAAGCGGTCAGGTTCACCTCAATTTGGGGGGCGGCACTCCTGTCGCCTTCCTCGATGAGAAAGGCTTCTCCGGTTTCCACCGTGCGCCCGATCAGCCCGTGACCGGGCAGGACCCGCTCATAGGCCTTGGGGTCGACGCCGGCGGAATCCACGCGGTGCAGCCAACCATCCGGCGCCAGGCTGAACAACACATATTCCTCGCACCCTACCAGATTCGCGATGATTTCGCGCACGGTGAGAAGGATCTCGGCGCGATCCAGCGAACTGTGCAAGCGCTGGCAGGCGACGTAGAGTGTGGTGAGCGTCGAGTTCCGGTCTTCCAGCCCGACATAACGCTCCAGCAGGCGTTGCTGGTCGTCCTCAATTTCCAGAATCCTCTGGGCCAAGTGCGACCGTTCTGCGTCCAGTTCGCTCATTTTGGGTTCCGCAGTCTCCCCGGCGCCGGTCAGTGAACCAGCAGGCTCCCTTTGGCTCCGCTCCTGCAGGGATGCGCTTTCAGGAGTTCGGTGGCTCATTGCACTCTTTCCTCTTCGACACCGATGAAGTCTTCGATCTTGGTGATGAGTTCCGAGCCGTTGATCGGTTTGGTGACGTAATCGTTGCAGCCGCTGGCGTACCCGTTCTCGACATTCTCAGGCTCCCCGCGGGTTGTGACAAGAATGATGGGGATGTGGGAAGTGGGGTCTTGGAGCCGGATCTGCCGGCAGGCCTCGATGCCCGTCATGCGCGGCATGACTACGTCCATCACAATCAGGTCAGGCAATTCAGCCAGCGTCTTTTCCGCCGCCTCCTGGCCGTCGCGCGCCAGGATCAATTCAACGTCGGACCGGTTCTTGAGGATCATCTGCTCCATCAATAGCGCGGTCGTCGAGTCATCCACCAAAAGAACTTTTTTCCGTTTCATCCTTGTTACCTCGCAACTCCGTCGCTGAAAAGCATTGCTGCCCGCGCGCGAGCCTGCCCGGGGGGCTTGCCCTTCCACAGGACGCCGCTTTCCACCAGAGCCTGTGCAGACATGGGCCGGGCCAGCATGTAACCCTGGATGAGATGGATTCCCAGTCTCAGGAGGACCTCGAGGTCGCGGGCTTCTTCAATTCCTTCCGCGACGACTTGTGCGCCGAGTTTGTGAGCTAATGTCATGACCGATTCCAGCACGGCCACGCGATGCTTGTCGGCGTGACAGCCCTTGACGACATAGGCATCCACCTTGAGGGCGTCCGGGCAGCAATCAAGGATCATGTTGTAGTTGGATTGGCCCGCCCCGACGTCATCCACGGCGAGCCGCATGCCGAACCGGCGCAGCTCGTCGATGGCCCGCCAAATCCCGGCTGCGTCCCAGAACGGCGCGTGCTCGATGAGTTCGACCGTAAGCCGGCGCGGGGAGATGCCGCAGCTTTCTGCCGTGTCCTTCAAGTAGCTTACGAAGGCGGCGTCGCGGCCGAGCGTGGAGGCATGCACGTTCACGGAGATTCGTGGCTCGAAAGGAAGCCGAGCGGCTTCTTGGAGCGCCGCCCTCATGCAGGCACGGTCCACGGCGATTTCGGCCCGCTTCAGACGCACGTATGCAAAGAGGATATTGGCCCGCTCGACCGAGGTTCCCTTCGGCCCACGCATCAGGCATTCCAGAGAGTGGACGACCCGATCTTGACCATGGACTCTAAAGATCGGTTGAAACACCGGCGCAAGAGAACCCGGTTCCAGAATGGTGTCGAGCAGGGTCAACATTGGCTCGCTTACCTCCCAAGGCTTTCCTGCACGGCCTGGCGTAAGACCGGCAAGGAGACTGGTTTTCTCAGAAACTTGGAGATGCCATACTTGCCAGCCTCCTTCTCCACTTCCTCAGTGCTATAAGCGGTCAACATGATGACCTTGGTTTGCGGAGACTCATGGCGGAGCAGGCGCACAATGTCCAGGCCCTCGTTGCTTTTGACCGGAGTCAGGTGCAGGTCGGTGACGACGACCTCATAGGTGTTGGCACCGATCAGGGCCTCGGCTTCTTCTTTCTCGGAAGCGCAATCAACGTCGAATCCGTGGATTGCGAAATACCGGTCCATGGTCAGGAGAATTTCTTTGAGATCGTCGACAATCAGAATCTTCGTCTTCATGACCATCGTGAAAGCATCGGGGTTGCCAAACTCGTTCACTCTTGAAGTCATGGCTAAGTCTTTGGAGCGGAGTAGATTGAGCGAGGGAAGAGAAGGTCGAGCGGAGGACGGCGAGCGGGCATTTCTCCGTTAGAGAGTTGCCAGCGGCACTTTTGAGACAAAGATGCCCATCGCCTTGATCTTTTTGTAAAGCGAGCTGCGCGGCACGCCGAGTCTTTGCGCGGCCCGCTCAATGCGGCCGCCTTCTTCCTGGATGATTCTTTGAATGTAAAGGCGCTCAACATCAGACAGGCTGAGATTCGTATTATCCATTCCGGCCACAGCTCCTGTGGAGGAAGGAGCGCTCGCGGCAAACTCAAAGTGCAGGTGGCCGGCCCGGATGATTCCGTCTTCCGAGAGCAATGCCGCGCGCTCGAGGACGTTGCGCAATTCCCGGATGTTTCCCGGCCAGGAGTAGCGCTTGAGCGCGGCCAAGGCGTCATCGGCAAGCTGCATTTGGGCGTGTTTCAGGTTCGCCGCAATTTTCTCGAGCAGCGTCTGGGCAATCAGGGCCAAGTCTTCCTGGCGCTCGCGCAGCGGAGGAATCTTGAGCAGGATGGTGCTGAT
Source organism: Acidobacteriota bacterium (assembly GCA_024638215.1). GTDB lineage: Bacteria > Acidobacteriota > Terriglobia > UBA7540 > UBA7540 > JAHEKS01. Next base: position 5,646 of record JAHEKS010000204.1, on the reverse strand, counting down.
GCGGAAATAAAGGTCGCTGCGGAATTTGTTTTCCTTGATCAGCTCGTGCAGGTCGTGGTGCGTGGCGGCGATCAGGCGCACGTCTACATGCCGGTCGCGCACGTCTCCCAGCCGGCGAAAGCGCTTGTCTTCGAGGACCTTCAGGAGCTTGGCCTGCACCATCGGGTCGGCGTCGCCGATTTCATCAAGGAACACGGTGCCGCGGTGGGCGATCTCGAGCAATCCCATCTTGCTGGAGACGGCGCCGGTAAACGCCCCCTTTTCGTGGCCGAAGAGTTCGCTTTCCAGCAATTCCCGCGACAAACCCGCGCAGTTCAAGTCGACGCAGGCTTCCTTGGAACGCGGACCGTTATTGTGCAGCCACATGGCCAGCGTCCCTTTGCCGACGCCCGTCTCGCCCTGAATAAGCACCGGCCCTTCGGTGCGCAGCGCGCCTTCGGCGAGTTGGGCAAGCTGGCGAATGGCCGGCCCCTGCCCGAGGAACGCTCCGAGGAATTCGCGCGCGATTCGGGATTCGCTTGCAGCCACTTTCAGCCGGTTGCGCTTGTTTTCCAGAGCCCGCTCTAAAATGATGTGGAGGGTAGGCAACTCCAGCGGCTTGGTCAGGAAATTTTCCGCCCCCAGCTTCATCGCCCGCACTGCCAGGTCCACGGTGGCGTGGGCTGTCAGGATAAGAACAGGAATCTCGGGCTGAATCTCCTTCAGTGTCGGCAGAATGCTCAGGGCGTCCCCATCCGGCAGGTTGTAATCGAGCAGGATGGCATCCGGACCGGATTCGCGGCAAGCTTCGATGCCGGACCGGCAGGACTCGGCCTCCCGAATGGAGTAACCCCGGGATTCCAGAAACCGCCGGACGGTGAAACGTAGCTGCGGCTCATCGTCGATCAGCAGAATCTCAAACTTTGACACGCCAACCCTTTCTTTCGTAGGCCCTGGCGGGTACAAGACCGGTCGCGGGACCCCTTTTCAAACGAATTTCGTTGCTGCAAATGCGCCTAATATAATTCCCCCAGCTTCAGCCGTCAATAGCGCTGGCCCTCTAGGAACCGTGCCTGGAAGCCGTGCACTTCATTTTCCCGCGCGAGGTGTGCTTGCGGAACGCTCGCTGCGCCGCGCGCGAAGTCGAGCCGCCGAACAGCCGTCCCAGCTTGGATTGAAGCTGTTTTTCAATCTGCCCGTTTTTGACCAGGATTTCATCGGCGAGCAGGCTGGCCTCTCCCGCCGCCTCGGGATGCTCGACGTGCAGGATGACTCGAACCGCGGGTGACAAGAGACCACCCCGCAGGATCCGCAACAATTGCTGTCCGGGAACCTTGGTCGGCTCCGGGTTCGTGATGACCAGGTCGAAATGCCACGACGCGGCAAGCCGAAGGGCTTCGGCGCCGTCCGCGGCTCCGACCACTTCCCAGCCGCTCCGCTGCAACAGGATGACGATCACGCTGCGCGCAACCGCACATTCATCAACCACTAGGGCTCGTTTGGACATCCTCTCTCCTTTTCGTCACCTACGCCGCGCCGCAGCGTTTTGCCTCAGAGGCTTCATGCATTCGCCTCCGGGGCCAGCGTGGAACCTTGACGGCCGTAATCTAACCCAATGTTCAGATAAACTTTTCCGATGGGCGTGTCGAAACACATCACCAACGCTTCGCTTTGGCGGCCGCCGGCATAGCCTTTCTCCGCGGTATGCAATTCCGGAGGAAGCACCTTAAAAGTGTGGCCTTGGTCGTTGAGCAACGTCACCGCGTTGCCCACCACCATGTTGGCCAGCTCGCAGACGGTTTCCCGGGCGGTTTCCTCTTTGGGATCGACTTCCTTACCCGCCAGGGCCCCCGCCACGCGCAGGGCGGTCTCGGTCTGCAGATCGAAAATGACGTGGCCCTCGATATCGCCGTGAATGGCAACGCTGGCCGCGACTCCCTTGCGCCGATAGACTGCTTCGTCCATCGCGACCTGCGCGACCTTGGCGGGCGCTTGCAGCATTTCCGCCAGCACGGCGTCGGTGGCATTGATGAAGGGTTGGATCAGTTCAAGTCTCATGGACTCCGGCTTCTCTCTTAAGGGGCGACTACGATGGCTGCGTCGCCCAGCACGCGTTTGATGACCTCGTAAAGCAACTCCGGCTTGGGCGGCTTCTGCACGAAAAACAGCGCACCCTTGCGCAACGACTCCGAGACGTTTTCCTGGTAACCGACCGACGAGACCATCACGATGCGAGCCTCCGCGTGATGGTTGATGATCTGCTCGGCCGCCTCAATTCCTTCCATATCCGGCATCGTGACGTCCATCAGCACGAGGTCGGGGTGGACCCGGTTGTACGCCTCAATGGCCGCGCGGCCGTCCCCGGCCTCTCCCGCCACCTGGCCGCCGAACATGGCCAGGATGCGTTGCAGATTCTTGCGGGCGAAGATCGAATCGTCAACTACCAGGTAGCGTATCGGCTGCCCGTCCTGTTTTCGCACCAGATGTTCAAACCCTTGCATGAAACTCTCCTTGGTTGACTTCCCGCGGGCCCGGCCTCAGCCATTCAGTTATGCGCCCGACGCTTGGAGTCGCACGAGGCAGCCGGGCCCGTCCTCACATGGGTTTCTCAATCCTTTGGTAGGCGGTCCCGTTGTTCTGGTGGATCATGCGGAATTTGTCGGTGAGCCCAAACAGGCTCTCCGCCTGCCCCACGAACAGATAACCTCCCGGATTCAAGCAGCGATAGAGTTTGTCGATCAGCCGTGTTTTCTCTTCCTGGTCCAGCCGCATCATCGCATTGCGGCAGAAAATGATGTCATTGTGCTGGGGAAGGAACTCGGTCTTGAGATTATGAAGGTCGAACTGCACCAGGTCCTTGAGCGCCTGCCGTACCGCGTAACGCTCGCCCACTTTGTCAAAATAGCGAAGGCGATGGGTGTACTCGACCCCCGCCATATGTTTTTCCAGATAGACTCCTGCCTGAGCGGTTTGCAGGGCCGAGTAACTGATGTCTGAGGCCAGAATTTCAACTCGCCAGGGCGGGGGGACCAGAGGCTTGACCCGCGAAGGTTCCTGCGGCAGCGGGTTGCTTAAATAGTAGTAAGCCAGCGCGTCGGCGATTTGGATCGCCATCGTGAAGGCTTCCTGTCCCGTCGAGCAGCCGGCGCTCCAGGCCTTCAGCGTCCAGTCCCGGCGCGAGTGCTTGCGCCGCAACAATTCTTCCAGAATGACTTTTTGGAAAAGCTCGAGCTGCGGCTTGTTGTGAAAAAAGCCGGACTCGCGCAGCGTGACGTTTTCGAGCAGCGCGGCGAGTTCCTGCTTGCCTTCCGCGCTGGTCAGGAGCCGGTAATAGTTGTAGAAGTCTTCCAAACCTCGAGTTTGCAGCCGTCCTCGCACTCGCTCCTGCAGGAAGGGAATGCAGGATTCGTCGTAATAGACTCCGCATTCCTGGAACAAGAGCGACTGCAACAGCTTCAGTTCGGCTCCCGACAATTCCAATTGTGCCGTCAGGCTCATAAGCTCCTTAGCATTCTTGTTGCGGACAACGGAAGAAGCATGCCCGCGTGGGTCTTCGCGCCTTTCCCGCACGGGTTTAAGCACGGTGTGTGCCAGACGCCGGCAATCGGCGTGAAGTTCTGAAATCAGCTTTTCAGGCTGTGATTACGGGCACTTTGTGCAAGAAGCAGCCGCTCGCGGTTAGCCTTGGGAGAATGAGTTTGTCCACAGATTAGACAGGCTTCATCCACCTGCGAGATTGATTTTCGCCCGGCGTGCTTTCGCCTCGCCCCGTAAATACTGAGTTCTATAGCTACAGGCCTGGGGCGACGTGCCGTATCGAGTTTGGCATTGCCTTTGCTCAAGGCCATTCGGTACGACGATTTGCTGGGAGGTGCACGGTGCCGCAGGTGGAGAGGCAGGAGCTTTCGATGAGCAACTATTACGAACCCGCGATAATGCCGGAGCTGAGTGATCCTGCGATCGGGCGTCTGCTTTCGCTTTTCCCGGGCGCGACGCCGTTGCACATTCCTGTTCGCGTCGGGCTGCCCGTCCGGGCCAAGGGTGCTGTCGAGAGGACTTCAATTATGTTCGGAGCCAACGACACTGCAATCTTGCTGGTTGACTACCCGCTTTATGGCGGCGAGCTCGTTCAAGTAAGGCCCGCCGCGGGGAAGGGCGAGGCATCGGCGGTGGTTATTGCGCTGATGTCGAAAGGTCACGGGCTGTCGGTAGCCGTTCGGTTCAACCAGGGGGTTCCCAAGTGGTTCGCCAAGGCGTATGCGCAGCCGGCTCCCGAGCGGCGCGGATGATACAGAGCCCGCTCAGGGCAAGAGGAAGTTCAGGAGAGGTTGACGCAGAAGCAATCGGCCTTTTCGCAGACACTCTGGTTCGCGGTCGTTTGTATGGGCTTCAAGGACGCAACCAGTCTGATCGCCGCCGGCGGCCCGAGGGGAATGTCCCGGTCAGCAGGCGCCCTATCTTCTTCGTCGCCTCGCCGGTTCGAGGCGTCAGTACCCGATGTCGAGTTCAGAGCGAGCTTCAATTGACCTTCAAACTACCCTTCTAACTACCCGCCTAATTTCCCTACCCCTTAGAAGGGGAGCGACAAGGTCGCTCCCCTCCGCCCTCTTTCGTTGGACGCTTGCTTTTGTGGTTGACTTCGTGGTTTGGATATTGCCACTTGCGGGAAGGAAGGTCCTTCTCACGATACCTTTCTCGATTCCAGGACTAACCCAAATCACCGGGCTCGTTATTCCGGGTGTGATTGCTCCTTACACGCAAGGCTGCGGAATCCGCGGGCGACTGCACTGGCACAAAGTTTGACTCACCTTTGGTCACTCATGAAGGCAGACGGCGAGGACGTCGAAACTATTCGGGAGCTTGTCTGGTATGCCAACTACAAAGTGAGCGCAGACGTCTTACGTATGCAATGGCACCGGCAAAGCGGGAGGCTCAAGTCAGGGTCGTGAAAATGAATCTCCCCTACAAGAGCAGTATGTACGTGAGCCAAAGTCAGTTACTCGTTGATTGCCCCGATAATTAGACCGTCCTAAACCCTCGAGGATGCCCACCGGCTTCAATTATGTGCTCGGACTGTTTGGCGTCCCCGACGGGATTTGAACCCGTGTTACCGCCGTGAAAGGGCGGATAACGGCTTTCCGTTTCCCGCGAATTATGCCTTAAATCCTTGAAATCACTAGGAACCTACGAAATTCGCCCTATACGTCCCTCGATTTTGACCTTTTTCTAAGGCCCCGCTAAGGCCCCAGGTTCTCGGAAGGCAAAATGGGAAAGGGAACAGCCTGAACCCATCACACTAATGCGCCCTTGGCGCTTCAACCAAAAATCACAATTCATGCCCTCATATCCGGAGGGGGGCGGGAGTACCGTTTTCGGGAACTACAACAATAGATTCCTTGGCCTCTTATCGGGCGTCTTTATGTGCACAATATTTCTCAAACCCCGCAGTGCATGCTGATGTTTGTTGCATTTGATTCGATCTCGGGCATATGTTCCAGTCCGAGTATAGGAACCAGTGTTGTCCAAGACAACGTCCTGACGGGATAGGAGACAGGGCGGCGCTGACCTGCCCCCCGAAAACTGTACCAGTGTAAATGAGAGTTCTCCGGGGTATAAAAGCCCAAGGAGGACCCGAAATGAGGCAGAGCCGGTACACGGAGGAGCAGA
>JAHEKS010000203.1 GCA_024638215.1 Acidobacteriota bacterium | reverse complement strand
AGCCAGCCGCCGCGCTTCCATCGCTATGGCATCTCGTCGGGAACGTACGGTGTGGTCGGCCATAGGCCGACTCTAGCACAAAACATGGCATTGTCAATCTATTTATGCAGAGATCTCTAGTACGCGGCGATCCCGGCGCGGTCTGTTGTCCGGGGTCGGGGACCGAAATCCTAATCAGAGGTGAGTCATGAGAATTTTCGTAGCTGGAGCTACAGGAGCTATCGGACGAAGATTGGTCCCGATGCTGGTGAACGCAGGGCACTCGGTGGTTGGGATGACGCGCTCTCCGGGCAAGGCATCTGCCCTGCGGGCCACAGGCGCGGAACCCGTCGTTGTGGATGCCCTCGACGCCCTTGCCGTCCAGGCGGCGGTGCGGCAGGCCAGGCCGGAAGTCGTGGTTCATCAGCTGACTGCCCTTCCGGCAATGCTGGACTTCCGCAAGATCGAGCAGCAATTCGCCATGACGAACCGTCTCCGCACTGAGGGGACGGACCATCTCTTGGCGGCAGCACTAGATGTAGGAGCACGACGTTTCGTGGCCCAAAGCTATGCGGGCTGGCCCTACGCCCGCACAGGCGGACCCGTGAAGACGGAAGAGGACGCGCTAGATGCCCGTCCTCCCGCCGCGCTTCGCGCAACTCTCAAAGCCATAGGCCATCTGGAAACCGCTGTCACAGGGGCATCGGGGATTGAAGGGATCGTTCTACGCTACGGTGGATTCTACGGACCTGGCAACTATATCGGCATGGGGGGCGCGGCGGTGGGCCAAATTCGTCAGAGGCGAGTTCCGATCGTCGGTCATGGAACCGGGATTTGGTCGTTTATCCATATTGACGACGCCGCGCGGGCCACGCGCGCAGCGATCGAGCGCGGAGAGCAAGGCATCTACAACATTGTTGACGATGATCCGGCCCGCGTTTCCGCATGGCTGTCCGTGCTTGCCTCAATTCTTGGGGCCAAGCCGCCCAGGCGTGTTCCCGTGTGGCTGGCCCGGTTCTTGATTGGCGAACAGGGCGTCATGTTCATGACCCAGGCGCGCGGCGCTTCCAATGCAAAGGCCAAACGTGAACTTGGCTGGCAGCCGGTTTGGGCAAGCTGGCGTAAGGGGTTTGTACGGGAGCTTGGAGAGAACCGTCCTGCAGTTGATCGCGGGGCTGAGCGCGTCGCCAGCGTTGCCTAACCCAGGAGCACACATGCAGGGTTGATTGAATCATGTTCGCGAGCATCGGCAGGTGAGCCAGAATGTTAAGGATTACGACTGAGCAATCCAAAGAGTCCACGAAGATCAAATTAGAGGGCAAGCTAGCCGGCGTGTGGGTGGATGAGGTCGAGCAAACGTGGCAATCCGTCTCTCAGAGCAATCCTCGGGAATCCGTCTTCGTGGACCTTTGCGGAGTGACCTTCATTGATGCAGGGGGCAAGCAGCTCTTGAGGAGGATGCATAGACAGGGTGCTGGCTTTCGATGCTGCGGGCCTGACATCGCCGCGACGGTCGACCAGATCGTATCGGATACGCCCAGGTAAGAATTAGAGCGCGGTTCTCACAACATTGGCTATTAAGAGCAGCAGCTTTCAATCGTAGCGTGAAAGGATGGGACAAAGACCACGATGCACACCGGAGTCCCGGCCATGGCTTTGAAGTCCAATTGGGAATTCCCGCAGCCCAGAGACGGGCTCGCCGGCTCATGGGACCGCTTCATCGGCCCAGGTGCCACTTCTGCGGAGCAGCTCCTGTCGCTTATCCCGGCTTTACTATTTGCCGGCGCAGTTGCCGTTTATTCTTACCGCCAACAACTCAACTGGAGTCTGTGGCAATACGCAGTTGCTGTCCTAATGGCATTCGATATCGTCGGCGGCATCGCCACCAACGCAACTTCGGCCGCGAAGCGCTGGTGTCACCGGCCAGGCCGGAGTTTGTGGCAGCATTTTGGATTCGCGACGCTGCACGTTGGCTACATCTTCCTGGTCGCCTGGCTGTTTTGCCCACACTTCCTGAAGTTTTTCGCCTTGCACTCCGCTTACCTTGTCTTGTCCGCCCTCATCGTGCTGACGATAAGTCCCTACCTGCAGAGAAGTGCCGCTTTGCTGCTTCTTTCCGGGGGGATTCTTCTCTCGCTGTATGGTGTCACCTCACCTGCAGGCCTGGAATGGTTCCCAGCCCTTCTGTATATCAAACTGCTCGTCAGTCACCTCGTAAAGGAAGAACCCTATTCGTCACATTCCGCAAGAGGCTGACCCAGCCCCCACTGACGTCGGGGTGCTGCTGTTTCAGAATTGAACGTGAGGCTTTCGGGGCGCGTGCTGGCCTCCACTTTTGCTTTCCATAGTGCTGTATTGCCTCAACCCTAATCTCTAAATGAGGGGCGCACTCGAAGCAATGCTTTGAACCTTGAAATGCTCAAGCCTTCTGACGATGCCATTAAACCGCGGTTTTCAGCCTCTTCCGAGATCTCCATTCAGTTGCCCATTAATTGGCAGTGTGCCCTTCTTGCGGCACGTGGCGGTGGGCGCGGTAATTCCCATGCCGACCAATTGTTTCGCAGATCCGCTTGCGAGCTAAGCGGTTAGCATCTTTTCACCGCAGGCGATCCCATTGGCACCCGCGTTGCACTTCTCGGTCAGCGACAGGGCACAGTACTTAGAAAACATGAAGTGAGGGAAACGTGAAGCAGGTGAATTGCAAACGACCGTCTCTATTGTTGCGGGGCTCATTATTACTCCTCCTCATGGAGTCATTGGCATTCGGGCAGACAGCGGTCGCTCAAGTAAATGAAATGCCTTCGACGAGCTCGACTCAGTCGCGCGGCGCGATGTCCAGGCTCAGCGAGCAGTCGCCATTTCTTGGCAGCGTTCCGAGTGGGAAGGCGACCGGGAAGGCCATCCCACTTTCTATTCGCGATGCTCTGGAAAGAGCACTGAAGTACAACCTCGGTTTGATTGAGAGCGATTTGGGTACACGCACATCGCGCGCGGAGAGGCTGAAGGCTCTGAGTCATCTGCTGCCCAACATCAATGCATCCTTTTCTCAGACGGTCGAGCAGATCGACCTCAAAGCCATGGGGATCAACTTTCCCGGCGTGCCTACGACCGTCGGACCCTTCGGCGTTCAGGATGCGCGCGGCTTTCTTTCACAAAAGGTATTCGACTGGAATGCCATCGAAAAACTGAGAGCGTCAACGGAGCGCCTTAAGGCTTCCCAATACAGCTACAAGAACAGCCGGGACATCGTTGTGTTGGCCGTCGGCAACGCCTATCTGCTGGTGGTCTCGGACGCGGCGACGGTCGGATCCCAACATGCGCAGCTTGAGACTTCTCAGGCCCTCTACCAACGAGCTGTGGATCGTAGGGAAGCGGGACTTGCGGCGAAGATCAATGAGATGCGCGCGAAGGTTGAGATGCAAACCCAGCAGCAACGATTGATTGCGGCGCAAAACCAACTTGCGAAGGACAAGCTCAGCCTGGCGCGAATTATCGGCCTCCCGACCGGGCAGGAGTTCTCATTGACCGACACGGTGCCGTACGCCCCCCTCGAAGGTGTGACTCTGGAAAAGGCCCTCGAAGACGCTTACACCAACCGGGCAGATTACTTGAGCGCTCGGGCGGAAGTCCGGGCCGCCGAATTGTCGCGAAAGGCTGCCGCTGCCGAACGCTATCCGTCCATCTCGACGAACCTGAACTACGGTGACATTGGGCCGAACTTTGCCAATTCGCATGGCACGTTTACATTTGCCACCACCGTCAATATCCCCATTTTTCAGGGTGGACGAGTCAAGGCGGACACGCTTCGGGCGGATACGGATCTTCGGCGAAAACAGGCGGAGCTCGGAGACTTGCGCGGGCGGATTGATGACGAGGTGCGCTCGGCTTTTCTAGATCTGAACTCCGCTCGCGACCTGGTGAGCGTCAGCAAGAGCAATCTCGACCTCGCCAATGAAACGCTCGCGCAAGCCAAGGATCGGTTCGCGGCCGGGGTCACCGACAACCTGGAAGTCGTGCAGGCGCAGGAATCAGTGGCCTCTGCCAACCAGGCTTACATCTCGAGTCTCTACAGCTTCAACATCGCGAAGGTCGAGCTCGCCAAGGCCGCGGGCATCGCCGAGCGAGCCGTTAAGAACTATCTGGGAGGACAGTGACATGGCACAAGAAGCAGCAGTTGAGGTCCAGGACCGATTTGGTTTAGACGGAGCAGCGGAGGAATTTCCAAACCCAGCGCCAGATTTCGCAGCCGTCGAAGGCGGCCGCGAGACGCAAACCCGGCGCAGACCCATTCTTAAAGTGGCGGCTCCTGTCGCCGCTTTAGTCCTGGTGGCGGCGGCAACCGCCCTGTACCACATCTATGCCGGCTGGGAATCAACGGACGATGCGCAGATTGACGCGTACGTCAATCCGATCAGCTCGCGAGTTGGAGGTTACGTCACGCATGTCTACGTGGACGACAACCAGTACGTGAAAGCCGGGACTCTCCTCGTCCAGATCGATCCCAAAGACTACCGGATAGCCCTCGATAGCTCCAAAGCCACGCTGGCGAACGATGAGGCCACCGCAGCGGCCAGCCTGGTAAACATTCCCGTCACTGAAATCAACACGTCCAGCCAAGTCACTTCGGCTCAGGCGAACGTCAGCCACGCTCGCGCGGGTGTGTCCGCCTCGGAAAAACAACTCTCTGCGGCACGAGCTTCGCTCGTCGAGGCGGAGGCGAACAATTCCAAGGCTCAAGATGATGTCAGCCGCTTCAAAAAGCTGGTGGATAAGCAGGAGATCGCCGAGCAGCAATTCACCCAGTCGGTTGATACCGCTAAGGCAGCGAATGCGGCTGTAGACGCGGCTCGCGCTTCCGTCGAAATCGCTCAGGATCAAGTGACCCAGGCGCAGGCCAAGTTGAGTCAGGCTCAGGCCATGCTTACGTCAGCCGAAACAGGGCCCAGGCAGGTGCGCATTCAACAATCCCGCGCCCAGGCCTATGCAGCCCTGGTCAATAAATCGCGGGCGGCCGTCGAGCAAGCGGGGCTCAATCTCAATTACACCCGGATCTTAGCGCCGGTGGATGGCGTCGTTGCGAAGCGGTCGGCGCAGGTTGGCGAATACGTGGCGCCAGGTCAGCAGTTGCTGGCGATCATCCCGCTCAACGACATCTGGGTGACTGCGAACTTTAAGGAAACCCAACTCAAACACATGCGGCCGGGTCAGCCGGTTGGGATCTATGTGGATGCGTTTGATCGCAATTACACAGGCCATGTGGAGAGCATTGCCGGCGGCACGGGCGACATCTTCAGCCTTCTGCCCCCGGAAAATGCCACTGGAAATTACGTGAAGGTGGTGCAGCGCATTCCGGTTCGGATTCGGTTCGACAAAGGGCAGGATGCCGGACACCAGCTACGACCCGGAATGTCCGTGGAGCCAAAGATCAAGGTGAACTAAGACAGCGACGCATTGATGCGTGCCATGGGTTTTGAAATTGACCCGATGGGAAGAGCATATGGACAAGAATAAGAATACGGCAATTGTACATGACGACGTGGGCTGGAATCCGGGCCATAACCCGTGGCTCATCGCGCTCACGGTGACGCTGGCGACGTTCATGGAAGTGCTCGACACCAGCGTCGCGAACGTGGCCCTTCCCCATATTGCCGGTGGGCTGGCCGCAGGGCAGGATGAGAGCACCTGGGTTCTGACTTCTTACCTCGTATCCAACGCCATCATCCTGCCACTCAGTGGGTGGCTATCCTCAGTATTTGGCAGGAAGCGTTTCTACATGAGCTGCGTAGCACTGTTCACTGTGGGATCGTTCTTGTGCGGCATCGCCCCAAGTCTGCCCTTGCTGATTGCATTTCGAGTGATGCAGGGAGCGGGTGGAGGAGGATTACAGCCTAGCGAGCAGGCGATTCTCGCGGACACTTTCCCTCCCGCCAAGCACGGAATGGCGTTCGCAATTTACGGGATGGCGGTGGTGGTCGCTCCGGCCATCGGGCCTGCTCTCGGCGGCTGGATCACGGACAACTACAGTTGGCGGTGGATCTTTTTCATCAACATCCCCATCGGAATTCTTTCCGTTCTCCTGACGACTCTGCTCGTTGCCGATCCACCATGGCTCAAGGGAAAGCGCAGCGGAGGAGTAAAGGTAGATTACATAGGCTTCGCACTGCTGGCGCTCGGACTTGGGGCCTTGCAGGTTCTCCTGGACAAAGGCCAGCGCGAGGACTGGTTCTCAACCCATTACATCGTCGTTCTCGCCATCGTCTCGGCTGTCTGTCTGGTTGCGGTCTTCTTTTGGGAAATGAGTCGCAAGCACCCGATCATTGATGTGCGCTTGTTCACGGACCGAACGTTCTTGATGTCTTGCGTGATGTTATTCCTGGTCGGCTTCGTCCTCTACGGAACCACGGTTCTCATCCCGCAATTGGCCCAGACATTGCTCGGCTACACGGCAGAGCTGGCTGGCCTGGTGCTCATGCCGGGAGGCTTTGCCCTGATTCTACTTCTGCCTTTCGTGGGTTTTCTGCTCTCCCGCTATGACGCGCGATTGATGATCGCCTTCGGACTGCTGTTGTTGGGAATATCCATGTTCTGGATGTCGCACCGATTCGACTTGGGCGTAGACTTCCGGACGCTGGCTTGGGCCCGGGTATTTCAGTCTTCCGGATTAGCTTTCCTCTTCATACCGATCAACACGGCAGCCTATGCCTATCTTCCACGCGAGAAGAACAACGCCGCCTCAGGACTGATCAACTTAGCGCGCAACATCGGCGGAAGTGTTGGCATCTCGTTCGTTACTACCCTGCTTGCGAGGCGGGCACAGTTTCATCAGAGCGTGTTGACCGCGCGAACGACCTTGCTGAATCCCGGGTTTCACCACGCAATTCAAGGGGCGAGCCACGTTTTTGCCTCGGCAAATGGCGTCACCGCCCAGCACCAGGCGCTCGGGCAGATCTACGGCATGATTCTCAGGCAATCCGGCATGCTGGCTTATATTGACAATTTCTGGATCTTGGCGGCTATCTCCCTCGTGGTGATCCCATTTGTGTTTCTCATGAAGAGGCCACCAAAAGGGACAGCCGCAGGAGCCCACTAAGGCTTAAAAATCACTCGTTGTGAGGAGTTAAATCATGTCGTTCTATTCTGCCGTTTTGTTTTTCCATGTAGTCGCCGCCATTGCCTTGTTCATGGCGCTGGCCATTGAATGGGTCAGCTTGCGGCAAATGCAGCGCCCCACCTCCGCGGCGCAGGCCAGCATTGGTATCAAGATGTCCTCCGGCCTGCGTCCTCTCAGCATGGCCTCAATGCTCGTGGTCCTCCTATCGGGGGGATACCTGGCGAAAAGGATGGAGGTTTGGCGCGACCCTTGGATTTGGGCAGCGCTGGCGGGAATGTTCTTGATTGGCGGCCTCGCGGTCGCGCTTACAAGGAGAAGGATGGAGGAAATCCGGCGGCTCTGCGGCGACGAAAACGCAGGACTGACGAAGGAGCTGATAGCACGATTACGCGACCCTATGCTTCACCTTTCTATGCGTTTGCGAATTGCGATCGCCACCGGCATTGTTTTTCTCATGGTGACGAAGCCAAACCTCTTTGGTGCCCTTCTCGCTCTTGGAATCTCCGCTGTTGCAGGAATCTTGCCGGGGATCTTTAAACAATCTTCAATCCGAGGCAGGAACGCGCGGGCGAGAACGGTGTGAGATTCACCCTGGGCAGACCATGGAACTCAAACCAGTCGGATTTTGCTTTTCACGATGCCTGCGACTAGGAAACAAGAGCCGACGACCACAGGGGGCACATCTAAAGAGGTGAGGGGCTGCTGCAAAGGGCGTGGAGCGGGTCGAAAAGGCGACGACGCAGCAAACCTCTATCGAGTATTTCAGCACGGCGCTTCAGGAGGTTCGAAACCAGGCAGATTCGATTTTGTCCAAAACGTATGCGCGCACTCACACTAACTCGGCGGCCAAGGCCCGGCACTCTGCCCGAGGTCCTTCAGATGGCCGAGGTCGCTGATCCAGCGCCTCGAAGCCGCGAGGTTCTCGTCAGAGTGTTCGCGTCCAGCATCAACATTGACGATATTCACACGGCCGAAGGCACGTTCTACGGGGGGATTCCTATAGGTCCACGACCGCGTCCCGATCGACCTGTGACGCCTGGCAGCGACCTTGCAGGAGTCGCCATAAGTGTCGGCGATGGTGTTCGCTCCATCCGCCCGGGCGACGCCGGGTTCGGAGTACAAACCCCGTTTCGAGCACGGGGGACATGGGCAGAGTCCTGCGCGGTTGACGAGCGCTGGCTGACTTCTAAGCCTGCGACGCTGTCGTTCAGTGCGGCAGCGGCATGCGGCGTCTCCGGCCTGGTGGCTCTCTCAGCCATCCATGCCCTCAAGCTGCGGCCCGGGATGCGCATCGTCATCGTCGGTGCGACCGGCGGCATCGGCGGCTTGGCGGTTCAACTTGCGGCTCGCGCCGGCACCGAAGTGATTGGGGTTTGCAGCCCGGCGAATTTCGAACGCGCCCGATGGCTGGGCTGCTCGCAAGTACTCGACTACCACGGTGAGGAGTGGGACCGTGTGATTGAGGTTACGGAGGGCCCGCGCATAGATGGCGTGCTCGACACTGTCGGCGGTCGCGACATTGAGGAGGCAGGGCGGCGAGTACTCGGGCGAGACGGCTCTTTCGTAACCATCGTCGGCCCGGAACGCTTTATTGGAGATCATGAGCTCGGTTGGCCCGGCATACTTGCCGTGCTTGGACGCGTCGGATTTCGCATCGTCAGATCTCGCATCCACGGACCCCGTTACGTCCTTGCGGGACCGGATCCCGGGGGAG
>JAHEKS010000013.1 GCA_024638215.1 Acidobacteriota bacterium | reverse complement strand
CAGGTGTTTTCGACTTGGTCGAGCGATTTCGGAAAGTAAGCCTGGCCGCCGGTCGCCTCGGTTAATTCCTTCAGGGCCTTGGCGGCGCGCTTGGCTTCGCCGCCCTTCATTTTGAACAACCCGCCGGGCTCTTCATCGCCCAACAACCCGATGGCGTAGATGACCACATTCGATTTCTGCGCGCTGCGCAACAATTCCTCCAGGGTGTACCGGCTTTCGTTGTCCTCGCCGTCGGTGACGACCAGCAAAACCTTCTTATCGCGGTTTCCCAGGCGCATGTGGTCAATCGAGGCCATCAGGGCGTCGCGCAGAGCCGTTCCGCCGCGCGAGTCGATTTTATCGAGGGCCGCCTTGAGTTCCTCCATGTTTTGGGCGAAGTCGCCGGGCGTATCCAGATAGTAGTTGTCGTTGAAATTGACCACAAACACCTGGTCCTGCGGATTGGAGGTCTTGACGAAGGTCAGGGCCGCAGCGTTGACCGAAGCGCGCTTGGTCCGCATGCTTCCGCTGTCGTCAATCACGATGCCCATCGTGACCGGAATGTCGGCGTGACTGAAGACGGAGAGTTTCTGTGGAACGCCGTCTTCGGAAACCTTGAAATCGCTTTCCTTGAGGTCATTGACCATGCGGCCTTTGTGATCCAGCACGGTGGCGTGCAGGACGACGAGGTTAACGTCCTTCCGGATGGTATATTCCTGATGTTTTGCGCGCGGCGGAGGGGCGGTCGGATCGGTAGCCTTGGGCGCTTGCGCACGGGCTAAAACCGGCGAGCCCGCCAGCAGAGCACCCACCACCAGCATGTTGCGGAGGGCGTCGAGTTTCTGTTTACTGCGTTGGAGCATAGTATCCGGTTCGAGCGTATACCTGCAGGGGCGGCAGCCCTCGGGGCGGATTCAGCTTGACCTTGATTCGCCGCCAGCGGCCGTCGCGAACGAGATTGGAGGGCCGGTAACCGATGACGTACTGGTTGCGAAGCTCGATGGAAATCTTTTCCGCAATGTCCGGCAGTTCGTCAGGGTCTTCCACGCTGAACATCCGTCCCCCGGAGATCTCCGCCAACTCCGAAAGCAGGCTGGGCCCTTGCGCCTCTTCCGGAGTTCGGTTGCGCGAAGCGAGCGGCTCGAGAATCCCCACCGCGTAAATCTGGACGTCCGATTCCTTGTTGGCTTTGCGCACGTCGTTCTCGGTGTACCGGCTGTGGTTGTCGCCGCCGTCGGAAATCACCAGCAGGGCCTTGCGGTTCGTCGTGGCCTTGCGCATCTCGTGCAAGGCCAGATAGATGGCGTCCAATAACGCGGTCTTACCGCCCGACTTGACAAAGAGCAGGCGGTCCTGAAGGTTTTCAAATTTCGAAGTAAAGCCTGAGATCAGATTGGGCCTCTCACTAAAATTGATGAGCATAAACTCATCTTGGGGATTGGATGTCTTGAAGAACTGAAGGGCTGCCTGTTTGGACTTCTGGATTTTGTCGGACATGGAGCCGCTGGTGTCAAACACCATGCCGACCGAGATGGGCGCGTCCTCGGTGGAGAAGGATTCGATTTTCTGCTCCACTTTGTCGTCATAGATCTGAAAATTGCTCTGGTCGAGCCCGGTCACGATTCGGTCGTAAGGATCGGTCACGGTGACGTTCACCACTACCATATTCACGTCCATCTGAATGGGCGTGGTATGAATGGGCGCTTCGCGAACTGTAATCTGCGGGGGCTTGGGATTGTCCGTCGCGTGCCCGGCCGCGTCATCCGACGCCGCGAGAGCCGTCAGCCCGCACGCCAAACCCGCCATCGCCAACGCAACTCCTGCGATGCGAAACGTGCCGCGCTGGTGGCAAGGTCTCATCGGGCGTCCCTTCCCTTACCCAGCGGAGTCCTCAGCCCGTGCCGTGGCTTTGAGCCCCTACTTCTCCCGTCCTCTTCTTGCCTTCATCCTACCACAATTTCGTTTCGGAAAAATCAAGTCATTCACTCGCGCACAGCGAGGCGGGCGCCGCGAGAGATAATCATTGACAGTAATTTGCCGTTAGAGTGATAATCGCCTGTACCGAGTCCTTCCTGAGATCTTAATTCTCGGTGCAAACAACGCACATTCGATTTTCTTGGCCGGCGGCAAAAAGCAAAGCACAATTCCTTGCGCAAGCAACGCCAATCCGACAACACAAAACTTGGAGGCGTATGGGTGCCAAATACATCTTTGTGACCGGGGGTGTGGTCAGTTCGCTGGGGAAGGGGCTTGCTTCGGCGTCCATGGGGTGCCTGCTGGAAGCGCGCGGCCTCAAGGTGACGCTGCTCAAGTTCGATCCCTACCTGAACGTGGACCCGGGCACGATGAGCCCGTTCCAGCACGGCGAGGTGTACGTCACCGACGACGGCGCCGAGACCGACCTCGACCTGGGCCACTACGAGCGCTTCACGCACGCGCGCATGCTGCGCGACAATAATTGCACGGCGGGCCGCATCTACGAAACCATCATCACCAAGGAGCGCCGCGGCGATTACCTGGGCAAGACCGTGCAGGTGATTCCGCACGTCACCAACGAAATCAAATCGGTGATTCGAAAGATCTCCCAGGACGTGGATGTGGTTATCGTGGAAGTGGGCGGAACGGTCGGCGACATTGAATCGCTGCCCTTTCTCGAAGCCATCCGCCAGATGCGCCAGGAGCAGGGCCGAGACCACGTGGTCTTCGTGCACTTGACTTTGGTCCCCTTCATCAACACTTCCGGCGAGCTGAAAACCAAGCCCACGCAGCACTCGGTCAAGGAGCTTCGCGAAATCGGCATCCAGCCCGACATCCTGCTGTGCCGGACTGACCGTTACCTCTCCGCGGAATTGAAGGCCAAAATCGCACTCTTTTGCAGCATCTCAGAAGAAGCGGTCATCACTGCCAAAGACGTTGGAAATATTTATGAGGTGCCGCTGGTGTTGGCTGGCGAAGGGCTGGACACGCAAATCCTGCGTTGCATGAAACTTGAAACCCCCGAACGAAACATGCAGCCGTGGATGGAACTGGTCGAACGGCTCCGGCATCCCGCGGACGAAGTCACCATTGGCATCGTCGGCAAGTACGTCGAGTACCGGGATTCGTACAAGAGCCTGCATGAGGCGCTTGCGCACGGCGGCATCGCCCACAACCTCAAGGTGAACGTGGTCTGGGTGGAAGCGGAAGGCCTGGAAGGTGAGAACTGGCCGGAGCAGTTGGCAGGCTTCGACGGCATTCTGGTTCCCGGTGGATTCGGCAAGCGCGGCATTCCGGGCATGCTGCGCGGCATCGAGTTTGCGCGCACGCGCAAGGTGCCGTACTTCGGCATCTGCCTGGGAATGCAGTGCGCGGTGATCGAATACGCGCGCAACGTGGCCGGACTTGCCGGCGCCGACAGTTCGGAATTTGACCCGGCCACCGCGCACCGCGTGATTTACAAGCTGCGCGAATTGCGCGGCGTGGACGAATTGGGCGGGACGATGCGGCTCGGGGCGTGGACGGCTTCGCTCAAGCCAGGGTCATCTGCGCACCAGGCCTACGCCACGCTCGAGATTTCCGAGCGCCACCGGCACCGCTACGAGTTCAACCGCGAGTACGAGGACGCCCTGGTCGCGAACGGTTTGGATATCACCGGCAACACGCCAGACGGAACCTACGTCGAAATCGTCGAGATTCGCGACCATCCGTGGTTCCTGGGCTGCCAGTTTCATCCAGAGTTCAAGTCGCGCCCGCTGGCTCCGCATCCGCTGTTCAAGGCCTTTATCGGGGCTGCGTATCAGTATCGAAAGCAGAGGATGGCGGCCGGCGAAAGCTCGGCCGCAGAGAAAATTGCCGCGGTCGCAGCCCCTGAAGTTGCGGCCGGAAGCGCTGGAACTCCCCAGAAGGCTGAGCAGCCGCAAACCTGAAGCTCAGTCGCACCGGCGGAGCTTCTCCGGCGCCGATGAATGCTATGGTTCATTCCGTGCGTGTCGGGAAACTGTCCCTCGGCGGCGGCCAGCCGCTTTTCCTGATCGCCGGCCCGTGCGTCATTGAAAGCGAGCGCCACGCGCTGATGCTGGCAACCCGGCTTCGCGACGCTGCGCGGGCTCTGCGCGTTCCGTTCATCTTCAAAGCTTCCTTCGACAAAGCGAATCGAACCTCGCTCAAGTCGTATCGCGGGCCGGGCTTGGTTGCGGGGCTGGAAATCCTGGCGCGCATCAAGAAGAAATGCGGCGTGCCCATCGTCACCGACGTGCACGACGCTTCGCAGGTCGGACCGGCGGCTGAAGTCTGCGACATCATCCAGATTCCAGCGTTTCTTTCCCGCCAAACCGACTTGCTGGTCGAAGCGGGTCGCTCCGGCGCGGCAGTCAATATCAAGAAGGGCCAGTTCCTTTCGCCCTGGGACATCCGCCACGCCGTGGAAAAAGTCGAGAGCGCGGGGAGCCACCGCATCCTGGTGACGGAGCGCGGAACTTCCTTCGGATACAACAATCTCGTGGTGGACATGCGCGGCCTGGCGGTGATGAAGGAAACGGGTTACCCCGTCATTCTCGACGTCACGCATTCGCTGCAATTGCCGGGCGGGGAAGGCACGCACAGCGGCGGTCAGCCGCAGTTCATCGAAACGGTCGCGCGGGCGGGCGTCGCGGCCGGCGCCGACGGCGTTTTCATGGAAGTTCACGAGAATCCTGCGCGCGCGCTTTCCGACGGCCCCAATGCCCTCAGGCTCGACCGCTTCAAGCCGCTGGCGCGAAACCTGCGCGACCTCGGGCGATTCATCCGCCGATTGAAATAATCTTCCCAACCGAATAAGCTCTTGAACTCCAGGGGGCTTTCTGGACTGACACTTGGGCCGCACGCGCAGCGCATCTGACCGGAAGGGAGAAGCAAATGAGACTTGAAGGGAATCGCGCAGGTTATTTCAGGCTACCGCGGCGCCTGGGGATGCTTTTGGCGCTGGCGGGCCTTATCTTTCCGGCGAGCGCGGCGGCGCAGCAGCCCAGCGAAATCTCGCAACTCTTCAAGCAATACAGCGTCAAGCAAGACGTCGTCAAGCCGCCCAAAGGAATCCTGAAGCACGAGTACCTGGTGCCGAGCGGGCCTTACTGGCAGCTTTTCGACTGGGATATGTACTTCATGAGCGTGGCGCTCAGCTACGACGGGGTGGGGAAGCCGGTGGCGGGCTCGGTCGAGGATTTTCTGGAGTTCGTGGACGAATACGCCAACTGGAAAGGTTATGCGCCGCGCGAGATTGCTCCGGACGCGCTCTGGGCGCTGCCCGAGCAGTGCAAACCTTTCCTGGCGCAGGCGGCGGTGCGCGCTTCGCTGACCCTGCACGATTTCTCCTGGCTAAACGAGCCCAACGGCGATTCCCAGGGGACCAATTACGGGAAACTGCAGGACACGGTGGCCTTCTGGGAAAACACGCGCCGCGCGCCGGACGGCCTGTTCGTCTGGTACAACGGCGTGGAAAGCGGCGTGGACAACAACCCCGCCGTCTCTGACAAACCCGCCGAGGTCACCGAGGGCGTGGATTTGCAATGTTACATTTACCGCGAATATCTTGCCCTGGCCATCATCGCCGACAAACTCGGCAAGCCGGACGACGCGCTGAAGTACCGTCGCAAGGCCGAGGACCTCAAGCACCTGGTCGAGGACCGGATGTGGTCCGACGTGGATGGAATGTTCCTGAACATTGACTTGCGCACGGACCAGTTTGTACGAGTGAAAACCTGGACGAATTTCGTCCCGCTCTGGGTGAAAATCGCCACCCCGGCGCAGGCGGCGCGCACTATCCAGGAGCACCTTCTGAATCCGCAGGAATTCTGGGCGCCCAACGGCCTCCGGACCCTTGCTATCAGCGAGCCGCTTTACAATCCCGCCTCCGGCTACTGGCGCGGGCCGGTTTGGATTATTTCCAATTACCTGATGATGCATGGCCTGATGAATTACGGCTTCCAGAGCCAGGCCCGCGAGCTGGCGCAGAAGACGGTGGCGCTGCTGGCGAAGGATTTCCACGCGAGCGGCGGCATGAACGAGTGTTACAATCCCGAGACCGGAGCGCCGGCTGCGGGCGGCAAATTTCTGAGCTGGAACCTGCTGGCGGAGCACATGGTGGAGGAAGCCGAGCAGGGAACCGACCCCACCCGGCTGGAGGGGAATTAATCGCAACTTCCTGCCGCTCGGAAGATTCACAAACTCATTCCCCTCACGTCTGCTATCATCTCCTGCGATTCTGAAATTCGTGTCTTTTAACTGCGCATGTCGAGCCGCGACGCCCGAAGAGAACTTGCCCTGCTGGTGAACTCGCACTATCCCCTCATCTACCTTGAGACGTGGGAGGAGTTGCGAGCGACGGAGATCCTCACGCTGGTGGCACAGGATTTGTCCTTGCCGCTCTACGACTGGACGCTCAGCCAGGGCCTCGCGCGCGTGGGCGGCGCGCCGATGTACAACACTCAGGAGCCCCTCCAGGTTCTCGCGCAAATCAGTGCCCTCGATTCCGACGGATTGTTTCTGCTCAAGGATTTTCACAAGGTCCTGGGACAGGACCTGGTCGTCCGCAAGCTGCGCGACATCTCGGAAAAATTCCGCCGCGCGCGCCGCGCCATCTTCATTTCCGCGCCAACGGTCGTCATCCCGGTGGAGCTTGAAAAGGACGTGGCGCGATTTTCCCTCGGCCTTCCCGACGAACAGGAACTGGCAGAGCTCGCGGCGGCCACGATGCGTGATCTTCAAAAGCAGTACAAAATCCGCGTCAACCTCCCGGCGGGGCAGGGGCCGCTGGTGGCAAGGGCTCTCGGTGGCCTGACCAGCCGCGAAGCCCGTCGCGTGCTCACCCAGTCGGTGCTTGAGCATATGGCGCTCGACCGCGGGACCCTGGACTTGATTCGCACCGCCAAGGCCGGCTTGGTGCGCGACAAGGGCGTGCTGGAGTTTCTCGAATCCCCTGATGACCTGAAGTCCGTGGGCGGCCTCGAGCGTCTGAAGTCCTGGCTTGAGAAGCGCCGTGGGGCGCTGACGCCGGAAGGCGAAAGATTTGGCCTGGAGCCGCCGCGCGGCGTGCTGATCCTCGGCGTGCAGGGCTGCGGCAAGAGCCTCTCGGCCAAGGCCGTGGCCCGCGAATGGAACATGCAGCTCCTGAAATTCGATTCCAGCACGCTGTTTGACAAATACATCGGTGAGTCGGAGAAGAACCTCCACCAGTCGCTCCAGGTGGCGGAAGCCGTGGCGCCCGCGGTGCTGTGGATTGACGAGATTGAAAAGATGTTTCCCAACGCCGCGCTGCACTCGGAAGCCGACGGCGGGCTTTCCATGCGGATCTTCGGAACGTTCCTCACCTGGATGCAGGAAAAGAAGTCTCCCGTGTTCGTGGTGGCGACTTCCAATGACATTTCCGCGCTTCCACCGGAGCTTTTGCGCAAGGGGCGCTTTGACGAAATCTTTTTCGTGGATCTGCCGGCGGCGGCCGAGCGGAAGACCATCTTCGCGATCCATCTGGCCCGGCGCAAACAGGACCCCGCTCAGTTTGACCTGGCGCGGCTTGCCGCCGCTTCCGAAGGCTTCAGCGGCGCGGAGATTGAGCAGTCCATTTCGTCCGCGCTCTACACCGCGTTCTCAGCCAAATCGCCGCTTTCAACCGAAATAGTCCTGAAAGAGCTCCAATCCACTTACCCGCTTTCCGCGACCATGCGCGAACAGGTTGAAGCGCTGCGCCGGTGGGCGCGTGACCGCGCCGTTCCCGCCGGCTGACGATGGGGTTGGAACCTCCGCAGGCTTCAAAGCGGCGCCGATGAGCGGCCTCGCGCGGTTGACGAAATTCCGATGATGCGGTAGCTTGACCGCAAGGGTGGTTTGGCAGGCTTGCGATGGCCGTCTGGGTGCGCGACCTCAAAATCCGCCAGCAGGTGCAACTGGTCACCCTCGGACCTCTTTTCGCGCTTCTGTGTGCGATTGCGGTGTTGTTCTACGCCTACTGGATGGCGCACCTGAGCGACCGCGCGGTGCGGCGCTCGGAGCAGAGCCTGGCGGGCAGCGAACAACTGCTGCGCGAAATCACCGACATGTACTCGAGCGTGCGCGCCTACCTGCTTTTGCGCGACCCGGCGCTGCTTTCTCCCTACGATCAGGAATCTCCCGCCGTGCAGGAACAGCTCGCGCTGCTGCGCGATCTCGAATCCGATTCGCCCTCCCAGGTGGCGGATATTGACGCCGTCCGGGAGGAGGTCCGGAAATGGCAGATCGAATGGGCGCGGCCGACCATCAACCGCGTGCGGCGCGGCGACGTCACGGACGCCGCGGCGGTGGTGGCGGACGGCGAAAAGCGCATGGCGGCCTTGCGCGGCCGCGTCCAGGACCTGCTGCAATCGGACAAGCTCGAAAACGACGCCATCACCATCCGCACCCAGCAGGCCATGCGCCACATGCTGGAGCTGGGCGTGGGGCTGAGCCTCCTGGTGGGCGCCGCGCTGCTGTTCCTCACCGGGGTCGTGACGCGCATGATCACCCAGCCGGTGGAGCAGTTGATCGAGGCCTCCGAGCGGGTGAGCCGCGGGGATTTCCAGCTTTCGCTTCCCCCGCCCGCCTCCAACGAATTCGGCGTGCTTTCGCAAAGCTTCGCGCACATGACGACGGCGCTGAGGAACGAGCGCGAGGAACTGGCGGCGCTGAACAAATTCTCCGAAGCCGTCACGCAGTGCACCTCCGAGGTCGAGGTTTACGACCACATTCTTCATTCGCTCAAGGAGCGCTTCCAGCCGCAGCAGGTGATCATCTTCATTCTCAAGTCGTCGGAGAATTTTCTGGAGGCCGCGGCCAGCTTGGTGCCGCTGGCGGAAAACGTCCGCGCCTGGCCGGTGATTGAGGAGCCGCACAATTGCAAGGCGGTGCGCATGGGCCGGCCTTTCCGCGTCAACGACGTGAGCATCGAGCCGCTTTGCCCGGCCAATTTCCTGCCGCCTTCCTTGGGCAGCTACTTCTGCGGGCCGCTCATCGCCGGCGGCATCATCATCGGCGCGGTCCGCCTGGAGGGCCTGAAGGACTATTGGACCCCCGAGCGCGTCAGCCTGTTGGAAGGCTACCTGAGCGGCGCCGCCACCGCGCTCTCCAACCTCCGCCTGCTCCAGACCATGAAACAGCAGGCCAACGTGGACGAGCTGACCGGCATTTACAACCGCCGCTTCCTGGAAGACTATGCGCGCAAACTGCTGGCCATGGCCTCGCGCAAGAACACCTCGGTCAGCCTGATCATGATGGACCTGGACCACTTCAAGAGCTTCAACGACCTGCACGGGCACGAGATCGGCGACCGCATCCTGCGCCACTTCGCCAAAACCATGAGCCTGACCATGCGCGAAACCAACCTGGCGGCGCGCTTCGGCGGGGAAGAGTTCGTGGTGCTCCTGCCCGATACCAACGCCAAAGCCTGCATGCTGGTGGCGGAGCGCATCCGCCGCGCCGTCGAGCGCATGATCGTTCCCTCCGGAACCGACAAGCCGCTGCCCAAAATTACCGTTAGCCTGGGCATCGCGGTTTACCCCGAGCACGGGCGGTCGCTGGAAGAATTGCTGAGCGCCTCCGACAAGGCCCTCTATGAGTCCAAACGCCTGGGACGCAACCGCGCCACCCTTTACGCCGAGCAGGCCGAGCCGGCGGGATGACGCGGACGGGCCCTTGTCTTCACCGCCTGAACACGAGGATCTCCCTGCCACGGACCCTTGACCTTTAGGGTGTTTTGTTGTAGTCTATTCATGTAGACCTATCTGTGAGCGAGGGGGGAGAAAGGTGGCGCGTGCCATCGAGTGGACTGCGAAATTTCTTGAAGGTTGGGCGCCCTCGCATCGAGCGAGCGCGACAGGCGAAGGCCAATCGCCAAGCGAAGCCGCACTTGCGGTGCCCGCCGGATGTTTCGGCACCAGTATTTATGCGGGTTCCAGCGAAGTCGGGAGCATGGCGCGAGGCGAAAGCACGCCCTTATTTTTGCGAGCCAAGCCAGCATGTTATTGAAAACACGGGACCGGCTTCCGGAAAACACCTGCAGATTGGCGATAACGAACCGCCAGCGAAGCCGCACCGAAGCCAACTTTGCCGCCCTCAACAGCCTCCAGAGAGCGAGTGAGCCCGGTCGGAGGAAGGCTCCAACCTGTGCTATCATCCTGCGTCAAACGGTGGCCCATGAGTCTTGAAACCGCGCGCAAGGTTTTGGAAATCGAGGCCGAAGCCCTGGCCGAACTGCTCGAGCGGCTGGACGAGAATTTTCTGCGCGCCGTGGACATCCTGTTCACGTGCCGCGGGCGCGTGGTGGTCGCGGGGATGGGAAAGTCGGGAATCATCGGGCAGAAAATTTCCGCCACACTTTCCTCGACTGGCACGCCTTCGTTTTTCCTCCATCCTGCCGAAGCCCTGCACGGCGACTTGGGGCGTCTGGCGCCGAATGACGTGCTGGTGGCGCTTTCCTACAGCGGCGAGACAGAAGAATTGCTGCGGCTCCTCGACACAGTCAAGCGGCTCGCCATCCCGCTCATCGCCTTCACGGGAAATCCGGGCTCGACGCTCGGCCAGGCGGCGGAGGTGGCGATTGACGTGGGCATTCGCAAAGAGGCGTGCCCGCTGGGCTTGGCACCGACGGCCTCGACGACGGCGATGCTCGCCATGGGCGATGCGCTGGCCATGGCGCTCGCCGAGCGGCGCGGCTTCACGGAAGACGACTATGCCGCCCTGCACCCCGGCGGCGGGCTGGGCGTCAAACTGAAGCGCGTGGAAAACGTCATGCACACGGGCGAGCAGATCCCCCGCGTCACCCCGAACACCAGCATGACCGAGGTGATCTACGAAATGAGCCGCAAGGGACTGGGGCTGACCGCGGTGGTCAGCGACAACGACCGCCTGGTGGGCTTTATTTCCGATGGCGACCTGCGGCGCTTCTTGCAGAGGGAAGGGAACCGCGCGCTCGGCCTTTCCGCCGCGGATTGCATGACGCGGATGCCGGTCACCATCTCACGCCGGGAACTGGCCACGCGCGCCCTCAACTTGATGGAAGCGCGCAAGATCACCTCGCTGCTGGTGGTGGATGGCGCGGGCAAATTGGAAGGCGTGGTCCATATCCATGATTTGTGGACCACGCAAATGTTCTAAGAACGGTGGCGAGTGACAAGTGACGAGTGACAAGGGACCAGAGAAACGGAAAAGGCGGTGTGCCAGAAGTACGATGACCCGGTGGGAAGGATAGGTCGCCGGGGACTGTTGGCCTGCCACTAGCCACTCCGTAAACGGACAGGAGAGCTATGAATCGCGCACAGATTCGCACCAGGGCTCGGAAAATCAAGCTCCTGCTGATGGACGTGGACGGCGTGCTGACGGACGGGAGGATCTATTATCTTCCCAATCCCCACGGAGGCGTGTTCGAAACCAAAACATTCCACTCGCGCGACGGGCTGGGCATCCGGTTTGCGCACGAGGCGGGTCTGAAAACCGGCATCCTCTCCGGGCGCTCGTCGCGGGTGGTGGAATACCGCGCCAAGGAACTGGGCATTCACTTCATCCAGGAGGCAGCGCTGGAGAAACTGGAGCCGTTTGAAAAGATGCTCCGCGCCGCGGGACTGAAGCCCGAGCAGGTGTGCTTCATGGGCGACGACATCGTGGACTTGCCGGTGCTGAAGCGGGTCGGGCTGGCGGTGGGCGTCGAGGGCGGGCACGAGGCACTGCGGCGGCACGTGCACTATTGGACGCGGCGGCCGGGCGGGCTGGGCGCGGTGCGCGAAACGGTGGAGCTGATTTTGGAAGCGCAGGGCAAGTGGAAGGCGATTCTGAAGCGCCACCTGGCCTGAGGCCCTTCTGCCAGCACTTCTGTGCGACCTCTTCTGTCATTCGGAATTTTCGGTCGCTATACTATGACATAATAGTAGACAATGTATTCTTCCAGAAGATGAGTCTTCTCTAGCTATTACTGCAGTCAATGACATCTTATTAATTTATTGTCCCGCGTAGCATTACACGGGATAGCCTGTCTGTTGCAAGCAGGGATTACGGCCGAAACAGGCGCGCCGCGATGCGTGTTACGAGTTCGCGCGGAATCAGCCGCTGAACAAAGACCGAGAGCTTGTTCATGAAGCGCGGCACCACCAGCCCGCTGCCCCGATCGAGAGCCGTCAGCGCGGCGGCAACGACTTCCTCCGGCGCCTGCAGGCCGCCGGGCAACGTTCGCTTGCGGTAGTGGCCTGCAACAAAGAAATTGGTCCGCGTTCCGCCGGGGCAGAGCGTGACGACGCGAATGCCGTAAGGCCTGACTTCTTCCGCCAGGCTCATGGAGAAGCTGGTGACGAAAGCTTTGCTGGCGGCATACACGGCGGTGTAGGGCACGGGTTGAAAGCTTGCCGTGGACGAGACATTGACCACAGCGCCCGCGCGTCGCTCGATCATGGCCGGCATCAGCAAGTGCGTGAGCGCGACGACGGCCTGGACGTTGAGGCGCATCATCTCGGCCTGGCGATCGAGGGGCAAGTCCCAGAACTCTCCGCGCCCGCCGAACCCGGCGTTGTTGATGAGCAGGTCAACGTCGATGCGTTCGTCCCGCAGTTTTTCGGCGAGCGACGCGGCGGCGCCGGGAACGCTCAAATCGGAAGCGAGTGCTACCGCCTTGACGCCGCGCTGGGAACTCAATTGCTGGGCGAGGGCTTCCAGCTTCTCCTTCGAGCGCGCGACCAGCACCAGGTTGCGCTTGCGGGCGGCGAGGGCGTGGGCGAAACATTCGCCGATGCCGCTCGATGCACCGGTGATGAGGGCGTAGGTTTCCGCGGTCATGACGCAGGCTCGCGCCCTCGGGCAGAGGAGACCGGGGTTGCGCTGCGGCGCGCCCCGGCTGGGGCGGGAACGGCGTAAGCGGGGTTCTTGTGGCGCCGTCCGGTAACCATTAGTTTTTCTGCCGCTGCGCGCGTGGCGATTCCTCCTCGAGCGCCGAGCTTGGTGCAGTTCAATCCCGCCATGGCGTTGGAAAAATCCAGGATGCGGTCCACCTCCCAGCCGGCGAGCAGTCCGTAGACAAAAGCGCCGTGAAAGACGTCGCCGGCGCCCGTGGTATCCACGGTCTCGACCACGAAGCCGGGGGAGTAGTGAAAACGGCCGTTGATGTACAGCAGCGCGCCGTCGCGGCCCAGCGTCATGCCCGGGGCGGGGATGTGGAACTCGTGCGACATGTTCTCGAGCACGCGGAACGGGTCGTCGTCGCCGGTGAGGGCGGGCAGAAAATTGGCCGAGGCCACCAGGTAATCAATGAGAGGGAAAAGCTTCTCGACCTTCTTGTAGACGGTGTCGAGGTCCGCGACCACCGGAATGCCGGAGGCCTTGGCCCAGCGCGCCGCCTCGCAACACGCTTCGACGTCGCAGCCGTCGAGGTGCAGGACGCGGGCGGTACAAACGGCTTTGGGGGAGAGTTCCTGCGGTGCGACGGCGAGCTTGGGGTCGCGATCCCAGAAGACCGTCCGCTCGCCGGTCTTCTGGTCCACGATGATGACTCCGATCTGATTCGGGGTGTTCCGGGAGACGCGCGTGTACCGCGTGTCAACGCCTTCGCGCTTCAGGCTCGCGAGCTGGAACCGTCCCTGGACGTCGTCGCCGACCTTGCCGATATAGCGCGTACGAAGCCCGAGCCGCTGGCAGGTGACGAGTGCGGTGGCTACTTGGCCACCCGCCTGCATGGTGGATGACAGCAGCTTTTCCTTGCCGCCTAGGGCAGGGAACTCGCGCACGCGGATCACCGTATCCGTGGCGTTCAGTCCCAGACCTACAACATCAACTTGCGCGTTGGCCACTTGAAGCTCTCCTTGAACAAGGCCGAATTACATTACAGCCTCGTGCCGAGTGCTGGCAATCGAAATGTCGAGGCGACTTGGCAGGCCCGAGTCCGTGCGTTTGCTTCCCGGGTTTTGGTGGGCTATCGCGCGCGGGGCGGGGAAGTTTTGCACAGGCACGTCTGATAATATTTGGCCCGCGGTGCACCGAGTTAACATAATGCGATTTCCTCAAAAACCGCCGAAAATTCCACAGGCGACGGGCGTGTGTTCGGAATTGAAGTTGAAAACGAAGCCGCGCCTTGCACGCCGCCCGACCCAATCAGGTCACGAGGCCGAGGCGCCGCCCGATGTTTCTCCTTGGCACCCGGAATCGCACTTTCCACTTTTCACTTCATGTCTCCGCAGGGTTATGCTAATTTTGTTAGCTTGTCGGCGCGTTGAAATCGCTGATGCCTCTGCGCGAAACGGAAGCTCTCGTCCTCAGGACTTATCGCCTCGGTGAAGCGGACAAGATCGTTTCGTTGTTCACCCGTAGGATGGGGCGGTTGAGAGCCGTGGCCTCTGGAGCCAGCCGTCCCAAGAGCCGCTACGGTTCGGCGCTCGAGCCCATGAGCTACATCCGGCTGTGGATCTTCGAGCGGGAGAACCGCGACCTGCTGCGCATCAACTCCGCCGAAATCATCGAGTCCTTCTTCGACATGCAGAAGGATTACCGGCAGCAGGTGGCGACGCAGTACGTGGCGGAGGCGGCTGAACTCTTCCTGCCCGAACGGGAAGTGAACGAGCGGGCGTTCCGCCTGATCCTGGTTGTTTTGAGGGCGCTGAAACGCACGGGGGAAGCCACGCGGCCGCTGCTGTATTTCAACTATTGGCTGCTGAGGCTGGGGGGCGTGCTCCCGGACCTTGAGAGCTGCGGCAACTGCGGGCGGGCGCTTGGAGACGAGGCCGGGTATTACGGAGAGGGTTCGGAGCAGCTTTTGTGCGCGAATTGCCGGCGCGCCGCCCCCTATCAGGTTCGGGCGACCACGCGCGGCCTGGAGCGGGACTTCCGCGGGTTGTCCCTGGATGCGTGGATTTCGGCCGGGCCCGCGGCGCCGGAGTGCAAGGAACTGAGGCGCTTCCTTGAAGAAGTGGTCGAGAGTCATATCGGCAAGAAGCTGGTGACTCGCTCACTTCTCGCCGGTGACACCTAAAGGAGTGCTTGAGCTTTTGATTCGCTGGCGAAATGCGGCTTCTTTAGTGTGCTCTCTCGCACTTGCCAGCCGCGTCGCCGGTGGTCATTGTCAGCGCGCTGCTTGGCGGCTTGATCTATTGGATTGCCAGGCGCGGACGCCGCGCAGGCTCAACGTTGGCCGCCCCGGTTTGAAGCATTAGACTATGCCCGGTTTGACGTTTCAGGAATTGATCTTCAAGCTCAGCCAATTCTGGGCTGAGCAGGGATGCGTTGTCGCGCTGCCTTATGATCTTGAGGTGGGCGCGGGAACGATGTGCCCGGAGACCTTCCTGCGCGTTCTGGGGCCCGAGCCCTGGCGCGTGGCCTACGTTCAGCCCTCGCGGCGGCCCGCCGACGGCCGCTACGGTGAGAATCCCCATCGCCTCCTCAAGCACACCCAGATGCAGGTGATCCTGAAGCCCCCGCCGGCCGACGTGCAGGATCTGTACCTGAAGAGCCTGACCAGCATTGGCATTGACCTTCGGCACCACGACATCCGCTTCGAGGAAGACAACTGGGAAGCCCCCACGCTCGGCGCCTGGGGCATCGGCTGGCAGGTGGTGCTCGACGGTCTGGAAATCACCCAGTTCACCTATTTCCAGCAGTCGGGCGGGCTGGATCTGGAGCCCATTTCGGTGGAGCTGACTTACGGCCTCGAGCGCATCGCCGCGTTCTTGCAGGGAACTGGGGACGTCTATCAGGTCTGCTGGAACGAAAAGGTCAGGTACGGCGACATGCGCCGCGCCGAGGAATTGGAACTTTCGGTTTACGATTTTGAAGCCGCATCCCCCGAGACTTGCCGGACGCTCTTTGAGCTTCACGAGGGCGAGGCTTCGCGCCTGCTCGAAGAGGCCGCCGATGACGTCACTTCCGACCCGGCTCGTTTCCCCCTGCGGAAGGCCTATGAGCTTTGCCTGAAATGTTCTCACCTGTTCAATATCCTCGACGCGCGCGGCGCGATCAGCGTCACGGAGCGCGCCTCGCTGATGGCCCGGGTGAGGCGGCTGGCCTGCGACGTGGCGCGGGTCTACGTGGAGCGGCAGTCCGGGACTCAATCTCCCTTGGTGGAGGCGGAGCCGGCGTGAGCCCCAAGTCGAAATCCGAAATTCGAAAACTCCGTCCCGAGCGCAGCGAAGGATCAAAACTCGCTTGGTCTGGCGCCGGCTCTGCCGCGGAAGATCACCCGACCGCGGCTTTACTGATCGAAATCGGTTGCGAGGAGATACCCGCCAGATTCCTCACGGCGGCGCAGACCGATTTTGGCAGCGCCCTGGTCAATGCCTTGGGCGAGGCGCGTTTATTGCCCGAAGGCGCGGGCGCTGAGCCCCTTTTCGAGACTTATGCTACTCCCCGGCGGCTCGTAGCCCTGGTCCCACGTGTCCTGGAGAAGCAGACCGCACAGGTGGAAGAGGTGCTGGGGCCGCCCGTCAAGGTGGCGATAGACGCCGAAGGGAATCCCACGAAAGCTGCCGAAAGCTTCGCCCAGAGGAATGGGGTCCGCGTCCAGGATTTGGCGCGCGTGAACACAGCCAAGGGTGAGTATCTGGCCCTGCGGAAGACCACCAAGGGACTTCCGGCCACTCAAATCCTCAGTGAGTTCCTGCCGCGCGTTGTCCTGGGCATGACCTTTCCCAAGAGCATGTACTGGGTGGCGAAGGCGGGGCCGCGCTTCGTCCGACCGATTCGGTGGCTGCTGGCGCTGCTGGGAGAAGGGAAACAGGCTCGGGTGATTCCTTTCGAGGTGGCCGGCGTTAGGTCTTCAGGTTCGACGTACGGTCACCGGACGGTTGCCAGAGGCCCTGTCCGCATTAAGAGCTTCAAGGAATACTCAACCAAGCTCCGCCAACTGCACGTGGAGATTGATCCCGAGAAGCGCCGTGAAAGGGTCTGTTCGGAATGTAAAGTGTTACTTGAACAAACGAAATGGCGCGTCGTTCCGGACCCCAATTTGGAAGATTGGATTGTCAATTCCACCGAGTGGCCGAAGGGACTGGTGGGCGGATTCGAGCAGCGCTTCCTGCAACTGCCGCGTGAGATCCTGATCACCGTCATGCGCGACCACCAGAAATATTTCGCCGTCGAGGACAAGGCAGGGAAGCTCCGGCCGCTCTTTTTGACCGTGCTCAACGTGGACGGCGATCCCAAAGGGCTGATCCGGGGAGGGCACGAGCGGGTGCTGGCGGCGCGCTTCTCCGACGCGGAATTCTTCTGGAAGGCCGACCAGCGCGTCCCGCTGCGCGACCGGCAGGCGGCGCTCGAGGGCGTCACTTACCAGGCGCAACTGGGCAGCTACGCCGAAAAGGTGCGGCGGATGAAGAACGTCGCCCGAGAGATCTGCGCATTGCTCGAACCGAATGGCGGATTCTACCCCTATCAGGAGCAAGCTGTTTTGCGCACAGTCGACCTGTGCAAGTGTGACCTGACGACGCAGATGGTCGCGGAGTTCCCAGAGCTTCAAGGCATCGTCGGCGGACTTTATGCCCGATCCCAGGGCGAGGAAATACCAGACGTGCCGGAGGCAATATATGACCACTATAAGCCCGTTGGCCTCGATGACTCAAACCCGCGGACAGTCATTGGATCGATAGTTTCGCTGGCCGACAAGCTGGATAGCGTGGTCAGCGGGTTTGCGGTGGGACTTGAGCCGACCGGGTCGAGTGACCCGTTTGCGCTGCGCCGAGCGGCAAACGGCGTGGTTAAAGTTTTGGTTGAACTCTCTCTCCCCGTGCCGCTTCGCGCGCTGGTCGAGAAGGCGGTGCACCAGTTGAACGTCAACTGGAACCGGCCGCAGATGGAAGTCTTCTCTTCGCTGATCAATTTCTTTGCCGAGCGATTGAGGTATTATTTGGAGTCCGCGCGCGGATTCCGTTACGACACCGTGCGCGCGGTGATGGCGGCGGGCTGGGACGTCCCCGCCGACGCCGCGCGGCGGGCCGAGGCGCTGGAGAAGATCCGCGACTCGCAGGATTTCGAGGCGCTGTCGGTGGCTGCCAAGCGGATCAAGAACATCCTGGCCAAGTCGGCTAGCGCGGCGGATTGGCAGCCGGGCGAAGTGGACGCGGCGGCCTTGCAGGCCGGGGAAGAGAAGGCGCTCTACCAGGCGTTTGAGGAGGTCCGCGAAACCGTGAACCAGCACCGCCAGGCGGGCGAGTACGAGAAGGCGCTCAAGACGATTGCTCGTCTGCGCCAGCCGGTGGACCGGTTCTTTGACAAAGTGCTGGTGATGGCCCAGGACGCGGCGCTGCGCGCCAATCGCCTGCGCCTTCTCGGCAAGCTGGACGAGTTGTTTTCCGGCGTGGCGCATTTTGCCGAAATCGCCCCCGCGCCGCAGAATGTCGGCGCGTCGACGAAAGTTAAAGTAACAAGTGAGAAGTGAATCGTGGCGCACGCGTGGGAAGAGCCGGCTCAGCCAGCCTCAACAGCCCAAGCCGCGATTGACCCACAATTGAAAAATGAAGGAGCCATAATCATGGAAAAGTATGTTTATTCGTTTGGTGGCGGAAAGGCCGAAGGCAACGGCGCGATGAAAGACGTCCTGGGCGGCAAGGGCGCCGGCCTCGCCGAAATGACCAACGCCGGGCTGCCCGTTCCGCCCGGCTTTACGATCCCCACTTCCGCCTGCCTGCTCTATTTCCAGAACGGCAACAAACTGCCGGAAAACATCGTCGCTGACTACACCGTCGCGCTTGAAAACCTTCAAAAGTTGCTCGACCAGGAATTGGGAAATCCCGCCAAACCCTTGCTGGTCTCGGTGCGCTCGGGCGCCAAGTTTTCCATGCCCGGCATGATGGACACTGTCCTGAACCTGGGCATGAATGACAAAACGGTGCAGACGTTCGCGCGCAAAACCAACAATCCGCGCTTCGCCTACGACAGCTACCGCCGCTTTATCCAGATGTTTGGCAACGTGGTGCTCGAAATCCCCAAGGACAAGTTCGAGCACGTTTTCGACGGCCAGAAGAAGCAGCGCGGCTTCAAGCTGGATACCGAGCTGACCGCGGACGATTTGAAAGAAGTCATCGCGGGCTACAAGAAAGTGGTCAAAGAGGAAGTGGGCAAGGATTTCCCCCAGGAAGCGCGGGTGCAACTGGCCATGGCGGTCGAGGCCGTCTTTCGTTCCTGGTTTAACCCCCGTGCCAAGACCTACCGCCGCATGAACAAGATTTCGGACGACCTGGGCACCGCCGTCAACGTGCAAACCATGGTCTTCGGCAACATGGGCGAGACGTCGGGAACCGGTGTGGGCTTTACGCGGAATCCCGCGACCGGCGCCAAAGAGTTTTACGGCGAGTTCCTCATGAACGCCCAGGGCGAGGACGTGGTGGCCGGCGTGCGAACCCCGGTGCCCATCACCAAGCTGGAAGATATCAATCCAGAAGCCTACACGCAGCTCCGCGAAATCACCACGCTCCTGGAGCAGCACTACAAGGACGTCCAGGACTTCGAGTTCACCATCCAGGAAGGCAAGCTGTACATGCTGCAAACCCGCAACGGAAAGCGCACTGGCCCCGCGGCGGTGCGGATTGCCGTGGACATGGTCCACGAAGGATTGATCGAGCCGCACGAGGCCCTGCTGCGCGTGGAACCCGAACAGCTCAACCAATTACTTCATCCAGTACTTGATGAATCCAAACCTTTGACGGTGATAGCTAAGGGGTTGCCGGCTTCGCCTGGCGCGGCGGTTGGTCACGTGGTCTTTACCGCTGATGACGCCGTGGCCAAGGGCAAGACGCAGCCTGTGATTCTGGTTCGCGCCGAGACCGTGCCCGATGACATTCACGGCATGGAGGTCGCGGTTGGCATTCTCACGGCGCGCGGCGGCATGACCTCGCACGCGGCCGTGGTGACGCGCGGCATGGGCAAGTGCTGCGTGGCCGGCTGCGGCGACGCCGATGTCGACCTGAAGAAGAAGGTCATCCGCGTCGGCTCGCACACCATCAAGGAAGGCGACTGGATTTCGCTCGACGGAACGACCGGCCGCGTCATCCTGGGCAAGGCGAACACCACCGAGCCCGATCCTTCGAGCGGCATCTTCGCCGAGTTCATGAAGTGGGCCGACGAGGCCCGCGAGATCGGCGTGCGCGCCAACGCCGACATTCCGCGCGACGCCACCGTGGCGCGCAAATTCGGCGCCCAGGGCATCGGCCTGTGCCGCACCGAGCACATGTTCTTCGCGCAGGACCGCCTGCCCCACGTCCAGCGCATGATTATGGCCTGCAAAGACACGGCAGACGTTAAGGAAGCGGCCAAGTACGAGAAGCAGCGCCGCGAAGCCCTCTCCAAGCTCCTGCCCATGCAGCGCAAGGACTTCTTCGGCCTCTTCAAGGCCATGGACGGGCTGCCGGTTACCATCCGCACACTCGACCCGCCGCTGCACGAGTTCCTGCCCAAGCGCGAGGAATTGATGGTTGAAATCGCCGTCATGGAGGCCAAGCGCCAAAAGGGCGCCAAGCTCGACAAGGCCAGGAAGCTGCTCGCCGTCGTTGAGGGATTGCATGAGTTCAATCCCATGCTGGGCCTGCGCGGCTGCCGGCTGGGAATCATGTACCCCGAGATTACCGAAATGCAGGCCCGCGCCATCTTCGAAGCGGCGTGTGACTGCAAGAAGAAGGGCATTGAGGCCAAGCCTGAGGTGATGATTCCTCTGGTAGGCGACGTGAAGGAGTTGGCGCTACAGAAGGAAATCGTCAACAAGGTCGCCCAGGAAGTCTTCAAGAAGAAGGGCGTCGAGGTCGAGTACCTGGTGGGCACGATGATCGAACTGCCAGCGGCGGCGCTCTCGGCCGCCGAGATTGCCAAGGAGGCTGAGTTCTTCAGCTTCGGCACCAACGACCTGACGCAAACCACCTTCGGCCTGTCGCGCGACGATTGCGGGAAGATCATCAATGCGTACGTCAAGCAGAAGATCTGGTCGGCCGACCCGTTTGCCGTGCTCGACCCGAAGCGGGTCGGCAGGCTGCTGAAGATCGGAACCTCCGAAGGCCGCACCACGCGCAATAACCTGAAGGTCGGAATCTGCGGCGAGCACGGCGGAGAACCGAGCTCGGTGGAACTGTGCGCCGAGGCGGGGCTCAATTATGTAAGCTGCTCGCCCTACCGTGTGCCTATCGCGCGGTTGGCGGCGGCTCAGGCGGCCGTCAAGAAGGAGCAAGCGAAGGCCTACACGACGGCGTAGTTTCGGGCTGCCCGTCGTTGAACGAGCTGAGCACTGCGCCTGGAGAAGGGATTGGGGCGCTTGCATACTTCCGCAGGCGTCGGCAAGCACTCTTAAAGCAATACTTGAAGTTCAGCACTTCCAGCATTCCTTGAGAGATTGTCGACACGCCGACATTTCACGCTTGCCCAGCTCAGGAGATGGCAAGGCGACCTACGTGCGGACTCGAAGGAACAAGTAAATCCCCCCCAGACCAAACAGCACATCCGGGGACCAGGCGGCGACGGCGGGAGGCAGCTGGCTGAGGTTGCCCATGGCCTCGAAGAGGCTTGTCGAAGCCCAGTAAAGGATGGCGATGCCGATGCTCGTGGCAATGCCGGCGATGGCGCCTTTGCGCCCGGTGGTCAGAGCGAAGGGAATACCGATCAGGGCCACCACGAAGCACATGAGCGGAAAAGAGAACTTCTTGTAGAACTGCACGGAAAGCCGCACCACGTCAAAGCCGCTCTGGCTGAGTTCTTTGATGTAGCGCCGCAACTCGAGCGCGCTCATTTGGGCTGAAGGTTTGACTTCTTTCTTGAAGTAAGTTGGCGCCTCGGTGAACTCGGCGAACGTGGCCACCGCAAAGGGCGTGTAAGAAGTCACTCGGTCGCCATCGAGGTTGCGTACCCACCCCTGCTCAAGCACCCAGCCATGGATCGGTTGCTCCCAACGCGCCCGCTCGGCGTAAATGCGGCGAGTTAGTTGGAAGGTTCCGGGATCAAATTCAAACACGGAAAGGTTCGCAAACACGTTCTGATCGGCGTCGAAGAAACGGTAGTTGTAGATGCGGTCGCCCTCGCCGAAGATCCACTGGCGGTCAGGACGCATGTAAGTCTGGGGGGGCTTGCCCTTAATCTGGTTCCGCAAGGCATCCTGCCGCTGGTTGGTCTGGGGCAGGAATCCGTCGTCGAGTGCAAACATCCCGGCGCTCGCCAGAATGGCCGCGATCAGCACGGGCGCCGAGATTCTGTAGAGGCTGATCCCGGCCGATTTGATGGCGGTCAGCTCGTTGCTTTTGGTGAGAAGTCCAAAGCTGACAAGCGTTGCCACCAGAATGCTCAAGGGAAACATGAGGTAAACCACTTGCGGCGTAAGATAGCGGTAGTAGTCCAGCACAACCCCAGGGGAGATGTGATTCCGGATAATGTCTCCCAAAAGTTGGAAGAAATCGAAGATCGTGTAAACGCCGCAGAACGCCACCAGCAAAACCACAAAATAGAAAATCCACCCGCGAAGAACGTATCCGTCGAGGATTTGGAAAAAACGATATCGGGTCGTCGCGTGAGGATGAAGGCCCGCGGCGCTTTCCGGCCGGGGGCGGTGCGGCAGACGCTCCATGAATTCGGCAAAGAGATGGCTCAGCTCTTCCGCCCACTCCTGAAGGAATTGCAGGCGCAGGCGGACGCGTCGCAGGTTGGAGAACATCAGCAGGCCCACGGCACCGAACGCGGCGTTGGCGAGCCAGACTCCCACGGCGGGGGGGATGCGCCCCTGCTTGGCAAAACTCAGCCCGAAAGCCATGATGACGTAGTACGTGAAGACCAGGAATAGGGCCAGCATGATTCCGACGGCTTTCCCGCCCTTGCGCGAAAACAGCCCAAGCGGAATCCCCACCAAAGCCAGGACCAGCGACGCGACGGGAAGGGCAAAGCGGTAATTCAATTCCACCCGCGCGGCACGCCGCTCATCCGGGCTGTTCCCGAAGCGCGCGGTGGCAAAAAGCAGGGCCAGCGGGTCGGTGGCAGGCGTCCGTCTGACGACCTGAGCTCGGTTCGATCCCTGTAATTGAATGGGGAGGTCCGTGTCCTTGAAAGTTGCGACGGAATAGATGGAGGACTGCCCGGGTTCGGTTTCGTGCGTAGAACCTTGCTCCAAGTGCAGGACCAGCCGGTCGCGACTGGGGTCGTTGACAAGCATTCCGCTTTTCGCTAAGGTGATTTTCGGCGAATCGCGTTCTGTCGTGTCGGCGATGAAAACGCCGCGCCAGCGCGAGCCGGCGCCGGTCACGTCCTCGATGTAAAGCAAAAGGTTGGGAAACTGCTCGATGAAGACCCGTGGCTGTATTTCATAGGGGATCTGGCTGGCCGCAAGGCGGGTTTCCAGGCGGCTGAGCGTGCGCCCTGCGCGGGGACCGAGGACCAGGCTCATCCATGACGCCAATCCCCAACCGATCAGCGCGAAAATCATGACGGGCCGGACGAAGGACGAGAGGCCCATCCCGGATGCTCGCGCGGCCACGACCTCGCCATCGGCCGCCATGCGACTGAGACCGATCAGAATCCCCACCAGCACGGCCATGGGGATGGTGAGAACCACGATGCCCGGAAACGGCAGAAGAAACAGGGTCAGCATTTCCGCGCCCGACAGCTCGTGGCGCACCATCATTTCCAGCAAATGGCTGATGTGGGGAATGAAGATGACAAAGGTGAAGATCAGCAGTCCCAGCAGGGAATGGGAAAAGACCTCTTTTAGGATATAGCGAGTGAGGATTCGCATGGGAAACTCAAAGTTCGGAACCCGAACCCTAGATCCTGCGACGGAGGCCGAGTTCGAATCTGTTAACCTCGGCCATCTGAATTCCGATTCCCTTGCGATGCTAGCACAGCACTTCTGACCGCGCAAAGCAAGCGCTTCGCCGCCTCCAAATGCCGACTTCGTTGATGCTCCTTTGGCACATGCACCAGCCCTTTTACAAGGACTTGGCCGAGGAGGTCTACACCATGCCCTGGGTGCGGCTGCACGCCCTCAAGGATTACTACGGCATGGTGGCCATGCTGGATGAGTTTCCCGCCGTCCACATGACCTTCAACATGGTTCCGTCGCTCGTCGCACAGCTGGAAGAATACGCGGCGGACACGGCGCGCGAAGAGCCTTACCACCTGGCGTTCAAGCGGGCGGCGGACCTTACCCCGGAAGAGCAGGCCAAACTCTTAACCTATTCCTTTCAGTTGAACCACGAAAACCTGCTGAACCGCTACCCGCGCTTTCGCGAACTCTTCGACCGGGTGAAACAGGTGGCGGGTCCCGTGGCCGCCGCAACCCGGTTCATGCCGCAGGATTTCCTGGACCTGCAAGTCCTTTCTCAGATCGCCTGGTTCGACGAGCGATACCTGGAAGGCGACCGCGAGATCAGTCGCCTTGTGCGCAAGGAGCGGGGATACTCGGAAGAAGACAAGTCGATCGTGCGGAAAAAGGAAATCGACCTATTTAAAGTAATACTTGAAGTTTATCGAAAGGCGGCGGCGCGCCAACAGATCGAGATTTCCACTTCCCCTTTCTATCATCCCATCCTGCCGCTGCTTTGTGACACGAACATTGCCAGCGAATCCCACCCTGGCGTGCGATTGCCGCACCGGCATTTTCATCACCCCGAGGATGCGCGTGACCAGTTGCGCGCCGCCATGCGCCTGCACGAGCGGGTTTTCGGCAGCCGACCCCGCGGCCTGTGGCCAAGCGAGGGAAGTGTTTCCGAGGAGGTGCTGAGGATTGCCGCCGAGGAGGGGTTCGAGTGGGCGGCCACGGATGAGGGAGTCCTGGCCCGATCCCTCCAGATGGGTTTCCATCGGCAGGGGGACAGAACTGTCTCGGGTGGCGGCGAGCTCTACCGCCCGCATCGCTTTCAGCCGGGGAATCGGGGAATCTCGCTGTTTTTCCGGGATCACCAGATTTCCGACCTCATCGGGTTCGTGTATTCGCGCATGGATGCTCACGCCGCTGCCGCTGATCTTCACTACCGCATCAAAGCTGCGGGCAGGAGCACGGGCGGCCGACCCGCGGTCGTCTCCGTCATCCTGGACGGCGAGAACGCGTGGGAATTCTTCCGGGGCAACGGCCGCGAGTTCCTGAAAGGCTTCTACCGGCGGGTCTCTGAGGACTCCGACTTACGAGCGCTCACCGCAACCGAGGCCCTACGCGTGACCGAGCCCGGCCAGCTGACAAGGGTCGTACCGGGTTCCTGGATCAATTCCAACTTTGACGTTTGGATTGGCGCTCAGGAAGACAACCGCGCCTGGGACTTGCTCACGCAGGCCCGGGATTTCTTCGCCGAGAACTCAACCAAGCCCGGCATCGCTCCTGAGCAGGTCGAACTGGCCCGCCAGGAGCTTTGGATCTCCGAGGGCAGCGATTGGTGCTGGTGGTACGGGCCGGAGCACTCCAGCGCGCACGACGAGGAATTTGATCTGCTTTACCGAAAACACCTGTCGAACCTCTACCGCATGCTGGGCGGCTCACCGCCTGACGAACTGGCCGTGCCCATCAAGCGGCCCAAGGCTCGAGCGCTGATGGTGCCCCCGTCGGGACGCATTGAGCCCCGGGTGGATGGCATGGTCACCAATTACTTCGAGTGGCTGGGGGCGGGGCTGTACGTTCCCGACTACCGTTCCGGCTCGATGCACGGCGCGGCCGCGTTTATTGAGGCGCTCTATTACGGTTACAGCGAGCACGCG
The DNA here is from genome assembly GCA_024638215.1 of Acidobacteriota bacterium. Classification (GTDB taxonomy): domain Bacteria; phylum Acidobacteriota; class Terriglobia; order UBA7540; family UBA7540; genus JAHEKS01. The sequence goes on along the minus strand of JAHEKS010000013.1, from coordinate 8,945 downwards.
CTTTACCTGCGGGTGGACCTGACGGAAGATTTTCGTGCGGCGCATCCTGATTTCGAGTTGCGCGTCAACGTGGACGGGGACCACAGCATCCACCTGCGCGCGCCGGTCAAGGACGGTCAGGCGGCGGAAATAGAATTCTCACGCGGCGGCGCGCAAGCGGAGCAGACGGAAAGCGCCTCCGGGATTCAAGTGGCTTTCGCGCGCATCTTCGAGTTTTCCCTGGAATATGGTTCGCTCGGCCTTGCGCCGCACGAGAAGATTAAACTTCAAGTCTCACTTTGGGTCAACGAGCTTCCGGTCCAAATCATTCCGCAGGAAGGCTGGCTGACGCTCGAACTTACCGAAGATTACACTGGCTGGTAAGCCGCGGCCGTGGCCTGTTCTTATCGCCCCTCACGCCGCAGGGAAGTGGTCGCATCGCTCCTTCCGGTTTCCCGGTGGTCCCTCTTGCCTCGAACCTCATCCTCGGCTTGAGATGTCGTCGCGCCGACAAAAGTGAAAGTAGAGCTTTAATGTGAAATGGAGCTGGCGGCGCTGCGGGCGGAAGGCGCTTCGCGGAGCATTTCTTCTACTTCAGCCAGTTGGGAATGGCCACGTCAACGGGGTTCGCTCCCACGGGAATGGCGGTCACCAGGCCCAGCCTGTCAGTGCGGAGGATCGCCAGGCTCGATGACGCCGCGTCAGCGACGGCGAGGAAGCTCTCGTCCGGCGTGAGCGCCATGGCCACGGGCTGGGTTCCGGCGTGCGCCACGGCGACCACGTCGCGAGTCTGAACGTCGAGCGCCGTGATGTTTCCGTCGCCGGCAGTCGCAATGTAGAAAACGCTCATGTCGCTTCGGAAAATCCCGGCCACGGGGTGAAGCCCGGCGGTCAGAGTCTGCTCCACGTCGTCGTGGAAAGCATCGAGGATGATAATCACCGAGCCTTGCGGGCTCAGCGCGAAGATCTCGCCGCCATCGGGCTTGACTGAAAGGGAACTGACCGGCGCGGCGATGTCCAGGTTGGCGAGCAGCCTGCGCGAAGGGATTTGAACTGCAGAAACCTGGTTCGCGCCGGTGTCGGCAACGAAGACCTCTCGACCGTCCGGCCGTACAGCCATGGGGCCAGGAGCCTTGCCCACCTGCACGCTCCCCAGCTCGGCCCGCGTCTCGGCGTTCAGGAAGTACAAATGTGAGGGAGCAGACACAATGAGAGTCTTTCCGTCAGGAGTTAAACAAACGCTTGAAGGTTTGTCCTTGAGCCGAACTCGCCCCAGCTCCTTCTGGTGCTGACAATCCAGGGAGACCAGTTCGTTGGCGTCAGGCGCGAGGAGGTAGGCGCGGCGACCGTCGGGTGAAAAGACCAAACTGGAAGCGGTTTGGCCAATTCTGAATTCCCTTGAAACGCGGAGATCGGGGAACGTAATCACGCTCAGTCTGCCCGAGGCCGAAACAACGTAGAGCTCATGGCTGCGGGGCCGCACGCCGAGCTGCTGGGGCGACGCAGGCACAGGGATGGACGCCACCATCTGCAAGGAATCCAGATCCGCCGCGGCGACCGTATTGCCCTGCTGGTCGGCAACAAAGGCCACGTAAGGACGTGTTTGTACTCCTGCCTGGCGCCTGCAGGCCCACGAGAGGAAAGTGGCTGCAACGACGGAGGCGGCCAGCACGGCCGAGCTTCGTTTCGACGTGGAAGTGAGAATTCGCGAGCGCCGGTAAAGCTTCATTTCAGGATGAGAATCTTCGATCCTTGCAGTGTGGGCCGCTTTCTTGCAGTTGACTACCAGCCGTCGCGAGCGCTGATCTGGCTGTCGTGCGCCCGATCACTCCCGCGATGGCGGTCACCTGCTCCATCAATTCCTCGAACTGCTCGGGGTAGAGTGACTGATAGCCATCCGAAAGCGCGCGTTCGGGGTTGGGGTGGACCTCGACGATCAGGCCGTCCGCGCCCACCGCCACCGCCGCGCGCGCCAGCGGAGTCACCTTATCGCGCTTGCCCGTGCCGTGGCTGGGGTCAACGATGATGGGCAGGTGGGAGAGGCGCTTGACGGCGGGAATCACCGAAAGGTCCAGCGTATTGCGCGTGTGGTCGGCGAAAGTGCGCACGCCGCGCTCGCACAGGATCACGTCGTAGTTGCCCTCGGAAAGGATGTACTCGGCGGCCATCAGGAATTCTTCCAGCGTCGCGGACATCCCGCGTTTCAGGAGCACCGGCTTTTTCAGGCGTCCGGCGTGCTTCAACAGCGAGAAGTTCTGCATGTTGCGCGCGCCGATTTGCAGCACGTCCGCATATTCCGCCACCAGGTCGCAGTTCTCCGGGTCAACGGTTTCGGTCACGATCGCAAGGCCGAATTCGCGGCGGACCTCGGCCAGGATCTTCAGCCCTTCTTCACCCAGTCCTTGAAAGCTGTAGGGGGAAGTGCGCGGCTTGAAGGCCCCGCAGCGAAAGAGCCTGGCGCCAGCCTGGCGGACGCGGGCGGCGGCGGCAAAGGCTTGCTCGCGGCTCTCGATGGCGCAGGGCCCGGCGATGATGGCCAGCTCGCGGCCGCCGATCGAAACATCCGCCTTGCCGGGCCCAGTCTTCAAGGCGATGATCGAATCTTCGCTTTTCACCTCCCGGCTGACCAGCTTGTAGGGCTTTGAAACGGGGATGGCTTCGGCGACCCCGGCCATGGTTTCGAATTCCGCCGGCTCAAGTGGGCCGGGGTTCCCCGTAATGCCGATGGCCGTGCGCTGCGCCCCGGGCATGGGGTGGGCGCGGAAGCCCATGGATTCGATCTTGGCGCAGACGGCGCGAACGTCGCCTTCCGTCGCCTGCGGCTTCATGACAATCAGCATGGTGGCTGCTTTCCCACCCGTCGCCTGAGTACGCGAAAGCGTTAGTCTAATCGAGCTTGGCGGCGAAAGCAACGTGGCAGGTTTTTGCCCGGCGGCTCCGTGGTCGTCCGCCTTGGGGACAAGAATGATTAGGAAACCCTGACTGGCGGAAATGCGTACTTGCTGTTAGTATGTCCGGCTTTTTGAGTTTGCTTCCCGGCGTTGGGGGAGCGTCGCAGGACCTCCTGAGGAGGGCTTTGGCTGTCTTGACACTGCGGCATGGAGGAGGGGCGATTATTCTGTTGCTTGAACTTGGTCTTGCTGGGTCCCTTGCTTCGCTCGGCCTCAACGCTTTGTTCAGAAAATGATTAGGAGTGAAAACTTCATGAAATACTTGAAGGCAAGTTTGATTGCAGGTCTCTTTGTGACCTTTTCTCTGACCTTTGCACGGACGGCGGGTCCAACCAACGAGCACGGCTTTGACCCCGCCGACCTCGACCGCTCGGCGAGCGCCTGCGTGGATTTTGACCAGTTTGCGAATGGCGGATGGAAGGCCAGGAACCCCATCCCGGCCGCTTATCCTTCCTGGGGCAGCTTCAATATCCTGGCCGAGCACAACCGTGATGTGCTGCACGAAATCCTGGAGGAAACAGCCAAGGACACAAGCGCTGTGCCGGCCTCGAACGAGCAGAAGGTGGGCGATTTCTATGCTACCTGCATGGATACGAGCGCGATAGACTCGGAAGGCATAACGCCTTTGAAACCCGAGCTTGACCGCATTTCGGCAATTCAAGACCGCGCGGGGCTTGAGAAGGAGTTTGAGCACCTCCAATCCATCGGCATCAACGCGCCTTTTCTGGTGGATTCCACGCAAGACTTCAAGGACTCGACCAAGGTCACCGGTGAGATTGACCAACGAGGGCTGGGGCTGCCGGACCGGGACTACTACACGAGGGAAGATGAAAAATCGAAGGACACGCGCGCCAAATACGTCGCGCACGTGGCCAAGATGTTTGAGCTGATGGGTGACAGTGCGGAAACCGCCGCGGCCGAGTCGAAAACGGTGATGGACATTGAAACAGCGCTGGCCAAAGCTTCGATGACCCGGGTCGAGCGCCGCAATCCCGATAACGTCTACCACCCCATGAGCGTGGCGGAGATCAAAACGCTGGCGCCGCACCTCGATTGGGACGGCTATTTCGGGGCCGTCGGCCTGGCCGGGAAAGGCGAAATCAACGTCACCTCGCCCGACTTCTTCAAGGAGCTTGACAGGCAATTTGCGACCACCTCGCTGGCCGGTTGGAAGACTTATCTGCGCTGGCATCTGATCAACTCGACGGCGGCGAGCCTTTCTGAACCATTTGTGGACGAAGACTTCAACTTCAAGGGGAAAGTCTTGCTGGGAACCAAGGAGAACCTGGAGCGATGGAAGCGCTGCGTCCGCTACACCGATAACGGCCTCGGCGAAGCGCTGGGTCAGGTCTACGTCAAGAAAGCCTTCAGCCCCCAAGCCAAGGCGCACGCGCTCGAAATGGTCCACAATCTCGAGGCGGCCTTGAAGGACGATATCACCACGCTGCCGTGGATGAGCGAGGCCACGCGCCAGCAAGCCATCGGCAAGCTCGAGGCGTTCGCGGAAAAGATCGGCTATCCCGACAAGTGGCGCGATTATTCCAAGCTCACCATTGAGCGCGGGCCTTTTGTTTTGAACGTCCTCCGCGCCCGGACCTTTGAGTTCAACCGCGACCTCGCCAAGGTGGGCAAGCCCGTGGACCGCACGGAATGGGGCATGACTCCGCCCACCGTCAACGCCTATTACAATCCGCAGTTGAACGAGATCGTATTCCCGGCGGGAATCCTCCAGCCGCCCTTCTACGATCCGAACCGCGATGACGCCTTCAACTACGGGGCCATCGGCGCCGTCATCGGTCATGAGATGACCCACGGGTTCGACGATCAAGGCAACAAATTCGACAAGGTCGGCAACCTCAAGAATTGGTGGACGCCGGAGGACAAGAAGAATTTTGACGAACGCGCGGCGTGCATCGTCAACCAATTCGATAGCTATGAGGTCGAGAAGGGCCTGCACGAGAATGGCAAGCTGGTATCCGGCGAAAGCATTGCCGACCTGGGCGGTCTGACGATAGCCTTCAGGGCCTATCGGAAATCACTGGAAGGGAAGCCCAAGCCGCCTGTGATTGACGGCTTCACTCCGGAGCAGCGATTCTTCCTGGGCTATGCGCACGTCTGGGCCACGAACATGCGGCCCGAGCTGGCGCGGCTGCAGACCAACGTGGATCCGCATCCGCTGGCGCACTTCCGGGTGAATGGCCCCTTGTCCAATATGCCGGCCTTCGCCAAGGCGTTCCAGTGCAAGCCCGATGATCCAATGGTGCGCCCGGCAAAGGAGCGCTGCCAGATCTGGTAGCTTCGCCTCTAACGGTCACTCGCTTTGCGTTCTTTGGAGAGGACTTCCCAAGGCGAGGTTCCATTCCCCGGCCGCATCGCGAGATGGGGTTGGGTTCCTCATGCTTGAATCTAAAGTAATACTTTAAGTTTTCTTCTTGGATGTGCGACCACAGTCCGAGAAGGCTGCAGGCCGCAGCGACGGAGGACACGCAATTGAAACCCGCGTGCGGCCTGTAAGTGTGACGGTCGCTTAAGCACTACTTCAGAATTTGTCGGCGCGTCGACATCTGAGCCGGTCTCCGCCCAATTGTGGCTCCTGTTACGCCTTAGCCAGACTACAGGCGACGGTAGGCGGGTTTGGTTGGGGAAGCAATCGCCCCGGGCAGCATTCGAGCGTCATGATCGCCCAGAAGATCCACAGCGCCGTGCAGATGCCCACGGCAAACACCGTGGAGGGAGGCAAGGCACCGTTGGATGCGAGAGGCGGAACTTTCAGTTGCAGACCGAGCAGCGTGACGGCGATGGCGAATACGCCGTCGCTGAACGCCTCGAGCCTGCCCGTTTCCTTTTTACTTCGCATACCCAAGGACTTTCCGGCTTCGCTCGCGGGCCGCATCGTGCCCTTTCTCACCTGTGATGGAGAAGCGCAGAAACCGCACCCCGCGAACAACGCCCGCGCATGTTGACCCTCTTTGCAAGCCTTTGTTAAGATGAAGAATTAAGCTTCGGGAGAAAAAGCCGATGAGGGTAGGTGTTCACACTTCGATAGCAGGCGCGATGGAAAATGCCGCGCACCACGCCCACAAGATCGGCTGCGACACGTTTCAGATTTTCTCCGCCAACCCGCGCGGCTGGCGGACGCTCCCGCCGTCGCCCGGGGAATGCGAGCGCTTTCGGGCCGCGCGCGAGAAATACCGGCTCGCGCCGCTCGTCATCCATGACAACTATTTGATCAATATGGCGTCCGGGGACCCGGTTATCCGGCAGAAGTCGATCGCGGCCTTCCGCGGCGAACTCGAGCGGGCCGTCGCGCTGGGCGCGGATTATCTGGTCACGCATCCGGGGAGCGCCAAGGAATCGAATCCCGGCGCTGCGATTGCCTGGTGCGTGGAATCGCTCAAGCGAGCCGCCAAAGGAACGAAGTTGAACGGCCTGATGATTCTGATTGAGAACACGGCGGGTCAGGGCTCTGCGATTGGCCGGACGTTCGAAGAGGTGGCGGAGATCGCCGCCGGAGCGGGCAGGGAACTCCCCGTCGGCGCCTGCATTGACACCGCCCACACTTTTGAAGCGGGCTATCCGATTCACACCGTCGAGGGCCTGCGCGAAACGCTCAAGAAGCTGGACCAGACGGTGGGCCTCGCGAACGTCCGCGTCATCCATGCCAACGATTCCAAGACCGATTTTGGCTCTCACGCCGACCGGCACCAGCACATCGGCAAGGGCAAAATCGGCCGCGAAGCTTTTGGGCGCATTGTACGCCACCCAAAACTGCGCTCGATTCCGTTTATCTGCGAAACGCCCATTGACCGCCCGGGCGACGACAAACGGAACCTGCGCATGATGCGCATGCTGGCGGGAGCAAAAGCAAATGGGAGGCCTTGACAGCTGGTGGGACGGGCTGGTTCGCGACCGCGCCGCCTCGGTTTTGGAGTTGGTGATCGCGGCCATCGCCGACGATTACGAAAGCGTGGCGACGATTCTTGCTTCCATCAACGAGCGCGACCCGGACTTGGAGCCCGGCAATTGGGAGGCAAGGCGCGCTGTCCCGGTTTCGCGGCCGGAGGTCATCAGCGCCTTGAAGGAATTGGTTCGCGAAGGATACGCGCAAGCCTACATCCTGGACACCACGGAGCCCTATTCCCGGGCAGTGAAGTTCCGGGAAGAAGATGTGGACAAGCTATGGTTCTTGGTGACTTCCAAGGGCGCGCTGACGGTCGAGAAGCTTTTCGAAAGAATCTCAAGTAATTCTTGAAGAACCTATTTCTCTGAATTCAGAACTCTAAACATGGATTCCAATTACAACCCGCAGGAAATCGAGGCCAAGTGGCAGAAGCGCTGGGCGGAGCAGCATCTCTTTGACGCGGACGTCGATCCGCGGCGCGAGAAGTACTACGTCCTGGAAATGCTGCCCTATCCTTCCGGCGATATTCACATGGGGCACGTGCGCAACTATTCTATCGGCGACGCGCTGGCGCGCTTCATGTCCATGAAGGGCTTCAACGTCATCCATCCCATCGGGTGGGACGCCTTCGGCTTGCCGGCGGAAAACGCCGCCATCAAGCATCAGCGGCACCCTTCCGAATTCACTTTCAGCTACATTGACCGCATGCGCGGGCAGTTGCAGCGCCTGGGCGTGAGCTACGACTGGCGGCGCGAGGTGGCTACCTGCGTTCCCGAATACTACCGCTGGAACCAGTGGTTCTTCCTCAAGATGCTCGACCGTGGCTTGGCCTATCGCAAAAAGAGCCGGCTCAACTGGTGCCCGGAGTGCCAGACGGTGCTCGCCAACGAGCAGGTGGTGAACGGTTGCTGCTGGCGGCACGAGGAAACGCCCGTGGTCGAGCGCGAGCTCGAGCAGTGGTTCCTGAAAATCACCGATTACGCTGACCGTCTGCTTGAAGACGTGTCCAAGCTGGTCCGCTGGCCGGAACGCGTCCTGGCCATGCAGCAGAACTGGATTGGCAAATCCGTTGGGACCTTCGTAGACTTCGCGCTTGGCGACTGTCCTAAGTCACTGATCGGCCATGTGGGCGATCCTTGTCTATTTTGCGGGCAGAGGGGGCAGCTTGACGGAGCGATCAAAATATTCACGACTCGCGTTGACACGATCTTCGGCTGCACGGCGCTCTTCCTTGCGCCTGAACACCCTGTGGTGGAAAAGCTCATCCAACGCTCGAAGCACACGGAAGAGCTGCGGGCCGATGTCGAGCGCATCAAGGCCTCGGCCGTTCGTGCCAGAGTTGAAGCAAACTTTGAGAAACAGGGCGCCGATACCGGCTTCACCGCGCGCAATCCTTATAACGGCGAGCCGGTCCCCATTTGGATTGCCAACTTCGTGCTGATGGAATACGGCACGGGCGCGGTGATGGCTGTGCCAGCGCACGACCAGCGCGACTTTGAGTTCTGCACGGCCTACAAACTGCCGATCAGGACCGTCATAACGCCCGCAGACGGGGACGATCCCGTCAGCCAGGAGGCGGCCTTCACCGAGTACGGCAAGCTGGTGAACTCCGGGCCCTATAGCGGGCTCACTTCGGAAGAGGCCATCGGGCGCATGACGCGCGACGCCGAGGCCAAGGGCTTTGGAAAGGGCACTATTCAATATCGAATCAAGGATTGGGGCGTCTCGCGCCAGCGCTATTGGGGCACGCCGATTCCGATTGTCTATTGCGAAAAGTGCGGGATTGTCCCGGTTCCCGAAAGCGAACTGCCCGTGTTGTTGCCGCGCGACGTCAAGCTCACTGGCGAAGGGCAATCGCCGCTGGGGCGCGTGCCGGAATTCGTCAATACCAAGTGCCCGAAGTGCGGCGGGGCGGCCCGGCGCGAGACCGATACCATGGACACGTTTGTGGATTCGTGCTGGTATTTTTACCGTTACACCGATCCCAAGATTTCGACGGCGATGATCAACCGTGATGCGGTCAAGTACTGGTTTCCAGTTGACCAGTATATTGGCGGCATCGAGCATGCCATCCTGCACCTGATGTACGTGCGCTTCTTCACCAAGGTGATGCA
>JAHEKS010000202.1 GCA_024638215.1 Acidobacteriota bacterium | reverse complement strand
GTTGCCACCGCCCGAGGCGCGGAAGTTGGTGGGCAGGGTGGTGATCTGAAGGCTCTGGTACGTGGCGGCGACGGTCTCGGTTTCCGTCGTAATCACGCCAGCCGCCTGCCCCGTGACCTCCACTTGCTGGCTGACCTCTCCCAAGCGCAGCGCGACGTCCACACGCAACGTCTGGCGTGCGACCAGTTGGATGTTCTCAATTAGAGAGGTCCGGAAACCAGGACAAGTAACTTCGATCTTGTAGGTGGCAGGCTTGGAGTTGGTCGCCTCGTAATTGCCGCTTGTATTGGTCGTGAAGGTTCGTGAGGTATTTTCGTCAACATTGGTTATCCTTACCGTGGCGTTGGGAATAACCCCGCCGCTGGGATCGGTGACTGTCCCCAGAAGCGTCCCAAGCGTGGATTGAGCTAAAGCTACCGTGCAGCTTAGCAGTGTTGCCAAAATGACCCATCCGATTTTTTGCCGCATGTGTCCCTCCTCGAAGGACTTATTGACTGGCTTGTTTCTCTTGTGCTCTGAGCCTCCCATGGAGCAAAGCGACTACCCTTAAGCCATCTTTCCTCGGCGAGAATCGAGCGCGAAGATAACCCTCATCTAGAACTCCAATGGCAACGCTGTATGAACTTTTTGTGACATTTGCCTTCTGAGAGGACACTCGCCTGGCAGATACCCGCGCAGTACACCCCGCCAGCATATGACTCCCGCCCGACCCGCAAGCCTTACGTGGAGTTGCGTGACTACCTAACGCAACATTGACAAGTAACTGGGCCCTGAGTACCACGCAGTCTAACCATTGTCAAGAGTTTTCTTGGTCGTGGAAGAGCCTACTGACATCGTATACCTCCTGTGCGTTTGAAATGTGTGAGCGACAGACGGACGAACAAGATGGCTGCCTTGGTGGCGAGCCAAAGCAGCGGCTAGCCGTGCCGCGCTTGTTGTAGAATCGCACAACCTCCCGGCTGTTTGTGTCCAGGTTGGTCACAATGAAGTCAGATCGTTACGGCAGGATGACACGCAGGCAACAAGTTGGTTAATTGTTTGACCTGATTCAAGAGATACACGACCGTTATAACCATCGCTCACGCCTGCGCCGGTATGCACGTCGGCAGGGGATTAAAGCCGCTGCCCAGCTCTCATAAAAACAACCTCCGTCCAGCGACCCTCATGGCGTAACCGCTCTGGCATTTTTTCTTGACAAAGCGGATATAATCACCGGCGACTTGACACGGAGCAGCGGACAAAAAGCCGAAAGGTGAAGGCTGACAACTCGTTTCACAGGCAGCGCGCGTGACGAAACTGGACACAAGTCAAAATCTCCCAGTCGAGGCGCAAGGTAAGAGCCCTGACCGAGCCTACCGGCCCTGGCAGGCCCGCATCTTGGTCGCAACTTGGCTCGCCTACGCCGGTCTTTACTTATGTAGGAAGCCTTTCTTCGTGGTGAAGGCCCAAATGGGGGAGGCATTTGGATTGTCTTCCGTGCGGCTAGGCCAGCTGGGAACCGCTTTCTTCGCCTCATACGCCGTCGGACAATTCTCGAGCGCCTACTTCGGAAGGAAATTGGGGCCGAAGCTGCTCCTGCTCGGCGGCATCGCGATCTCGCTCGCCTGCAATTTCATCTTTGGATTCTCCAACGGTTTCTGGATTCTCTTGCCCTTCATGGCCGTCAACGGCATCGCGCAAGGAACCGGCTGGCCGGGCTGTATTGGAAGCCTGGCGTTCTGGTTCCGGCGACAGCAGAGGGGAAGCGTCCTTGGGGTGTGGTCCACCTGCTACACCATAGGCTCGCTGGTGGCAACCGCCCTTGCTGCCTACCTGCTTGGCCGGGCGGGATGGCGCTCGTCGTACTTTGGAGGTGCGTTCGCCCTTCTGGCCATCTGGGGGATCGTGCTCCTGCTGCACCCGAACCGGCCGGAAAACGTCGGGTTGCCGCCAATTGAGGAAGAGGAGGCAGCCAGCAATCCCGAGAACCCGCCCAAACAGACCGCGGAACGATCCGAGACCGGCGAGAGCGTGCAGGGACTCGGGTGGACTCGGGACGTGGTCATCAGTGTGGTCATTATGGGCGTCATCTACTTCGCAATTAAATTCCTGCGGTACGCGCTTTGGAGCTGGGCTCCGTTCTTCTTGCAAGAGAATTTCCGGCTGTCGGGCAGCGAGGCCGGCTATCTCTCGACCGTTTTCGAGTTCTGTGGATTCTTTGGGGTGATCGCTTCCGGGGTGGCGTCTGACAAACTCTTCCACGGGCGCCGTGCCTTTCTTTCTTTCGCCATGCTGGCGGTAATGACGCTTGCGTTCGTCCTCATGGCAACCCTCGGTGCGACGAGCCTCTTCTTCTTCACCTTCTCGATGGGGCTGGCGGGCTTCATGCTTTTCGGCCCCGATTCGCTGCTTTCGGGCGTGGGCGCTATTGACGTGGGCTCAAAGCGGGGAGCACTCGCCGCCGCCGGGATTATCAACGGAATGGGCTCGATTGGCCCCATCTTTCAGGAAGAGCTCATCGGCTGGATGTACAAGGCGTCCGGCGGGCGCATCTTCCCTATTCTCGTTATGCTTCTATGTATGGCCGTCGCCGGCACCTTCGTGACCTTCTTCCTCTGGTTGAGGGCGCGAAAAGGGAAGGCGAACCTCTAGCGAATAGCGAGGGTGACAGCCGGATCCCGACGAGCGGCTGGTCCGTAACGTGAGGATCTGCAGCCAGCACCGTTCAGGCCCGGGACTTGCATAGGCGTGCTAGAATAGCGTCCGTTTCTTCTTCTTCACAACCCGCTATCTGGAGGGGGGTGCAGTGCCTCTAGTTCGTGTCGTGTCATTTGACCTTTGGGATAGCGTCTTTGTTGATGACTCCGATGAACCGAAGCGACGGCAGCAGGGTCTTCCCGCAAAGACGGTTGAGCGAAGGGACTTGGTTCACCGCTTCCTATCGCGGCATGCTCCAATCGATCGGGTGCTTGTCAACTGCGCCTATGACACCGCGGACTCAGCCTTCCAACAGGTTTGGCACCATGAGCACGTGACATGGACGGTGGAAGTGAGATTGCGGGTTCTGCTCGCCGGCTTGAAGCGCGAGCTGCCAGAGGAGGAACTCCGGGATCTAGTAAGGTTGCATGAGGAGATGGAGTTACGTGTCCGCCCCGATCTCGTGCCCGGAGTCGCGGACGCCCTGAGAACACTCAGCCAGCGATTCACGCTGGCGGTGGTCTCAGACGCCATTTTCTCGCCCGGCCGCGTGCTCCGAGAATTGCTGGCCGGCTACGGTCTGCAGGATTATTTCTCGGCTTTCGTATTCTCTGACGAGCTTGGCTGCTCCAAGCCTGCGCCGGCGATGTTTTGCCGCGCCGCTGAACTTGTCGGGTGCACTCCGGACGAAATCGTCCACGTCGGCGACCGCGAACACAACGACATTGCGGGCGCGAAAGACGCGGGGACTCGCGCGGTGCTCTTGACCGCGGTCGTAGACCGTGGCAGCGGCAACAGCCGTGCCGATGCGGTATGCCAGCGATTCAGCCAACTTCCCACCATCATTGAATCCCTGAACAAGGACGGATAAACAATCGTATGCCAGCCGCACTTCGTTTCTTAATTATTGATGGGTATCCGAAAATGAGCCGCGACGAGTTTGATGTGGTCGGGATGAAATATGCCTGGCGCCTCTATGCCGAGATGCTGAAAAAGCACCTGCCGCAGGCGGAGTACAGGCTCTGGCTTCCGAGCGACGACCCCACGCCTCCAGACGGCGTGGGGCCGGAAAACTACGCGGGGATCCTCTGGACGGGCTGCAATTTGACCATCTACGACCAGGACGAGCCACGCGTGACACGCCAGATTGAGTTTGCGAAGAGGAGCTATGAGGTCGGGACGCCCGGATTCGGCACTTGCTGGGGCATCCAGATGGCGGCGGCCGCCGCCGACGGGGAGGTGCGGCCGAACCCGCGCGGACGCGAGATGGGAATCGCACGTAAGATCCGGCTTACTGCCGAGGGCCTGCGACATCCCATGCTCGAGGGCAAGCCGCCGGTATATAACGGCTTCATCAGTCATCTTGATGAAGTGACGCAGCTTCCGCGTGGAGGCGTGCTGCTGGCGACCAACGATTTCACACACGTCCAGGCGATCGAAGTGAAACACAAGAAAGGGACATTCTGGGCCACCCAGTACCATCCCGAGTACGACTTGCACGAGGTAGCCCGCCTGATCATGGCACGGGCTGCGAAGCTATTACGGGAAGGCTTTTTCCCTCGTCAGGAGGATTTGGAGCAGTACGTTGAGAAGCTCGAAACGCTCCACCAGAATCCCGACCGCAAAGACCTGCGCTGGCAGCTCGACATTGACGACGACGTGCTGTCTGATGAAGTCCGCCAGGTAGAATTCCGTAACTGGATAAACAAGCTTGTGCTGCCCCGGGCAGCAGGAGGTTGATGGACCATGTTCGACGGGATCAGCACCTTTTCATTCCCCACAACTATCGTGTTTGGATGCGGCGCGGTGCAGCGCCTTCCGTCTTGCCTAAAAGAGACCGGGATTCGCAAGCCTCTCTTGGTCACCGATCCTGGTCTCCGCGCCACCCCTGTCTTCACCACGGTCACTGAGGTGCTCAAGACAGGCGGCGTGGCGTACGAGATTTTCGACAGCGTTCACAGCAACCCCATCGAAGAAGACGTTTTGAAATCGGCCGAACTCTACCGCTCTGCTGGCTGCGACGGGGTGATTGGCCTGGGAGGCGGCAGCGCCTTGGATGTCGCCAAGGCGGTCGTAGTCATGGCCCGGCATCGGGGCGCCTTGAGCGATCTCGAGGCACAGTCGGGCGGCATGGAGCGGATGACCGGGCCCTATGATCCGATTATTGCCGTCCCGACAACAGCCGGAACCGGCAGTGAAGTGGGCCGGGCCTCGGTGATCACCTCCCACAAGCTGGGCCGGAAGATCATCATCTTCAGCCCCTGGCTCATGCCCAAGCGCGCGATTCTTGATCCGGAACTGACGGTGGGATTGCCTCCGTTCCTGACGGCGGCGACCGGCATGGATGCCTTCACGCACTGCCTGGAATCCCTGACCTGCCCTGCCTTCCATCCGCTGTGCGACGCCATTGCGCTCCACGGGTTGGAACTCATCATCCGCTACCTAGAGCGGGCGACCCGCAATGGTAAGGACATCGAGGCGCGGGGGTATATGCAGGTCGCCGCCAGCATGGGAGCAATCGCCTTTCAGAAGGATCTTGGCGCCACGCACTCGCTGGCCCATCCCCTCTCGACCGAGTTCGGTCTGCATCACGGTCTGGCCAACGCCTTGTGCCTCCCTGCGGTGATGCGGTTCAACCAGGAGGCCGCGGCCAGTCATTACGCCCGATTAGCAGCTCTCTTCGGTGTGCCGGTGCGCGAGCTAGCAGAGAAGGATGCTGCGGATCGAGCTGCCCGGGAAGTCGAATCCATGATAGAGCGCCTGGGGATAACTCGTGGCCTGCGCAACCACGGCGTCCCGCAGGAGAGCCTTAGCCCCCTATCGAAGAAAGCCTTCGAAGACTCCTGCCACCGAACCAATATCCGTCCCTGCACGCAAAGTGATCTCCTGAGGCTTTACGAGGAGAGCTGGTAACGTCGGTTTTTGCGCGTGCGTTGATAAGGGGAGTTCTAACCTGAATCCACCCAATCCGGCAGGCTGAGAGGGCAAGAAAGGAGAATATGAGTGAAGCACCGGAATGGAAACTTGTAAATCCCGCCACAGAACAAGTCTTTGGCACGATCTCGTCAACCCCAGACTCGGAGATCGAGTCCATTCTTTCCAGGATGCGCGCGGCGCAACAGGAATGGCGCGACGTCCCAGTCGAACAACGCGTGGAAATCTGCCGCCAGTTTATTGATGTCTTCCGGACCATGAAGGAGACGGTTGCGCTGGACATCACGCGGCAAATGGGAAAGCCGCTCAACCAGTCGCGCCGCGAGGTAGACACGATGCTCGACCGCGCCGCGACCATGGTGCGGCTAGCGTCGAAAGCGCTTCAAGACGATCTCCTCCCGCCCAAGGAAGGATTCCGCTTGTTCATCCGGCACGAGCCATTGGGCATTGTCCTCGATATTCCCGCCTGGAATTATCCCCTGCTCATCGCCGTCAATGTCATCGTTCCGGCTCTCCTGGCTGGGAATGCCGTTCTCATCAAACATGCGCGGCTGACGCCCCTCGGCGGCGACGCTTTTGTGGAGGCCTTTCGCAGCACGATTCTTCCCGCGGACTTAGTCGCCTCGATTCACGTGCGTCATGAAACGATCCGGAGGCTCATCGAAGCGCGCAAGGTGGATTTCGTTTCCTTCACGGGCTCAGTGGAAGGCGGGCGCCAGGTGTATCAGTGGGCCTCAAGCCAACTGCTCGATATGGGTCTCGAGCTCGGTGGCAAGGATGCGGCCTTCGTGCGGGAGGATGCCAATTTTGCTTTCACCGTGGAGAATCTTGTGGATGGTGCTTTTTACAACGCCGGGCAGAGCTGCTGCGCCGTCGAGCGGATCTATGTGATGCGCTCGCTCTTCTCCCGATTCGTGGATGCTTACGTTGCCGAAGTGGCGAAATATAAGGTGGGCGATCCGGAGGATGAGACCACGACGGTGGGGCCGCTGGCCCAGCGCAGCACTGTCGAATTCATGGAATTCCAGGTCGGGCAGGCTGTCGACCGTGGCGCCAAGGTACTGATCGGGGGGCGCCGCCCGCCGGGGCCAGGCTACTTTTACCCGCCCACGGTCCTCGTCAACGTTGATCACAGTATGAGCGTCATGATGCAGGAAAGTTTCGGGCCCGTCATCGGGATCATGCCGGTGGAGAGTGAGGACGAGGCCGTCCGCCTGATGAACGAGAGCCCATACGGCCTCACAGGATCAATTTGGACCGAGGACATCGCGCGGGGGGAGATGCTGGCGGACCGGACCAATGCCGGTACGGTTTATGTCAATCGTTGCGACTACCTGGACCCCGAGCTTGCCTGGGTGGGCATCAAGGACAGCGGCCACGGCTGCACGCTATCGCACCTAGGATTTCTCTACCTCACGCGTCCTAAGAGCTTCCACCTCAGGACTCGAACGGGCAAATAGGGACCTAGAACTGGAGGAAAAGTGCCGCGCCGACGCCAACTCTTCTGAGCGCGGCACTGCGCTCGTTCTTACTCTATCTCCGGCCGGGCATGGGCGATCAGAAGCTCCGCTGGCTTGAGGGCTGGATATCGTGTCAAAGGGCAGCGGACGGCAAGCACGGATGAGGATCCCGCAATCAACGAAAGGGGTTTGAACCCCGGGCCGCGTCAATTGGGGGAACAATCATGGTCCGCAGGTTAAACCAACGCAGGTGATGAACGGCTCATGGCAGAGACCTTGGTAATCGGCGTTGATAGCAGCACCACCGCCTGCAAAGCCATCGCGTGGAATCGCCGAGGGACAGCAGTCGCCGAAGGGCGAGCTAGCTACCCGCTCTTGCACCCCGAACCCGACTGGCACGAACAGAGGGCGGAGGACTGGTGGAGCAGCCTCTGCCAGGCGCTTGCGGATCTGCTGCGCAAGGTTGACGCCTCGAATGTAGAGGCTCTTTGTATCACGCACCAGCGTGAGAGTTTTGTCCCCGTCGACCAGGACGGCCGACCCCTCCGGCAGGCTATCCTCTGGTGCGATGAGCGCAGCCGTCCGCAACTTTCTTACCTCGAGAAGCACTTTGGTTCCGATTTCCTCCATGAACTGACCGGAAAGCCACCGACGCTCTCCCACTCATTACCCAAGATCGTCTGGCTTTTACAGCACGAACCGGAGACTATCCTGCCCGCCAATAAAATCCTCGACGTGCATGCCTTCCTTATACACCGGCTGACAGGAGCTTTCTCGACCAGCCTGGCCAGCGCTGATCCGATGGGCCTTGTGAACATGAAAACCGACACCTGGGCGGAGGAACTTATCCGTGGGGTGGGTCTCCAGCCTTCACAGTTTCCCGATCTGGTGCCGCCTGGACATCTGATCGGTCGAATTAGCAACCGAGCCGCCACGGCCACAGGATTGCAAGCCGGGCTGCCCGTGGTGGCTGGTGCTGGCGATGGGCAATGCGCCGGTCTGGGCGCAAATGCGACTGGTGGCGGGCGAGCCTATCTCAACCTTGGGACAGCAGTCACAAGCGGGGTGTTCAGCCAACGCTACCTAGTCAACAGAGCGTTCCGCACCCTTTACGCTCCGGTCGCGGGAATGTATTTTCTGGAAGACGTGCTGAGAGGCGGCACCTACACGGTGGGGTGGTTTATAGACCAATTCGGCGCCGACCTTATCCGCAAAATTGATTACCCTAGCCCAGAGGAGCAACTGGAGGAAGCGGCTGCAAAACTGCCGCCGGGGTCTTCCGGTCTCGTGTCCGTGCCGTACTGGATTGGCGTGCTGAGCCCTTACTGGGATTCGGCGGCCAGGGGCATCACCATCGGGTGGAGTGGCGTCCATGGCCGCGCGCATTTCTATCGTTCCGTTCTGGAAGGAATAGCCTTCGAGCAGCGGCTGGTTGGCGATGAGGCGATGAAGGCTATCGGGCAACCCTTCACCGAATACGTAGCCGTGGGTGGCGGCAGCCGTAGCCGCCTCTGGTGTCAGATCCTGGCCGATGTGACGGGTGTGGCAATCCGGCGCTCTGCAACTACGGAAGCCACATGTTTGGGAGCTGGCATCCTCGCCGCCGCCGCCGTGGGATGGTATAGGGACGCGTACAGTGCCGCTGACGCCATGACACAGGTGACCGACTGCCTCATGCCCATTCCGGAGGTTCGGGCCCGCTACGAGGTGCTGTACAAAGATGTCTACAAGCCGCTTTTCCCCGCTATTCGTCCACTCGTG
>JAHEKS010000201.1 GCA_024638215.1 Acidobacteriota bacterium | reverse complement strand
TGCTCAGGTCAGTGGTTTCAACGGCCAACTTGCTCATGGACTGGATCCTTACTTCAATTAGACGTATTGGCTTGGCCGGATCTAGTCACCCGATCCCTTCGCATGCCCCACATATTAGTATATTCCAGTCCTTTCCGGAATTGGCCTTTCTGTGTTGAATGCTACTTGCGGATCCGATCCTAGGCTTTCTTGGAGAAGACACCGGGCGCACGCGCCTGGCCGAGAAACCGAGGAACCCATGACTGCTTCGGAAATTCGCGGAAGCGCCCTAGCTTGCAGGGCTTCGGACACCGATGTGCATATGCCGGCTTACCCACTCAGGGGAGTGTCGGAAGGACCTGCGTTAGTGGATGTGTTTTGGCGGATCACTCCTGAAGCATCGCTGTAGTAAAAGTTGCCACTGCCGACGCCACTTGTCGGGTTGGCAACCACTTGATAATTGCTGACGACCGTGCACGACCCATTGGTCATTGTTCCATCGTCAGGTCCCGGAGTTCCCGGGCAGGAAACATAAAAGAACTTGTAGCTGCTCTTGACGCCTGCGGCCAACACATTGTCAATCAGACCCGCCGAAGTCGGTGAAGTGACAGCCCCGGGACCGAGCACGGCCAAGGTACGACTGTACCCTGTATTGTAGGTCGAGGCATAGGTGACTTCTGCAGTGTTGATGGTCCGCACGGACCCGACGGCAGAGGCTTCGTTAGCGGCTTGGCGGGACTTCAACAAATCCGGGATGGCAATGGCGGCGATGATCAGAATGATGGCTACTACAATCAGCAACTCGATGAGCGAAAACCCTTTTTCTAATCTCGTCTTCTTCATCTCCGTCTCTACCTCACAGCGCTTGCCTTGAGCATCTTCAATATCACTTCCCTGGTCAGGAATGCAAGTATCGAACCTCGGTTACCTGGTCTTCCGGTCACCCGGTTTTCATAATGCAGGTTGGTGGCCAAGATGGTGAGCCACTTCCCCCACGCTGCGAGAATTGCCCTTTGTTTTTAATGGGTTACAACCACAAGTCACTATCTGGGGAGAAGTTCTGCCACATAAGGACAACTCTGGACAGATTTTGTCAGTCAAGGCGGAAAAGGCTCGAAAAAAAAGGGGGCCTTCTGGGCCCCCCTTGGAATTCCCGAGTCAGACAGCCCTGCAAATCAACTAGCCAGCAAGCGGACTGTCCGATGAAGTTGCACTTGCCGAAGTGTTTTGACGAATGACGCCGGACTCGTCGGTGTAGTAGAAGTTGCCGTTGCCTGTGCCTTGCGTTGGGCTTGCGTTCAGACTATAGGCGTCAATTCGACCGCTGACCGGTTTCGAAGTGTAAACGAACGTGTAACCGCTCTTGATGCCACTCGCCAGAACGCTGTCGATCAAACCCGCCGCAACGACAGTGCTGGGCGAGGTCGTGCCATCCAGCTGCGTCAGATCCTGGCTGAATCCGGTTGTGTACGTTGAAGCGTACGTGACTTCGGACGTGTTGATGGTCCGGAGAGAACCAACTGCTGATGCCTGGTTGGCTGCTTGCCGCGACTTCAGAAGATCGGGGATGGCAATCGCCGCGATAATCAGAATGATCGCCACGACGATCAGCAGCTCGATCAACGAAAAGCCGCGTGTGTTCTTCCTCATTAACCTTCCTCCTCGCGAAGATATTCGCAGGCCCTCTCAACCCTTGGCCGCTTCGATTTCACGCACGTGAAATACCAAAATAGCCATCAGCCCAAAATTGGCATAGCTGCAACATATTGAAAACAACAAGATTCCACGGCGTATGACCGAAGGTATGTTCTGGCGAGCGCAGATCAGCCCATTTTTGCCAGTTTTTGTCTGAACATCCCGACAATTTTTGTCCTTGTGAAACCAAGTTTTGAGTGGAGGTTTTGTACCAACGCCGCTTTTGTGTCTTGTCTTCTTCATGGTTTGCGAATATGCGGCAACGACTCCTTAGGCGAACTGCCTGTGTGATCCGCAGCCATTATCCTAGCCTGGACTTTCTTGATCTCATGTTGAGATTCAGCAAAAGTTGGGCTACCTGCCGGATCTTTCTGGAATTCCGCGACGGCGGCTTCCAGATTCCCCTCGTCTTTGAAGGCCATGGCGAGTTGGTAGTGGTACTGCGGCCCGCCAGGGTTCAGACGAAGCGCGTCGCGGAAGGCCACTTCCGCTTTTTGCGGGTTGCCAGAATCAAGTCGAGCTAGCCCGAGACAATAATATGCGTCGGCTTTGAAGGGATCAATCTGGATGGCAATCAGAAAGTATCGCTCCGCCAACTTCAGCTTGTGGTCTATATAGTAATTTCGGCCCAAGTTGTATGAGAGCGACCAGTAGCCTGGATTCACTTTGTTAGCTTGCGCCAGCACTCGTATAGCTTCCGCTCGCATTCCAAGCCTGGACAAAATCGCTCCATAGTTGTTCGCAGCGTAGGGATTCGATGGAGAAAGCAGATAGTTGTAACGATAGAAAATCCAATTATCCTTGAAGTAGAAGCATTGTTTCCACGTGCCGAACCCGAGGACAAGGCCGAGGGCAAGGATTATGAAGACTTGCCCCGGAGGCCAGGCTTTCTGCTTCTGTTGCGTGCCGCCGACGTTCCTTAGGGCCAGCGCGACAAGGATCGCAAGACCTACTGAAGGCAAGTACAGGTAGCGGTCGTGCGCGAAGTCGTCACGGGGGAAAATCGCGAAATTCAACAATGGAACCAGGGGCAGAACGATCCAGGCGGCGCCAAAGGCAACCAGCCGCGACCGCCTCGCCCACCATCCGAGCAATAGGGCAACGACGGCAAGAGCCGTAGCAGGCAGCACGAAGCTCATCATTCCCGGATGTTCCACCGTCACCAGCTCGTAACTGGAGCCTAAACCCACAGGAACGACAAGATGCTTTACCCAAAACCAAAGCAGGGCGGGCCAGGTATAGAACATCCACAACCAAGGAACAGGGTTGCGAACGTGGCTGAAACCCTTCAGGACGACGATGCGGACGACCAGATAGGGGACCGTGAGAAGGAGGAATGGCATGGCCGCCTGGAACGACCGCCGGGCCCGGCGATAGAGACCCTCTTCGGCTGCATCAGCGTCATGGTTCCCACGAATCCATTCATAAACACCGATGATAGCAGGCAACACCAACGCAGTTTCCTTCTCAAGCATTCCCAGGCCATAAAGAAACAGCGCGCAACCCAGCCACTTCCCAGCCCCGTGTCCTCCATCGCGCCAGCGCAGGTAGCAGAGGAATGAGGATAGAAAGAAAACCCCCAATAGAGGCTCGGTGACGGCCGAGACCCAGGCCACAGCCTCGATGTGGGCAGGATGAAGCCCAAAGATCAAGGAGGCCATGCCGGCGGTCAGGCGGTCCCGTACCAACCGCAAGACGAGGAAATAAACGAGCGCGGTTACGGCAAGATGGGCAAAAACGGTGGAGAGGTGCCACATGCCCGTCTGGTTTCCAAACAGCGCATCGTTGATCCGGCACCAGAGGAGAAAAACGGGACGATAGTAGTTCCCTTGCACTCCCGGAAAGACCTCAGCCCATACGTTCTTCGTAAAATATTCGGGAAGGTACTTCCAGGAGTGAACCGCGGGATTGGTGACGAGCTGCGAGAAATCATCGTAAACGAAATCAAAACTCAGCGTACGCGCGTAGGCAATGAACGTCGCTGCCAGCACCACCAGCAGGATGTGCCAGTGCGCCAGCAGGTGATGTTCCGCGGCATCCGGCGCACTATCGCGTAATGCCGCCAATCCGGCTGATTCTCCCGGCCGAAGCTCAGCGCCGCCAGCGCTCATAGGCTTCATGTTATCACGCAGGGTCAGGGTTGGGTTTCGCTTGGAGGACCGGACTCATCTTGCGGCTTTGTTCGACCGAAACTCGATGCGCTCCCTGGATCGAGTCGGACCGAGTCCAGATAAGTGCTCAAATTTCGTATTTCTTCGCCAAGTGCCGGAATGAGCGGTATGACATTCCCAGGAGTTCCGCGGCGCGAGTTCTCACGCCTTCAGCAGCGCGCAGAGCCTCCAGCAAATATTCTTTCTCGATCTGCTGGATGTGAGTCTCAAAGTTGACCCCTTCGCTCGGAAACCGGATTTCCTTCTGCACGCTCGCAGGGGAGAATCCCCTTACGGATTCCGGGAGATGTTCAACGCTGATTACAGCGTCGGCTTCTTTGCTGACCGCCACGGCGCGCTCGATGGCGTTTTCGAGCTCGCGGACGTTGCCCGGCCAGGGATACTCCTGGATGACCCTCAGAGCTTCCGGAGAAAAATCGCGTTCGGGCTTGCTCATCTCGAGCAGAAACTTCTTCAAGAAATGGCGGGCCAGCGCTTCCACGTCCTCCCTGCGGTCGCGCAAGGGCGGCACGTGAATGGGGATGACGCTGACACGATAATAAAAATCTTCGCGGAACTTTTCCTCCGCTGCCATGGCCTTCAAGTCACGATTGGTCGAGGCAATCAGGCGCACGTCCACGGGTATATCTACCGTTCCCCCCAAAGGACGGATTTTCCGTTCCTGCAAAACCCGCAAAAGCTTGACTTGCATGCTCAGGCTTGTCTCGCCGATCTCGTCCAGGAAGAGCGTCCCTTCATTGGCGGACTCGATGATTCCTTTTTTGTTTCCTTCCGCACCCGTGAAAGCGCCCTTGAAATATCCGAACAGCTCGCTTTCCAGGAGGGTCTCAGGGAAAGCCCCGCAGTTGATCGAAACGAAAGGCTTTTCCCGCCGCTGGCTGGCTTCGTGGATTGCCCTGGCCACTAACTCCTTGCCGGTACCGCTTTCCCCGGTGATGAGGACCGTGCTGTTGGTGGGTGCGACCGTACGGACCATTTCCAGAATGTCCTGGATACCGCGGCTGTGTCCCACGATGTTGTTTTGGGCGAAAAGGCGGAGCATTTCGCGGCGCAGCCGGCTATTCTCTTCGCGCAGGGCCAGATCTTCCAAGGCGCGCGCAACCACCACCCGCAATTCGTCCACCAGCTTGTCCGTCTTAATGACGTACCGATATGCGCCAAGGTTCAATGCCTGGATAGCGGTAGTGACCGTCGGAACCGCGGTGATGAGAATGAAGGCGCCCGGATTCTGCATTCCCTTGGCGCGCTCGAGTACTTCAATGCCCGTCAGGTCCGGCATTCGAATGTCGGAAATAATCAGGTCATAGACTTGCGATTCGATTTTGGCGAGCGCGGCCTTGCCGCTTGAAACTGTTTCAACGGAAAGGCCTTCTTTGCGAAATGCAATTTCCAACATCTGGCAGAGCGATTTTTCGTCATCCACAATCAGGATACGCGCCATGGTTCCTTTCCAATTGCATGCGGCCGATTCGAATCTGGTTCTGCTCAGACCGGTCTTGTCTCTGGTTCCTCAGCCCTGCGCCGCGAAACGGCTTCCGCCGGTCGGCGCGGCAACTCGATGGTAAAGCGGGCGCCCTCTCCCGGCTGGGAATCCACACGAACCCGGCCGCGGTGAGCGTCAACGATCTGATAGACGATTGCAAGGCCGAGGCCCGTGCCGTTTTCGAATCCCGTCTGAAACGGCTCAAAGACCTTCTCAAGCTGCGCGGGCGTAAATCCAACGCCCGAGTCCGCCAGAATCACTTTGACGTTCGCCCCGCTTCCGCTCTGGACTTCCGCAGACAGTGTACCTCCGTGGGGCATGGCCTTTAAGGAGTTGTCGCAAATATTCCAGAAGATCTGGCGCACGCGGTCCGCGTCTGCCCAGGCTGTCACAGGTTGGCGTGGCAGTCTTCTTTCAATTCTGTAATCGGAGTTGAACAGCGGATGATGTTCCAGCAAAACCAGCGTTTCCTCAAGCAGCGTGACAAGGTCAACGTCACGGAATTCCATGCGCTGATCGGGCGAGTAAACCAGGAAGTCATTCACCAGTTTGTTCAAGCGTTCCGATTCGTGGCTCACGATGTCGATCAGCTTGCCTTCGTCCTCACTGAGCTTCGCCATGCTGCGCAGCAGCCGGACAGAGCCCGCGATGGAAGCCAGAGGATTCCGAATTTCATGGGCGATGCCCGCCGAAAGGCGCCCCAGCGTCGCCAGGCGATCCTTGGCGCGGTATTCCGCTTCCAGACGCTTTTCCTCCGTCAGGTCCTGCAAATTGTAAACATTCCCGACCGCTCCGACTTCAGAAACCACCAGGGGCGACGCAGAAATTCCCAGCGTCCGTTTCTCACCGTCAGGATGCTTGTAGATGATTTCTTGCCTTCGCAGGCCGCCTGACCCGTCCGCTTGAATCTCCGCCAGTACCTTGGTGATCGGCTTACCCTGCAACTCCCCTTCTTTGCGTCCCAGGATCAAGGCGGAGGCGGGATTCACATCGCGGATATTCCCGTCCAGGTCCGTGGTGATCAGTCCGTCCCGCATGCTCTGCACGATATTCTCGTGGATGGCCTGCAGGCTGGCCACTTGGCCGCGCTGGTTGCGAAGCTCAGCGCCCGTGCGGCGGAGACTTTCAGCCAGGTATCCAGAAAGATAGGCCACCGCAAAAAAACCAAACAGAGTTGCGAAAATCTTAACCTGGAGAGTGCCCAGATCCACCGGCGTCTGAGATGTGGTGGCAAAAAATCCCAGCGCCGGATAGCTTCGGAGGAGCTGCGGATAAACCTGGCTGGGCAGATAAGCCAGCTCCAGCAATGAGCCCATAAAAACAAAGCTCACCGCGGCCACTAGAAAAATGCTGGCGCGGGGCAAGACGATGCTGGCCAGAATGATCGCCACCAGATAGAGCGACAAGTAGTGGCTCTCAAGATCTCCCGTGACGTGAATGACGACGGTGATGATGACGATGTCGGAATAGAGCTGCAGGTAGGCTTGCAGCAGGTAATCCCGGCTGAGCTGATTGTAGATCAGGAAGAAAAGGCTCACCGTGTACCAGAGGACGACCACAATGCCCAGGTATTTGATGGATTCGAGATTGCCGGGAGTGGGAACAAGGACACGAATGGCGTAGTCAATGGCGAATACAAAGGTGATGATGACGAACCGGATTTTGATGACCCAGGACAGCCTGTCCCGAAGCTCTTCAGAAAATTGCATGGCGACGCTTCCCTGCATTATAGGGAGCGGATAGAAACCTGACAAGAGTATCTAACGATGGCGACCTGCGCTTCCTGCTTGAACTGAGGGAAGGCGCCACGGTGGCCAGGCCAACAAAAATGCCTTCCGAAACGCACGACGCAGTTTCGGAAGGCATTGAATCCGGGCAACAAAAGGCTATCCAGCCAGCTTGCCAATCAGCGTGAACAGCGGCAGGTACATGGAAATAACTACGCCGCCGACCACTACACCCAGAACGAGAATGATCATGGGCTCCATGGCGGTGAGCAGGTCTCCCACTGCCGCATCCACTTCGTCTTCGTAAAAGTCGGCCACCTTTTGGAGCATCGCGTCGAGCGCGCCGGTCTGCTCGCCGACCCCGATCATCTGCACGACCATGTTGGGGAAAACTCCCGTTTCGCGCAGCGGGTCAACGATAGTGCGCCCGGCCTCGATGGCTCTGCGCACCTCCAGGATGGCCTTCTCAATAACCGCGTTCCCCGCCGTGTGGGCGGTGATGTTGAGCGCCTCAAGCATGGGGACGCCGCTGGTAATCAGAGTTCCTAGGGTGCGCGTGAAACGCGCCACCCCGATCCTTCGCATCAGCGATCCCAGGAGCGGCACCTTCAACTGTAGCGAGTCAATGGTCATCCGGCCGTTCGGCGTGGCATAGTAGTACTTCAGGCCGAAAAAGGCCAAGACGACCAGAATGATGATCGGCAGCGCAAATTGGGCAATGGCAGTGCTGAGTCCGATGACGATCCGCGTGGGCAACGGCAGGGTTACTTGCATGCCCGCAAATAGGGTGGCGAAGATCGGGACCACCTTCCACAGCAGCAGGAAAATCACGCCGCCGGCAATGACGATCACCGCGACGGGATAAATCATCGCGGACTGCACCGCGCGCTTGAGCTTGACCGCCTTTTCGATGTAGGTGGAAAGCCGCTGGAGAATGGTGTCCAAGATACCGCCGGTTTCACCCGCCTCCACCATGTTGGAGTAGAGGTCGTCAAATATCTTCGGGTATTGGCGCAAGGCATTCGCCAGGGTTGAACCGCTTTCCACGGAGGAGCGGACACCCACAAGCGCCTTGGCAAACGCTTTGTTCTCCTGCTGGGAGGAAAGGATTTCGAGACACTGAACGAGCGGCAAGCCGGCGTCAATCATGACGGAGAACTGGCGAGTGAAAACCGCCAGCTCTTTGGCACTGACCCTCCCTGCGACCTTAGGCTTGGGGACGGCAATCTCCCGCCCCTTTTCCACGATGCGCGTGGGCGTGATCTGCTCTCGCCTGAGTACAGCATCCAGCGCCTCACGGCTGGGGGCCGCGCGGGTTCCTGTCACTGCTTGACCGGTTCGAGATGTTCCTCGAAATTCAAATTGTGGCATGGCCTTTTGACCTCCCTAGATTCGGGTTGTCTTCATCGCCGCGTGCCGGCCGCTCCGTCCCCCCACTCGGTCTTCTATCTCTTAGCCGGAACATAGGATGGTGTCGCTGGGCGCGGCGGCCCGGCGGTGGGAGCTCCTCTCTTAATCATGTCCTGCAATTCGTCCGCGTTACTCGACCGGAGCAGCGCAGTCTCAAGCGTAATCTGCTTTTGCTGATAGAGTGCGTAAAGAGATTGGTTGAACGTCTGCATTCCAAACTTGTCCTGCCCGGATTGCATGGCCGAGTAAATCTGGTGGATCTTGTCCTCGCGAACCAGGTTGCGAATGGCAGGATTCGGAATCAGGATCTCCATCGCCATCGCTCGCCCCTTCCCCTCCGGCTTGGGCAGCAGCGCCTGGCAAAGGATGCCTTCGAGAACCAACGAAAGCTGGGCCCGGATCTGGGATTGTTGGTGGGCCGGGAACACGTCGATGACGCGATTGATGGT
>JAHEKS010000453.1:33000-34842 GCA_024638215.1 Acidobacteriota bacterium | reverse complement strand
AGCCCGATGCGGAGCCCGTAGTCGCCGGCCTTGGCGTTCTGGACGGTCAGGGAATAGGCGGGATCGGTGGAGGCGGGCAGCACCAGCGGGTAGAGTCCGAAGACCAGGCTTGTCAACATGCCCACCAGATAAGCACAGGAGCCGAGGAAGGCTTTCAAGTCGTCCTGCCGGGCCAGAAACAAACGGGCCGAAGCAAGTCCCACAACGGCGAGGATCGGGAAAACGTAAACCCAGGTGTGATCGAAGAGCCTCATCTCGACGTGCGGCTGAACCTCAAAGGTGAAATAGGTCACCAGGATCGTCAGAAGCCCCACGCCCCACCAGGCTGCGCGCGCCACGCGCCGCGAGCGCTGGTTCACCTCGCCCTCGGTTTTGAGCGCCACCCAGAGCGACCCGTGCAGCACCAGCGCGAAGAGCGCCGCCAACCCCACCAGAATCGTGAACCAGTCGAGGATGCCGGTGTTCGTCCCCAGGCGGAAATTGGTCCACAGCGCTTCGAAGAAATATCCTTGGGAGTCGAGCGGAACGCCCCGCACCACGTTTCCGA
Source organism: Acidobacteriota bacterium (assembly GCA_024638215.1). Lineage (GTDB taxonomy): Bacteria > Acidobacteriota > Terriglobia > UBA7540 > UBA7540 > JAHEKS01. The sequence goes on along the minus strand of JAHEKS010000453.1, from coordinate 34,295 downwards.
GAGCCGCGCCGTAGAAGACCGCCAGCAGCAAGCTGGCGAAGGAGAAGGCCGCATCCCAGAAGCTGATCCACAGCGAACTCTGAATCTGGTTGCGAAATTCGATGGCGATGCCGCGCAGGATCAGCAGCCACAGCACGATCATGAGTGGCAGGTAGAAGCCGCTGAAGCTGGAAGCGTAGAGCGCGGGAAAAGCGAAGTACAGCGTGCCGCCGGCGGCGAGCAGCCAGACTTCGTTGCCGTCCCACACCGGCCCGATGGTGCGCAGCACCACGCGCCGCTCCGCTTCGTTCCTGGCCACCAGCAGATGAATCGCCCCGGCGCCCAGGTCGAAACCGTCGAGCACCACATAAATTGCAATCATGATGGCGACCAGACAGAACCAGACCGTTGCCATGCTTTCAGCTCCTCAGGCCGGGGAAGCGACCGTTTGCGGCTTGAGTTCCTCGGGTCCGCGCTCGATGACGCGGTAAACGAGAAACAAAAACAGGATGCTGAGCACCGTGTACATGCCCAGGAATCCAATCAGCGTGAACCAGACGTTGCCGGAAGAAACCTGCGGCGACACGCCTTCCGAGGTGCGCATGATTCCATAGATCACCCACGGCTGGCGGCCACTCTCGGCGGTGATCCATCCGGCCGTGTTGGCGATGTAAGGGAAGGGAAGGCTCAGCATCAAAATCCAGAGCACCGGGCGCGATTCGAAAAGTTTCCCTCGCCACAGCTTCCAGGCCGCCACGAGCAGGATGGCGATGAAGATCGTTCCCAGCCCCACCATTACGTGATAGCTGTAATAAATCAGCGGGATGTTGCCCGGCCAATCGTTGCGGTCGAAGGCGTCGAGACCGCGCACGATGGAGAGCCAGCGGCGATAGGTGAGAAAGCTCAGCATGCGCGGGATCTCGAGCGGATTGTCCAGGCGCTGCTTTTCCATGTCCGGCTGGCCGAGGATGGCAATCGGCGCGCCTGCCTTGGTGGTGAACTGCCCCTCCATCGCGGCCAGCGTCACCGGCTGATATTCCGCCACCATGCGCCCCTGGCCGTCGCCGCTCGGGAAAAGCTGGAAGCACGCGGCGATGAGCCCCGCCACCACTCCCGTCCGGACGAACGTCTTGCCGTAATCCTTGTGCCTGCCCGCCAGCAGATAGAACGCCCCCACCGCCGCCAGGGCGAAACTTCCCGTGATGACCGCGCCGCTCATGTTGTGGGCATATTGCCAGAGCGCCCAGCGGTTGAAGAGCAAGCCCCAGAAACTGGAAAGCATGATCTCGCCGTTCGGCCCCAGCGTGTAGCCAACC